>NZ_JBSGXZ010000005.1:0-351703 GCF_053610285.1 Lentzea sp. NPDC054927
GGGAAACACCCGGTCCCATTCCGAACCCGGTAGTTAAGCCCTTCTGCGCCGATGGTACTGCACTGGTTACGGTGTGGGAGAGTAGGTCGCCGCCGGACAATCTTTCAGAAGACCCCTGAGGGTCGAGCACTTCGGTGCTCCCCTCAGGGGTCTTTTGCATGCCCAGATTTTCCGCTTGCCAGCCCTGATCTGATAGGACCCATGGACGCGGTCGTGCACACCAGCTTGGAGTCGTTCGACGCCACCACCCACGATCGGCTCGCGGCCGATCCGGTGCGGAACACCATCGCACTGACGTCACTCGACCGCATACGCCGCCTGCCGGCCACCGACCACCCGCCAACCCTGATCACCTTCCACCAGAACGGCGAAGTGATCGGCTCGCTGATCCGCACCCCGCCCTGGCCCTTCCAAGCGGCCGATCTCCCCCTCGACGCGGTGGACCTGGCAGTGCGCACGATCAACAAGGTCGACCCGGACTCCCCAGGCGTGACCGGCCCGCGGGAAAGGTCTGAGGCCTTCGCCACAGCGACAGGCCAGACCTTCACCGAATCCCTGGCCACCAGGCTGTACCGCCTAGGCACCCTGGCCCCGCCAACCGTAAATGGTTCCGGCCGCATGGCCACCGAAGACGACGCGGATCTCCTAGGCACCTGGCGCAAGGAGTTCCTACAGGAAGCCGTGCCCGAAGCCCCAAACGAGGGAGCGCCCGACGCCATGCGCAGCTCCCTGCGCCTAGGCAACGGCCACGCACTCTGGGAGGTCAACAACACCCCCGTCGCCTGGGCCGTGGCAAGCCTCCCGCAGGCCGGCATGACCCGAATCGGCCCGGTCTACACCCCGCCCGAACACCGCAAGCACGGCTACGGCGCCGCCATCAGCGCGATGGTCAGCCAGTGGGCACTGGACCAGGGCGCCACCGACGTCCTGCTCTTCGCGGACCTGACCAACCCGACCTCGAACTCCATCTACCAACGCATCGGCTACCAACCGCTCGACGACTGGGCGGAGTTCTGGTGGAAGCGCTGAACCACAACAACATCCAGGACTTCCAGGCCACAGCCAGCGCCTTCCCGCAACCGATCCGGCCAACCACAGTGCGCAACTAACCGCGGCGACCGCGGCCTGCGCGGCGCACGCGTCCCCGCGCGGCGAACGCCAGGCCATCACGCTGATCTCGTGGCACGACAACGGAACCATTCTGGCCCAGTGACCTAAATGGAGGGGCCGTCCACACCCCACCCGATCACCGCCGTCCCGGTCGCATCCCCCGCGCTTCCGTATATGCGGGAGAAACAAAACGTCGTTTCAGGACACTCGCCACCCGATCAGGTTGTGGACAACGTGCCGGCCAGCGCCAGCCCTACTGAACGAGACGAACCAGGGCCAGAATCCGGACAACCATCACCCGATCTGATGACGTGACACGTGAGGTCAGTCGAACAGCTCGGGCGACAGCGGGCGGTTGCGGACGTGTGAGGAGAACACGAGCGAGGTCGTGGTGTCGCCGTATCGTTGCATGACCTCGACGAGTTCCTCGAGTTCGATCATCGACCGGCAGACCACGCGCAGCAGCCAGCAGTCGTCGCCGGTCACGTGGTCCGCGTCCAGGATCTGCGGCAGCACCAGGACGTGCGACCGGAATCGCGGCGTGTCCAGCGATCGCACCCGCACGCGCACGATCGACTCGATCGGCAGGCCCAGCCGGGCGGGGGAGACCACCGCGACGAAGCCGGTGAGCACGCCCATCGACTCCAGGCGTCGCACCCGTTCGGTCACCGCCGGCGCGGACAGCGACACCTCGCGGCCCAGCGCGGTGAACGACATCCGCCCGTCCTGCTGCAGCAGGGTGAGGATCTTCCAGTCCACGGCGTCGAGTTCCACCTGGAAATCATAAGGAGAACATCCCGAACGCCTGGACTTCCGCATGTCGAAACCGGAGAGGTCCCAGCAGGATCAAGGCATGACGAACGCACTGCGCTTCCCCGCCGCCGCCCCGCACGCCGCCGCCGAGTTCTTCGCCGCCGAGCTCGCGTTCGAGGCCGATCCCGACGACGTCCACCGCGACATGGAGGCCGGCGACACCACGGGTTACGTCCTCGTGGAGACGCGCGCACCGGAGGCGTTCGCCCAGGCCCGCATTCCCGGCGCGATCAACCTGCCCTACCGCGACCTGCTCGACCGCGACCTGCCTGACCGCGACCTGTCCGACCGCGACCTGTCCGACCAGCTCGATCTCGATCCCGGCCTGGTCTACATCTGCTACTGCGAGAGCTTCCAGTGCAACGCCGCCACCAAGGGCGCTCTCGCACTGGCACAGAGGGGCTTCCGGGTGAAGCGCCTGTCCGGCGGCATCACGGCGTGGCGGGAGGCGGGCTATCCGGTCGAGTCGGATGAGCTCGTTGGCGCAGGTGTATCCAAGGTCGCGTGTCATTGCTGAGTGAGGCCGACATAGGCTCGTGTGCGTGACCGCACCGCGTTTGCTCGTCCTTCAGCCTTCGCAGTCCGACCCGCTGGCCAAGCTGGGCGAGTGGTTGGAGGCCGAGGGTGTCGAGCTGCACCTCGTGCCGTTGAAGGACGAGCCCGCGCCCGCGAGCCTCGACGGCTACCAGGGTGTGATCTGCCTTGGCGGCGAGATGGGGGCGCTCGACGACCTGGAGCACCCGTGGCTCGCCGATGCCCGGCGCCTGCTCTCGAACGCGGTGTCGCAGAGCCTCCCGACCCTGGCGATCTGCCTCGGTGCGCAGCTGCTCGCGGCCGCGACCGGCGGACAGGTGCGCCGCGGGCCCCAGGGGCCCGAGGTCGGTGTGCTGCTGGTGGCGAAGCGCGACGCTGCCGGGATGGACCCGTTGTTCGCGGATCTGCCGTTCACGCCCGACGTGCTGCAGTTCCACAGTGACGAGGTGCACGTGCTGCCGCCGAGCGCGGAACACCTCGCGGCCTCGCCGAAATACCCGAATCAGGCGTTTCGGGTCGGAACGAGTGCTTACGGTCTGCAGTTCCACATCGAGACGACCCCGGAAATCGTCTTGAACTGGGCCGCGAAAGATCCTGAATCGGCGGCCTGCGCGCGGCCCACCCACTTCGACCAGGACTTCCTCGCGGAGGCTCATCGCGACTTCGAAGAGGTGTGGCAGCCGTTCGTGGCCAGATTCGCGAAGCTGGTACGGGGAGAACTGTCGCCCGCGGGGTGTTTGGGCACACAACTTCCGTTGGTGTGACGTTACTTTCGTAGGTTATAGGGCACCCTGAGTTCCCGGTACCGTCATCTCTCGGACACCTTGTTCGATCCAGCCGGAGGATCAGTGTGGATCCCGCACTTGTAGTGATCATCGTCGTTGTCACTGCTCTCATCTTCGATTTCACCAACGGGTTCCACGACACGGCCAACGCCATGGCCACCTCCATCGCCACCGGTGCCCTGAAGCCCCGCACGGCGGTCGCGTTGTCGGCGGTCCTCAACCTCGTCGGCGCATTCCTGTCCGTCGAGGTGGCCAAAACCATCTCCGGCGGGATCGTGGACGACGCCAAGATCACTCCCGCGATCATCTTCGGCGGGCTGGTCGGCGCGATCATGTGGAACCTCGTCACGTGGTACGCCGGACTGCCCTCGAGCTCGTCGCACGCGCTGTTCGGCGGCCTGATCGGTGCCGCCTGGGTCGCGTCCGGAGTGGACGCCATCCACTTCGCCAAGGTCGTCGACAAGGTGCTGGTGCCCGCGGTCGTCGCGCCGCTGGTGGCCGGCCTGGTCGCGGCGATCGCGACGATCATCGTCTACCGCCTCAAGAAGGCCGCGGACCCGCGCGTCTCGCACACCGGGTTCAAGATCGGCCAGGTCGCGTCCGCCTCGCTGGTCTCGCTCGCGCACGGCACGAACGACGCGCAGAAGACCATGGGCATCATCACGCTCGCGCTGATCACGTCCGGCTCGCTCGCGCCCGGCTCGGCGCCGCCCACCTGGGTGATCGTCAGCGCCGGTCTCGCGATCGCGCTCGGCACCTACCTCGGCGGCTGGCGCATCACGCACACCCTCGGCCGCGGCCTGACGACCATCGAGCCCGCCCAGGGCTTCGCGGCGCAGACCTCGACCGCCACGGCGATCCTCGCGTCGTCGCACCTCGGCTTCGCGCTGTCGACCACGCACGTCGCGTCCGGCGGCATCATGGGCTCCGGTCTCGGCCGTGATCGTCACGGCGTCAAGTGGGGCACCATGGGCAAGATGGCCGCCGGGTGGCTGCTCACCCTGCCCGCCGCCGGCTTCGTCGGTGCGATCGCGGGCAAGTGGGCGTCCAGCGGCACCACCGGGGTCATCGGCGTCGCCGTGATCGGTGCGATCGTCGCCGGCGTCATCTGGATCCTGTCGCGGCGCGAGCCGGTGCGGCCCGAACACATCGTCGACGAGGTGGCCGCGCAGGCCGAGCTGCACAAGGTGGCGGCATGACGATCAAGTGGGAAGCGCTGCTCCAGGTCTTCAGTGCCACGCTGCTGGTGACGCTGGTCCTGGTCACCCTGTTCGTGCTGGGCATCCGGGCGTTGTCGAACGACAAGAAGGTTCCCGCCGTGGCGAGCTTCGCCGGGTGCGTCGCCGTCGTGCTTTATGGACTCTCTCTGATCGTCTTCTAGCCGTGTGAGGGCATTAGGGTTGGCTCTTGATGAGCGAACCAGTCCGTCATTCGTCACCGGCAAGATTCGGGCTCACCGAGCCGCGCAGCGAGTCAGTGCTGCGCGGCCTCGGCCTGTGGGCTGACCGCCGCCCGGCCGACGGCGCCGAGCCGATCCTCTCCGCGCTCTCCCGCTGCCCCGATCCCGACCTCGCGCTGCGCGGGCTTGAACGCCTGCAGCCGGCCGCCGACTGGGACGCGCTGTCGGCCGCGTTGCGCGAGGACGTCGTCGTGCGCGGCCGGCTGCTCGCCGTGCTCGGGTCGTCGACCGCGTTGTCCGACTTCCTCGTCGTGAACCCCGACCGGTGGCGATCGCTCACCGGCGAGGTCGACGTGTCGCTGGAGCTGCCGGACGATGGTGTGCTGCGCACGGAGTACCGGGCGAAGCTGCTGCTCGTTGCGGCCAATGACCTGGCGCATGTCGTCGAGTCCTCACTGCCGTTCGTCCCGTACGACACCGTGGCCGCACAGCTGTCCGATCTCGCCGTGTCGGCGCTACGGGCGTCGCTGAAGCTCGCGTCGGAACGCGTCAAAGGCGCGGACCGCTGCCAGCTCGCGGTGATCGCCATGGGCAAGTGCGGCGCGAACGAGCTGAACTACGTGAGCGACGTCGACGTCGTGTTCGTCGCCGAGGGCGATCTGAGCGTGGCGACCCGGCTGGCCAGCACGATGATGCAGATCGCGGGCCAGTCGTGCTTCGAGGTGGACGCGGCGCTGCGGCCGGAGGGCAAGGCCGGGGCGCTGGTTCGCACTTTGGACGGGCACGCGTCCTACTACAAGAAGTGGGCGCGGACCTGGGAGTTCCAGGCGTTGCTGAAGGCGCGGCCGGTCGCGGGTGATGCCGAGCTGGGGCAGGCGTACCTCGAGGTCGTGCGGCCGTACGTGTGGACGGCGGCCGAGCGCGAGAATTTCGTCGAGGACGTGCAGGCGATGCGTCGGCGCGTTGAGGACCATGTGCCTTCCGGCCTCGCCGACCGTGAGTTGAAGCTCGGCCGCGGTGGTCTGCGTGACGTCGAGTTCGCGGTGCAGCTGCTGCAGCTCGTGCACGGCCGTTCCGACGAGGACCTGCGCATTCAGGCGACGACCGCCGCGTTGGCCGTGCTGGGCACGGGTGGATATGTCGGGCGTGAGGACGCGGCGGACTTCGGGCGCTCGTACCGGTTCCTGCGCACGTTGGAGCACAGGCTGCAGCTGCAGCGTTTACTGCGCACGCACCTCTTCCCCGCAGACGACGACGCCGTGGCGTTGCGCTGGCTGGCGCGCTCTGTCGGGGTGGCGGCGGACGGGCAGAAGTCGGAGGGGCAGGTGCTGCTCGCGGAGTTCCGCAAGCACGCCAACCAGGTCCGGCGGCTGCACGAGAAGCTGTTCTACCGGCCGCTGCTGCAGTCCGTGGCGGGCGTGCCGACCGAGGCGTTGCGGCTCACCACCAAGGAGGCCGTGGCCCGGCTCGCGGCGTTGGGTTACACCTCGCCCGACGGCGCGTTGCGGCACATCCAGGCGTTGACGCACGGCATGTCCCGGCGTGCTCGCATCCAGGGTGCGTTGCTGCCGGTGCTGCTGGACCTGTTCGCCGGCACGCCTGACCCGGACGGCGGGCTCCTGGCGTACCGCAAGGTGTCCGAGGCACTCGCGGAAACCCCTTGGTACCTGCGGCTTTTGCGGGACGAGGGCGCTGTCGTCGAACGGCTCGCGGTGCTGCTCGGCACCTCCAAGTTCGTTCCCGATCTGCTCGTGCGGGCGCCCGAGGTGTTGCGGCTGCTCGCGGACACCGACGCGTTGGTCGGCCGCGACCCGCACTCCATCGGAAACCCGTTGCGCAGTGCGGTTTCCCGGTACGACGACCTGGCGCGCGCGGTCGCGGCCGCGCGGTCGATGCGGCGCCACGAGATGTTGCGGATCGCCGCCGCGGACCTGCTGGGGTTCATGCCGATCGAGACGGTGTGCATCTCGCTGTCCGAGGTGTGGGGAGCGGTGCTGCAGAGCGCGCTGGACGCGGCGGTGCGCGCGGCCGGCGAACCCGTTGCGGTGCTGGCCGTGATCGGCATGGGGCGGCTCGGCGGGCATGAACTCGGGTACAGCTCGGACGCGGACGTGCTGTTCGTGTGCCGGCCACTTGAGGGCGTGTCCGACTCCGAGGCGGCGAAGTGGGCGAGCGGTGTCGTGGAGAACATCCGGCGGCTGCTCGGCGCGCCGTCGCAGGACCCGCCGCTGCAGGTCGACGCGGACCTGCGGCCGGAGGGACGGCAGGGGCCGTTGGTGCGGACGCTCGACTCGTACCGCGCGTACTACCGGCAGTGGGCGGAGATCTGGGAGAAGCAGGCGCTGCTGCGGGCCCGGTTCATCGCGGGCGACGCGACGCTCGGCGCCGACTTCGAGGCGTTGATCGAGCCGCTGCGGTATCCGGCGGAAGGCTTGGACGCGGCGTCGGTGCGGGAGGTCCGGCGGATCAAGGCGCGGGTCGAAACGGAACGGCTGCCGCGCGGTGCCGACCCGAGCACGCACACCAAGCTCGGGCGGGGCGGGCTCGCGGACGTCGAGTGGACCGTGCAGTTGTTGCAGCTCCAGCACTCCGGCGCTGTTCCCAGCCTGCGCACACCGTCCACAATGGCCGCGATGGCGGCCGCTGTCGAAGCGGGCCTGCTGGCCGAGGACGACGCCGCCGCGCTGACGGCCGCGTGGAATCTCGCCACGCACGCGCGCAACGCCGTGACGTTGGTGCGCGGCAAGGCGTCCGATCAGCTGCCGACGTCCGGCCGCGACCTCGTCGCCGTCGCGTCCGTGATGGGGTACCAGCCCAACGGCGATCCGGGGGTGTTCCTGGAGGAATATCGCCGGACTACTCGCCGTGCACGTGCGGTCGCGGAGCGAGTCTTCTACGGTGAGGGACTGTGAAAGCGATCGCGTTTACCCAGTTCGGCGACGCCGACGTCATGTCGTGGCAGGAGCTGCCCGATCCGCTGCTCGGGCCTGACCAGGTCCTGGTGGAGGTCAAGGCGGCCGGGGTGAACCCGGTGGACTTCAAGATCAGAGCCGGTTACCTGCAGGGCCTGCTGCCGCACCACCTGCCGTTGATCCCGGGCTGGGACGTGTCCGGCGTCGTGCGGGCGGTCGGCATCGGCGTGCAGGACTGGAAGCCGGGCGACGAGGTGCTCGCCTACGCGCGCAAGGACCACGTCCAGTTCGGCACCTATGCCGAGCTGGTCGCGCTACCGGACCGGATGATCGCGCGCAAACCATCCAACGTGGACTTCGTGACGGCCGCCGCACTGCCGCTGGCAGGGCTGACGGCGTTGCAGGCCCTGAAAGCCGTCGGCACCGGGTCTGGCGACGTCGTGCTGGTGCACGCGGCCGCGGGCGGTGTCGGGCATCTTCAGGTGCAGATCGCGCGTGAGCTCGGTGCCGCGCGGGTCCTCGGCACGGCCTCGCCGCGCAACCACGAGTTCGTGCGGTCGCTCGGAGCCGAACCGGTCGCCTACGGTGACGCGCTGGTCGACGCGGTGGCGGAGCTGATCGGCGGTGACGGCCTGGTCGACGTGGTGGTCGACAACGTCGGCGGGCTCGCGTTCGACCAGTCGTTGCAGCTGGTGCGCGACCGGGCGCGGATGACGTCCATTGTGGACGGGCCGCGGGCGATGGAGCACGGCGTGATCAACACCTGGGCGCGCCCGAACGCGGAACAGACGCAGTGGCTGGTGGATCTGGTCGCGGCGGGTTCGCTGCGCGTCGAGGTGCAGCAGACGTTTCCGTTGACCGAGGCCGTGAAGGCGCACAAGTTGCTCGAAGGCGGGCACGTGCGCGGGAAAGTCGTACTAACGGCCTGAAAGCTTCAGGTTTGTTTTCAGGTTTGGGGGCACTCCTGGTGGGGTGCCCCCATTTCTGGACTGCTCAGTCCTCGTCCTGATCAGGGTCGACAGCAGGCGCGCTGGTGTAAACCTCGATCACCCACTCCTCCTCCAACGACTCTGCGTCGTCGGCGTCGGGAACGAGACGGTTGTAGACGCGGACGCCGAGGTCGAGCACGTCAGCGGCCTGAACCGCTTCGAGCGCATCGACTACCGACTCGACGATGTGGGTGGTGAGCAGCTGCGGAGCCGTGAATTCGGCGACTTCTTGAGACACGCGCGGACCCTAGCGCATTGACGTTTCACTCAATCGAGATGAGACTAGGCGCGCCCAGCGGGGGAGCTGTGGGCAAAGCACGGGGGTCGAACAGAGGAAGACATGCAGCATCGTCGGGTCACGCGCGGAGCAAAGACTGCGATCACCATCGCGGGCGTGGCTGCTGGGGTGCTCGCACTACTCGGTGTGATTCAGTTTGCACTGAGCGGTAGCAACTCCACCGCCCAGCCCAACGCCACAGCGACGACGACTACGTCGAACGGCGTCGAAACCCCTGATGGGGCACTGGAAACCACGGAGCCTTCCGCGGACGTGAAGGTGCAGACGGGTTCCTTCAAGCAACAACGCGGCATGCTGACGATAGAAGTCACGCGCGTAGAAGCCGCGAACGGCCGTGTGAAGCTCTTCGTGACGGCCACAAACGCCTCCCAGGCCAGAATGACCCTCCCCGTGGACGGCATCGCGGTCCTGGACGATCTGAAGCGCACTTACACGGCGTCCAGCAGCAAGTGGGACAGCCTCGTGACCCAGGGCACCACGACCTCGGGCACCGTCGTGCTCGACGAGAAGCTCGGCACGGGTGTGAACTCGCTCACTCTGACGTTCTCGTCGATCTCCGGCCAGTTCGCCCCGACCGGCGCCGCGATCACCGTGACGGGCATCCCGATCCCGAAGTGATTAGGTCGTGCAGAGTGGGTACGCCTCCCGTGAGTTCAACACTTGGGAGGCACCTGTGGCACAGCGCGGAAGTGATCAGCACGGACCCGCCCGCGACGACGAGCTGAAGCGCGAACTCGCGAACGAGCTGCGCGCGGGCGGCCCGACGAGGTCCCAGACCTGGCGCGAACCGGAGATGCCGGAACCTGACGAAAACCCGTCGGACGATCGCTCGTAGACGACCTACTGTGGTCGTGTGAAGTTCCTGTTCTTCTGGGGGCACCAGCCCGAACACGACGGCAGCATCGGCAAGGGCTGCCTGTCGCAGTGGTGGCCGTGCTCCTTTGTCGTTGAGGGACAACAGTTCGCGTCAGCCGAGCACTACATGATGTGGCGCAAGGCGTTGCTGTTCAACGACCTCTCCTCGGCCTCGCGCGTGCTGGCCGCCCGCACGCCGGCCGAAGCCAAGGCGCTGGGCCGCACGGTCTCCGGTTTTTCCTCGCCTGCCTGGGAGTCCCAGCGCCTGCCGATCGTGGTCGAAGGGAACCTGGCGAAGTTCGGCCAGGACCCCGCACTGCGTTCCTACCTGCTGGACACGGGTTCCCGGGTGCTGGTGGAAGCCAGCCCCGAGGACCGCGTGTGGGGCATCGGCCTGGTCGCCTCAGATCCACGCGCCTCGGACCCGTCAGCGTGGCTGGGCCTCAACCTGCTCGGCGAGGCCCTGATGGAGGTCCGCTCTAGGCTGTCCGCAGCGTGAGATAGGTGGTGAGCGCCGCCAACGTGATGCCGCACGGGATCTGTCCTTTTCGGATCAGCGCGGGAATCTCGTTGAGCGGCACCCACTCGACCCGCGCGGCCTCAGCCGGATCGTGCTCACCGGTCTTGACCGCGCCGGTACCCACGAAGACGTGCGTGACGTGCGAGCTGATGCCGTTCAACGGATTCATCGTGATCAACGGCTCGACGCTCACCCTGTAACCAGTCTCTTCCTCGGTCTCGCGAACAGCCGCGGTCTCGGCGGTCTCGCCTTCTTCCAGCCGGCCGGCCGGGATCTCCCAGCCCCAGACGCCCGTGGTGAAGCGGTGACGCCACATGAGGAGAACGTTTTCATCCTCGACGACGACCACACCGGTCGACGGGTACGGCAACCGCAGCACGTGGTGCTCGAACCGCTCGCCCTGCGGGATCTCCACGTCGTCGAGGTCGACGCTCATCCACTCCGACTCGTAGATCCTGCGGGTGCCGTGCACCGTCCACTCAGTCACGTGCAACCAGTACCACGTGAACCTCGCGCCCGCGCCACGCGTGTGTCATGGCGTAGGGGAAGCAGGGAGGCGAGATGTTCAGCTACTCAGGACCAGCATGGCTCATCTACCTGGATGGCAGAACGGTCGCGCTGGACCGTGCGGATCTGATCGAGACGGTGAACGGCGGCCAGTGGCAGTGGTCTGGCGCGGGTACGTCCTCGGAACCCCTCATCGACGGTGACGCCCTGATGAGACTGCCGACCGGCACTGAGGCCGACGTCGTGGTGTCCAACGTCCGGGTCGTCACGGGTGGGCGAGGCGTGTCCTGCAGCGCGACGTTGCTCGGCGTCCAAATGAACTGAGGGCCGGGCGACTTGTCAGTCGCCCGGCCCTCAGCAGCTGGAGAGTGTCGATCACACGTCGTAGTAGAGCGCGAACTCGTAGGGGTTCGGGCGCAGACGCAGCGGGTCGATCTCCTGCTCACGCTTGAACGAGATCCAGGTGTCGATCACGTCCGGGGTGAACACGCCGCCCTCGAGCAGGAACTCGTGGTCGGCCTCCAGGTTGTCCAGCACCGCGTCGAGCGTGGCCGGGACCTGCTTGACGTCGCGGGCCTCCTCGGGCGGGAGCTCGTAGAGGTCCTTGTCGATCGGGGCCGGAGGCTCGATCTTGTTCTTCACGCCGTCGAGGCCGGCCATGACCATCGCCGAGAAGGCGAGGTACGGGTTGCCGGACGAGTCGGGGCAGCGGAACTCGATGCGCTTGGCCTTCGGGTTGTTGCCCGTGATCGGGATGCGGACGCACGCCGAGCGGTTGCGCTGGGAGTAGACCAGCGAGACCGGGGCCTCGTAGCCGGGGACCAGGCGGTGGTAGCTGTTCACCGTCGGGTTGGTGAAGGCCAGCAGCGACGGCGCGTGGTGCAGGATGCCGCCGATGTAGTGGCGGGCGGTGTCGGACAGGCCCGCGTAGCCGCTCTCGTCGTGGAACAGCGGCGCGCCGTCCTTCCACAGCGACTGGTGCGTGTGCATGCCCGAGCCGTTGTCGCCGAAGAGGGGCTTCGGCATGAAGGTGACGGTCTTGCCGGCCTGCCACGCCGTGTTCTTGATGATGTACTTGAACAGCATCAAGTCGTCCGCGGCGTGCAGCAGCGTGTTGAACTTGTAGTTGATCTCCGCCTGGCCCGCGGTGCCGACCTCGTGGTGGGCGCGCTCGACGGTGAAGCCCTGGGCCTGCATGTTGAGGACCATCTGGTCGCGGAGGTCCGCGTAGTGGTCCGTCGGCGTGACGGGGAAGTAGCCGCCCTTGTACTTCACCTTGTAGCCGAGGTTGCCGCCCTCTTCCTCGCGGCCGGTGTTCCACCAGCCGGATTCGGAGTCGATCTTGTGGAAGGACCCGTTCGCGGTGGTGTCGAACTGGATCGAGTCGAAGATGTAGAACTCCGCCTCGGCACCGAAGTAGGCGGTGTCGGCGATGCCCGAGTCGGTGATGTACTGCTCGGCCTTGCGCGCGATGTTGCGCGGGTCGCGGCTGTACGCCTCACGCGTGAACGGGTCGTGCACGAAGAAGTTGACGATCAGCGTCTTCTCGATCCGGAACGGGTCGAGGCGCGCGGTGTACAGGTCGGGCAGCAGCAGCATGTCCGACTCGTGGATCGACTGGAAACCGCGCACGGAGGAGCCGTCGAAGGCCAAACCCTCTTCGATCGCGTCGGCGTCGAACGCCTGGGCCGGCAGCGTGAAGTGCTGCATCACGCCGGGCAGGTCGCTGAACCGCACGTCGACGAACTTGACGCCCTCGTCGGTGATGAACTTCAGCACCTCGTCGGAATTCTTGAACACCCTCGTCGACTCCTTGACTATGGACAACGGCTGGTCATCGCGAGTGACCGTATGTCGGCGGTGTTGCCCGTCCGTCACTCCGATGTTTCGCCAGTGTTAACGGGGCGGTCCGAAGGGGCAAGGCGACCTGCTGGTCCTCACCCGTTGAGCACGGCTTTACTCTGGTGGGGTGAGCAAGTGGACCGGTTCGTGGCTGTCGGGACCCAACTCCGTGCTGGAGCCGGGCGAGGGGTCGAACGACGGCACCCAGCAGCGCTGGCGTGGTGAGCGCCACGGCTTCCCCGAGAAGGGGCCGGGCTCCATCGCCTCGATCGGACGGCGCACGGCCGCCATCTTCACCGACTTCCTGCTGTCGGCGGGCGTCGCGGCGGTGTTCACCCGGCCTGACCTGCCGCGCAACTGGAGCCTGCTGGCCTGGTTCGTCATCACCGTGATCGCGGTCGCGTACTTCGGGTTCACGCCGGGGCACGCGGTGTTCGGGCTGCGGGTGGCGCGGATCGACGGCAAGGCCTACGTGCACCTGCCCCGCGCGCTGCTGCGCACGATTCTGATCTTCCCGCTGATCCCGGCGCTGGTCTGGGACTCGGACGGCCGGTGCCTGCACGACAAGGCCGCGGGGACGGTCGTCATCAAGGTCCGCTAACGCTCCAGGACGTGAAAGGCCCGCCACACGAGCTGTGCGGCGGGCCTTTGTGCTGGTGGGAGCTGGATCAGCGGCGATCTGAGGTCAGCGACGGCGCTGAATCAGCGACGGCGCAGTGAGCGCTGGACGTTGCGCATCTTCGCGCCCGCCGGCATCGGGCCCTTGGGCAGCGCCGCACCGCGGCTGGCCAGCGCGGCGAGGCGGGTCTCGAGCGTGTCGACCTGGGCGGCCGTGATGTTGCGCGGCAGCTTCATCAGCGTCGACTGCAGCTTCTTGAGCGGCACCTGGCCCTCTTCGGAGCCGATGATGAAGTCGTAGATCGGCGTCTCGCCGATGACGCGCGAGATGCGCTTCTTCTCCTGGGCGAGGAGCGGCTTCACCCGGTGAGCCGCACCCTCGGCGACCAGGACGACGCCCGGCCGGCCGATGACGCGGTGCACGGCGTCGAAGTGCGTGGTGCCCGCGACGGCGGGGGTGACCCGCCAGCGGCCGCGCAGGTTCTCCAGCGCCCACGCGCCGGCGCCCGCCTGGCCGTCGGCCTTGCGGAAGACGTTGCTCTGCACGCGGCGGCCGAAGATGATCACGGCCAGCAGCGCGCCGATCGCGACGCCCAGCGGCACGGTCATCCAGACCGCGTTCAAGACCAGGCCCAGGACCACGGCGATCGCCGTGGCACCGAGGACGGCCCCCAGCATCAGCGGAATCAGCGCCTTGTCCTCGCGGCGTTGCATCTTGAACGCCTCGAAGATCTGCTTGCGCCGCTCGCGTGATGCCGCGCGGCGAACCTTCGCCGCTTCCTTGGCAGCCGCCTTGTCCTGCTTACCAGCCATGCTCACAGGATACGGCGCGCTGGTCTCGGAGTTGCATCGGCCATCTGCGAGACTGCCGGGCATGGACGCGTTGCTGGAGGGTCTTGATCCGGAACAGCGCGCAGCGGTCGAGGCTCCGCGCGGCCCGGTGTGCGTGCTCGCGGGGGCCGGTACCGGCAAAACGCGCACCATCACCCACCGCATCGCCTACCTGTGCCAACGCGGTCACGTCGCTCCGTCGCAGGTCCTCGCCGTCACGTTCACCAAGCGCGCCGCGGGGGAGATGCGCACCCGTTTGCGGTCTCTCGACGTGCACGGCGCACAGGCCGTGACGTTCCACGCCGCCGCCTCACGTCAGTTGCGCTACTTCTGGCCGCGCGTCATCGGCGGTCCGCGCTGGGAGCTGGTCGACCAGAAGATCCGAGTCGTCGCCCGCGCCGCGTCCCGGCTGGGGCTGCCGACCGAGCCCGACGCGCTGCGGGACCTGACGAGCGAGATCGAGTGGGCGAAGGCGTCGCTGCTGACGCCGGAGGACTACCCGGTCGCCGCCGCGCGCGCCGCACGGGACATCCCTGCGCCCGCCGAGCAGATCATGAAGCTCTACACGACCTACGAGCAGCTCAAGAACGAGGCGCAGCTGCTCGACTTCGACGACCTGCTGCTCTACACGGCCGGTGCGCTGGAGGACAGCGCCGAGGTCGCGCAGGAGTTCCGCGACCGCTACCGCTGCTTCGTGGTCGACGAGTACCAGGACGTGACGCCGCTGCAGCAGCGCGTGCTCGACTCGTGGCTCGGCGGCCGTGACGACCTGACCGTGGTCGGCGACGCGAACCAGACCATTTACTCGTTCGCCGGCGCTTCGCCGCAGCCGCTGCTCAACTTCGCGCGGCGGTTCCCCGAGGCGGTCGTCGTGCGGCTGGAGCGCGACTACCGGTCGACGCCGCAGGTCGTGGCACTGGCCAACGACGTGATCAAGTGGGCGCGCGGTCGTCCCGCCGGTTCGCGGCTGCAGCTGATCGGGCAGCGGCCTGAAGGGCCCGCGCCGCGGTTCCACGAGTTCGACGACGAACCGGCTGAGGCGGACGCGGTCGCCCTGCGCATCAAGGCGTTGCTCGACGAGGGCGTCGCGGCTTCCGAGATCGCCATCCTCTACCGCGTCAACGCGCAGTCAGAGGTGTACGAGCAGGCGCTCGCGTCGCTCGGCATTCCTTACCTGGTGCGCGGCGGCGAGCGGTTCTTCGAACGTGCCGAAGTGCGCCAGGCGATGATCGCGTTGCGCTCGGCCGGTGAGGTCCCCGGCAGCCTGCCCGAGGTGGTGCGCTCGGTGCTGGGCCGCGTCGGCCTGACCGACGAACCGCCGACCGGTGGCTCCGCACGTGAGCGGTGGGAGTCGTTGCTCGCGTTGGTCGAGCTCGCCGAGGAGTTCGTCATCTCAACGCCAGAGGCCGACCTGCCGCGCTTCTGCGTCGAGCTGGACATGCGCGCCGAGGCGCAGCACCCGCCGACCGTCGAAGGCGTGACACTGGCGTCGCTGCACGCGTCGAAGGGCCTGGAGTGGGACGCCGTGTTCCTCGTCGGGCTGGTCGAGGGCACGATGCCGATCCAGTACGCCGACGGCGATGAGGCGAAGGTCGAAGAAGAACGCCGCCTTCTATATGTAGGCGTGACGCGCGCGCGTGAGCACCTCTGGCTGTCGTGGGCGTTGTCGCGTGCGGCCGGTGGACGCAAATACCGCCGCCGATCGCGCTTCCTCTACAGCCTCGTGCCCGAGAACCACCCGGCCGCACGGGTATCTGGCGGCGCGCAGCGGCCTCCTCTGATGAAGAAGGAGAAACCGTCTTGCCGGGTCTGCACGTCGACGCTGGTCGACGCGCAAGCCGTCAAGCTCGGTCGATGCAGGTCCTGCCCGTCCGATGTGGACGAAGAGCTGCTCGAGTCGCTGCGCCGGTGGCGTGCGGGGCGGGCGCGGGAGCTCAAGGTGCCCGCGTACGTCGTCTTCACGGACGCGACGTTGATGGCGATCGCGGAGCAGCGACCCACGGATTCGGCCGGACTTGTGGCGATCTCGGGCATCGGCGCCTCCAAGCTTGATAAGTTCGGCGACGATGTGTTGGGCCTGGTCCGAGCCGGTGTCGGGTACTCCGCCACCTGATCGGGACAAGTTTCGTTAAATAGGTTGCGAGCCCCCGGGACGGGGTCATAACCTGCTCATGCCGGGTCCGGAGGACCCGTCTGGGGAAGAAGAACTACTACTAGCTCTCGATGCAGAGCTCTCTCGTTCGGAGGAGGTGGCCCGTTGTGAAGATCTTCAGCATCTCCCGCGCGCTCGGCCTCCCGTTGACCGAGGGCATCTGCACGTCCGCATCCGCTCAGGCCATGTGGCACACCTCTGCCCACAAGCCAGTGGCACTGCTGGGCCGTGAGCGGGGCACCGCTCTGCGCGGCACCGCTCTGACTGTCGCCGAACTGGGCAGCGAGCAGCCGATCGCGCTGCCGGTCATCGATGACGTCGACAACTACACGAATGCGCTGTCCGCGCATCAAGTGAGAAGGCTCCTGCCGACCCCATAGAGGGGGTCGAAGGACCACCAGGCTCACGAAAGCCGCGGACTCGCACAGAGTCCGCGGCTTTCGTGTTTTTGCAGTACCCCACACAAGGAGAAAACCCTGATGTTGACCGCGACTGTCCCGCTCACCGGCGAGACACTTCCGGACCTCGCGGAGGGGCTTGACCTGCCCTGCCGCACCCACAACCCCGACCTCTGGTTCGGTGACGTTCCGGCGGACCTCGAGAAGGCCAAGGCCTTCTGCGGGACCTGCCCGGTTCTGGCGGAGTGCCTCGCCGGCGCGCTCGCCCGTCACGAGCCGTGGGGTGTCTGGGGTGGAGAGATCTTCGAGCGCGGTGTCGTCATCGCGCGGAAGCGGCCTCGTGGCCGTCCGCGCAAGGACGCCGCAGCAGTTGTCACCGCTGACAAGACGGAGGCAGCCGCGTGAACACCGTGACCAGCAACAGCGCGATCCCCACCTACCTGAACGAGGGCCTGACTCCCATGTCTCTGAATGAAGAACTCGTGCGAATACGAATACAAGAAGCCCAGAGGTACGCAGAAGAGCAACGCCTGGCGAACCGCCTCGCGGCAGCGCAACGTTGGCGCAGGTTGTCGCGATGGGCGGGACGCAGAGCGGCTCGCTTCGACCTCTGACAGTCTCGAGCTGAGGCCGTCATCCACGAGAAGGTGGATGGCGGCCTCGGCCGTTCCTCCGTACCGTTCCGTTTGTGCCGCACCACACCCACGACGGAATCGACTGGTCCGCTCGCCTCCACGCGATGAGGCGATATGGCTCGCTGCAGTCCGAAGCGCTGTCCGCGGTAGCCCGCAGACTCGTTTCCCTGCTGCCCGACTCGCCAGTCGTGATGGACGTCGGCTGCGGCGCGGGCTCCATGAGCGTGCAACTGGCCTCGGCGCTGCGCGAACACGGCGGCGGCGTCCTCGTGCTGGTAGACGCCACACCCGAACTCCTCGACGCAGCCTGCACCGCGGCGCGCACCGAGGCGGACGGCGCCGTGTCGATCAAGCCGGTCCTGGCAGACCTGGCCTCGGAAGACCCGCTGTCCTTCGCCGGCCCGGTCGAGCTCATCTGGGGCTCGCGGGTGATCCACCACCTCCCTGATCAGTTGCGCGGGGTAAAACGCCTGGTAGAAGCACTGGCCCCAGGCGGCTGGCTGGCCCTGGCCGAAGGCGGCCTCGAAACCCGCTTCCTGCCGTGGGACCTCGGCGTCGGCGAACCCGGCCTGCAGGACCGCATGGCCGCCGCCCGTGCCGACTGGTTCGTGTCGATGCGCGAGAAGATGACCGGCTCCGCACGCCTGCCGGTCGGCTGGAACGTAGCCCTGGCCGACGCGGGCCTCGGCGAGATCAGTGCCTTCAGCTTCCTCGTCGACCACCCGGCCCCGGCCAAGCACCTCGTCCGCGAATGGGCGGTCGACCGCCTCACCTGGCTGTCCGAGATCACCGGGTCCTACCTGCACCCGGCAGACCGCGACGCACTGCGCCGGCTGCTGAACCCCTCCGACTCGGAGTACGTCGGGGCCAGGGAGGACGTGTTCCTGCTCGAAACCGACACCGTCCACCTGGGACGACGCCGATGACGGCTGGTGCGGCGTCGATGACGGCGTGCCACAGATGCGGGCGGCTGCGTGCCTCCGTTTCCGACCTGGAGTTCCTGGCCTGGTCGTCTGAGCGGACCGGTGGGTCGATCCGGTGGTTGTGTCAGGTGTGCTCGAAGACCCACGTGCGGGACATCGAGGGCAAGCTGCCGGACGAGTACTGGCGTTGATGCCGCTGGTTGGGGCGACGAGGTCGCGCTGAACCTTGGGGCGTGGTGCGGTGGCCGGTGTGCGGGTCCTTGTGTCGCGGGGTCGGGCGCGCCGAGGTTGGCGTTGGTCAGGTTGGTGTCGGGTCAGGTCGGTGAGGTCGCGCTGAACTCCGGGCGTGGTGTGGCGGCCGGTGTGCGGTCCTTTTGCGCGGGGGTCGGTCGCGTCGGGATTGGCGTTGGTCAGGTTGGTGTCAGGTCACGTTGGTGAGGCCGCGCTGGGGTGCGGGCTTGGCGCGGATCGGCAGCCGACGACCGGTCAGGTCGGATAGAGGTGGCGTAAGGCCTGTCTGACCAGCGCCGTTCCCCGTCGGCTACTTCGCTCCAACTCCGCGCGCAGATCACCCGCCGAGCACAACCCCGCCTCCACCACAGCGTCGAGGATCTCCACGACCGCGCGTGGATTCGCCTCCCGCCGAGCCATGTCCACCGTGGCCCGCGCCGGCGAAGCGAGCCTCAGCCCGTCACGCTCAACCACGCCTGGCGGCCGGTTCGTGCGTTCGAAGAGAATCGACGGGTGTGCTCGTCGCGTGTTCATTCCCGCGAGCACGTGAATGTGCCGGGGGAGCGCCAACACGGCGCCTTGCCGTGTCAACGCATCTGCTCCCGTGATCACCGATTCAGGCCCGGCAAAGGAGAGAACCGCGCGAAGCCGATCCAGTCGAGTAGGCGGCGAGGGCTTCTGCAGAACAACGCCGGGAAGCACCCGTTGCCAGGGCCCGACAGGCGTGCAGTGACGCTGGATCTCCCGAGCGGAGAGGCCGGATTTGCGCAGGTCAGCGGTGGTCGCGATGTGTGCCATGTGTTCATCGTGGCGCACGGGCCGACTGTCAAAGGGGGTCGAAGACCAACCTGTGGATAACTCCGGCAACGTTCACCCGGACGAGTTAGTCGTCGAATCCCGGCTGCCACCGCGCGACGATTTCGCGAGCGGTGACGTGCGCGTCGAGCTGGCAGAGAATGCCTGTCGCGCCCATTGTCACGCGATGAATCAGCAGGTACTGCGGGGGCAGGTTCAATGAGCGGCCCGTTTGTGAGTCCGGGCTGCGCAGGTCGCCCACGCGTTCCGCCTGCGATTGCAGCCAGCGGCGGGTGAAGTGGAACGACTCGGTGCGCAGGGGCTCGACGAACGGGGCCAGGTAGCCGAGCACGTCCTCGCCGTGCAGGGACATGCCCTCGCGGATGAAGTTCTCGGTGCGCAGGAGCTCGACCAGGTCCGCGGATCGGCCGTCCAGGGCCAGCCTGGTCATCAGGCCGAGCGTCTTGGGCAGGCCGTCGGGCAGGCGGGCCACGGCGCCGAAGTCGAGCACGCGCAGGCGGCCGTCGTCGCCCAGCATGAAGTTGCCGGGGTGCGGGTCGGCGTGCAGCAGGCCCGAGCGCGAGGGAGCGGAGAAGTGGAACTCGGCCAGGAGCTGGCCTGCCAGGTCGCGATCGGCGACAGAGCCCTCGCGGATGATGTGGGACAGCCCGACGCCGGACGTCCACTCGGTGACCATGACCTTGGGGGAGGACGCGATGACGCGGGGAACCACCACGTGCGGGTCGTTCTCGAAGGCCTTGGCGAACGTGCGCTGGTTCGCGGCCTCGTCGCGGTAGTCGAGCTCCTCCAGGTACCTGTCGCGCAGCTCCTCCAGCAGCGGGCGCACGTCGGTGCCGGGCATGATCGCCTGCAGCAGCCGGGAGAACCTCAGCAGCTGCTTCAGGTCGGCGCGCAGGGCCTCGTCGGCACCGGGGTACTGGACCTTCACCGCCACGTCGCGGCCGTCGTGCCACACGGCGCGGTGCACCTGGCCGATGGACGCCGACGCTGCCGGGTCGTCGTCGAACGTCTTGAAGCGCTTCGTCCAGGACGCGCCCAGCTGTTCAGCGAGGACGCGGTGCGTGGTGCGGGCGGGCATCGGCGGGGCCGCGGTCTGCAGCTTGGTCAGCGCCTCGCGGTACGGGGCCGCGAGCTCGTCGGGCACGGCCGCCTCGAACACGCTCAGCGCCTGGCCGAACTTCATCGCGCCGCCCTTGAGCTGGCCGAGCACCGCGAAGACCTGTTCCGCCGTCTTGGCCGTCACCTCGGCGTTGACCTCGTCGGCCGCGCGTCCGGTCAGTCGCTTCCCCCAGCCACCGACAACCCGGCCGGCCACCCCGAGCGGGAGGCTCGCCAGCTTGGCGGTGCGCTGCACGGCCTTGCGCGGAATCTCGGTCACTCGGCCATGTTATGTGCGGAGCACTGACAGTCCGGGTGCGGATACCAGCTACGCCTCTCAGCAACGCCCGCCATCAGGTCCAGCTCGACAGTGGCGTTCAGCACGGCGGGTGGTGGCAGGTCGCGGCCGCGGATGTAGATCAACGACTCCAGGATCTGCGCCACGGCCAGCGCCGCCGTTCCCGACGCGAACAGCACGTCGGTGGACGCCGGTTTGCCCACGAGCTGGGCCGCGATGACGGGCCACGCCGGATCTTGGTCGGTCCGGTGCAGGTCCATGCAGTTCAGGCACGAGGAGCGGCCGGGCAGGACGAGCGGCCCGACGATGCCCACGCCCTCACGCACGCGCACGGCCAGATGGGGCGTCCGGAACGCCATCAGCGTGCCCACGAGGTTCGGATCGGGGACGAGCGTCGCCGCCAGCACGGTCAGATCCGCGTTGTGCGCCAGCTGAACGCTTGATTCAGCTAGAAGCGAAGTAATTGAGAGAGCAAGGTGTCCGGCGCCGTGGACGGCGGCCGTGCCACCCGCCCCGAGCGGGCCGCTGTCGAGCAGGCCGGCTTCCTCGAGCGATTCGAGAACATCACTCAACTGGGTGGGGTCCTCGCCACGGCTTTTCAGCCTTTCACCCAGTTCAGCGACGGTGTGGCGGCCGTCGAGGGTGATCAGTTCATCGACCAGCGCCTCGGGCAGCGAGTCGATCACCACGGCGTGTTTCGGGTCGGTGCCGACCTGGACGACGCCGGGGGCTCTGCGTACCACGGCGAGTCCTGCTCGCACGCGAGGTCTTGTGTCCACACGGCAAGACTGGCAGGGGGCGAGGCCCCCTGCCAGCGGAAACGTCAGACCTTGGCCTTGCCGAGGATCCGCGTCATCTTGGTGCCGCAGACAGGGCAGGTGCCCTTCGCCATGCGCCGGCCGTTGGTTTCCTCGACCTTGCCGTCGAAGTCGCGCTTCTCCCGACACTTGACGCAGTAGCCGTTGTAGGTCTCGGCCACAGCCCCTCCCTTGCAGTTGTGAGTGCGGACACACTCGGGGACCTTGGCGCGACCGTACCTCCGCGAGGCGAGGAATCGGCGCATGTCGATTCCGCGCGTGTCCAGCCGCCGTTCGGTGGAACTTCACCCGCCGGGTGCGCCGCTGCCGCCGGTTGGGGGCGGAAAATTGTCGGTGCCGCCGTTTACGGTGACTCCATGGCCGAACCGCGGGTGGAGGTGCGGCGGAGCCCCCGGCGCCGCCGCATGGTCAGCGCGTACCGGGAGGGCGACACCGTCGTCGTCCTTCTGCCGGCACGGATGACCAAGGGGGAAGAGAAGCACTGGGTGGCGGAGATGTTGAGCCGCCTCCAGCGCAGTGAGACGCGCAGGAAGTCCCCTGCGCGAACGTCGGACGAGGCGCTGATGGCGCGCTGCGCCGAGCTGTCGGCGCGGTACCTGGATTCACTCGCCGAGCCGATCAGCGTGCGTTGGGTCCCACCCATGCGCACGCGCTGGGCGTCGTGCACGCCGTCGGAGGGCACCATCAGGGTGTCGGAGCGACTGCGTGACGTGCCGCCGTGGGTGCTCGACTACGTGCTGGTGCACGAGCTCGCGCATCTGCTGGTGCCAGGCCACGGCAAGGACTTCTGGGAGTGGGTTCACCGCTACCAGAAGACCGAGCGGGCCATGGGCTACCTGGAAGGTCTCTCGGCCGCCGCAGGCCTGGGGATCACTGAGGACTGACGAACTACGCGAAGCGCCCGGCGAGGGTGTGCTCGCCGGGCGCTTCGCAATCGTTGGAGGTGGTGGTCTCAGCTCTCGTCGGGCTTCTTGCCCTCGTCGGGCTTGTCGCCGTCCTCGCGCATGGTGCGCTCCAGCTCGGCCATCGGGTCGTCGAGGGCCTTGCGGGTGCTGGTCAGGCGTTCGGCGAACTCCAGCGGGTCGTCCAGGTCCTCCGCGGTCGGGACGAGCTCGGCGTGCTCCCACACGCTGTCGCGCACCTCGACGCCGTGCTGGTCGCCGATGAGCTTCCACAGGGCGGAGGCCGCCCGCAGCTTGCGCGGCCGGAGCTCCAGGCCGACGAGCGTGGCGAAGGTCTGCTCGGCCGGGCCGCCGGAGGCGCGGCGGCGGCGCAGCGTCTCGCGCAGGGCGGGAGCACCGGGCAGGCGTTCGGAGACGGCGGCGTCGACCACGACGTCCACCCAGCCCTCGACCAGCGCCAGCAGCGTCTCGAGGCGGTTCAGCGCCGCCTTCTGCTCCGGCGTGGTCTGCGGTTCGAGCAGTCCGGAGCCCATGGCCTCCTCGATGGAGGCCGGGTTCGACGGGTCGATCTGACCGGCGAGCTGCTCCAGGGCCGACGTGTCGACCTTGATGCCCTTGGCGAACTCCTCGACGGTGTCGAGCAGGCGCTGCCGCAGCCACGGCACGTGCGTGAAAAGTCGCTGGTGGGCGGCCTCGCGCGCGGCGAGGAAGACCATCACCTCGGAGGCGGGGCGCTCCAGGCCCTCGGTGAACTTCTCGATGTTCGCGGGCAGCAGAGCCGCGGTGCCCTCGGGGCCGAGCGGCAGGCCGACGTCGGTCGAGGTGAGCACCTCGGAGCCGAGTTGCGCCAGGGCGTTGCCCAGCTGCGAGCCGAACGCCATGCCGCCCATCTGGCCGAGCATCGCGAGCAGCGGGCCGGCCGCCTGCTTCGCCTCGGCGGGCATCGCCTCGACCCACGCGCCGGACATGCGCTGTGCGACCGGGTCGCACAGGCGCTGCCAGGTGGGGATCGTGCGCTCGATCCAGTCGCGCGCCGTCCACGCCTGCGTCGTGCGGGTGCCGGCGGGCAGCGACGTGACCGGGTCCAGCCACATCTCGGCCAGATGCACGGCGTCGGTGACCGCGCTCGACTGGTCGGCGGCGAACCCGATGGTCGTCGCGGTCGAGGACAGCTGTTGGAACGCGATCTGCTTGGCGAGGTCGTAGTTCACCGGCCCGCTCGACGACCCCGCGTTGCTCAGCATGGAGCCCAGCTGACTGAGCATGTTGCCCAGCTGGCTGAAGTCGAACGGGTTGTCTCCCGGCTTCCCGCTCTTGTCGTCGGGGTCGTGCGGGCTGAACCCGAACGGCACGTCACTCATGCCTCTACCGTACGCGGATCCACATGGTCGTACGCTGTTCAGCCGTGAGTGAAACCGTCACGACCGCACCCCCACCCGCGCCCCCGCCGAGGGAGCGCGGACTGACCCGCCGGACGTGGACGCTGATCATCAGCTTCCTAGTGGTGGCGGCACTCGGACTGCTCGGCGGTTTCGCCAGAGTCCCGTACGTCGCGCTGGGCCCCGGCCCGACCTACGACGTGCTCAGCAAGGTCAAGGACACCGACGTCGTATCGGTGGAGGGCCAGGACACCTTCCCCACCAAGGGGTCCCTGCGCATGACGACGGTCTCGCTCACCGACGACGTGTCGCTGTTCGGCGCGCTCGGCCTGTGGCTGTCCGGCCGCTACGCGCTGGCGCCGCGCGAGGAGTTCTTCAAGCCCGGTGAGTCGGAGGAGGAGGTGCAGAAGAACAACGAGCTGGCGTTCAGCGAGTCGCAGACCGCCGCCGAGGTCGCCGCACTGCACTACCTCCAGTATCCGGGCATGGTGATCGCGAACCAGGTCACCAAGGGCAGCCCCGCGGACAACGTCATCCCGCTCGGCGCCCGCATCATCTCGGTCAACGGCAAGCAGGTGCAGAGCGCCGCCGACGTGAGCGGCGCGCTGGAGAACACCAAGCCCGGCGACCGCATCGAGGTGGCCTTCGAGAAGGACGGCACCTCGAAGTCGACCCAGCTCACCCTCGGCACCCGCGACGACGGCCGCCCCGCCGGCTTCATCGGCATCTCGCCGGTGGACCGCGCCGACGTGCCGTTCAAAATCAAGATCAGCCTGTCCGACGTCGGCGGCCCCTCGGCCGGCCTGATCTTCGCGCTGGCGATCGTCGACAAGCTGACGCCGGGCGAGCTCAACGGCGGCAAGGCCATCGCGGGCACCGGCGAGATCACCGGCGACGGCACGGTGAAGCCCATCGGCGGCATCGCCTTCAAGATGGTCGCCGCGAAGGAGGCCGGCGCGACGGCGTTCCTCGTGCCCTCCGCCAACTGCCAGGACGCGAAGCAGCAGGCGCCGGACGGCCTCAAGCTGATCAAGGTCGAGAACCTCAAGGACGCGGTGTCGTCGCTGGAGGCGCTGAACGCGAACAAGGACACGCCGAGCTGCTGACGGCTCTCACGCGGGGAGCTTTCACGCCTGTTCTGGGCGTGGGAGCTCCCCGCTTGCGTTTGCGGCCCGGCGAGCGGACGCCGCATGGTTAGGCAACGCCGTACGGTCCACGAACGCTGCTCGGTCAGCCACGCCGCACGGTCGTGTTCGGTCAGTCCGTGCTGTGCGGGTCTGGCGGCCACCCCTCCAGATGAGTGAACTGGCGCATGTATCGCGCGCACCGCTGGCCGAAGTCCTGTCCGCGGTCCGGCAGCTTCGACCGCTCGATCGCCCGCTCCGGTTCGTCCTCCGGCGGCAGCAGCATCCAGATGTTGATGTCGATGAACTCGCCGTCGCCCCGTTCGGCCGCGGCCAGCGCCAGCGCGGTCGCGAGCACGACCCCGGCGCAGGTCCTGGCCGGGGTGAAAGTGGCGTCGACCCTCTTCTGCGGCCCGTCGTAGCCCTCTTTGCCGCAGTGGTCGAACACCATCAACACGACATTTCCGTCGGCGTAGTGCCGGTCGACGTAGACCGAGATGCCAGGCGGATCGTCGATCCCCAGGAGCCGCCCCAACGTCTCGCGACCCGCCGCGACGAGTTCCTGCAGCGAGATCGAGACCTGCATGGTCCCGACGAGGTCGACGGTCATGGCGAGGACCGTAGGCAACCGCCTCGCGCCGTCGCCACCGAGATTCGCTGTCCGCTCAGCGCGAACGCACGACATCACAACCCCGGCGCGATCAAGCGCCGGGGTTGTGTCAGCCTGGGGGTGTGACGACTAGGGCCGCAGCGTGGCGAGCAGGGCGTCGGTGAGGTTGGGCGCCAGCTCGGGGTGCTCGACGACCTCCTCTGGCACCTCGACCGTTCCTCGCAGCCGCAGCACGCAGCAGACGGAGCCGTCGCGCAGGACCGCTGCCACCAGGCGCGCCTCGCGGCGGGCCGGGTGTTCGGCGGCGAACTTGCGGGCTGCCTCGTCGTCCAGGTCGCCGTGGCTCAGTTCGGTCTCCGCCTCCGGGGGCAGCACCACGATCTCCTGGGCCAGGGCACAGCCGGTGACGGCGGGGGGCCACTCGATGCCCGCCAGCGCGTCGCCCAGGTCGCCCGAGAGCTCGTCCTGGGCGATCGGGGTCAGCGGGGAGGCTTCGGGATCCAGCTGGTCCCGCAGTTCCGGTTGCTGGTCGATCAGATCTGAGGTGGCCACTAGGGCGAAGAGTTGCGGGGGCTGCTCCCAGCCTGCTGCCCCGACGAACTCCTCTACCTCGCGGGCGACCGTCGGGAGGATGACCGCTGGCGTTTCACTCGCTGACACGCGTGTCATCGTAAGACTGCGGGCTTCACGGGAACCCAGGGCGTCGTCCGTAGAGTTGGACTAAACGTACGTAACGAATTACCGCGATCCAGGAGCGTGCCTCGTGGCCACACGGCCTCCGGTCGGACTGCCGAAACTGTCCCGGCGCAGCCGAATACTGCTCATCGTGGGTGTAGTGCTCCTGTTCGGTCTCATCACGGGATCGCGGCTGCTCGACACCTACGTGAACTGGCTGTGGTTCGGCGAGGTGAAATTCCGCGACGTCTACAGCACGGTGCTGCTCACCCGGCTGGGGCTGTTCGTGGCCGCCGGGGTCGTCGTCGGCGGCATCGTCGCGCTCAACCTCTACCTGGCCTACCGGGCGCGTCCGGTGTTCGTGCCGGTCTCCGGGCCGGACGACCCGGTGGCGCGCTACCGCACGGTCGTGATGCGGCGGATGCGGTTGTTCGCGATCGGCATCCCCGTTTTCGTCGGGTTGATCGCGGGTGCGTCGGCGCAGCAGGACTGGCAGCAGATCCAGCTGTTCCTCAACGCCCAGCCGTTCGGGGTCACCGATCCGCAGTTCGGGCACGACATCGGCTTCTACGCGTTCAAGCTGCCGTTCTACGAGTGGCTGCTGTCGTGGCTGTTCATCACGGTCGCGGTGTCGTTCATCGGCGCGGTGATCGCGCACTACCTGTTCGGCGGCATCCGGCTGGCCGGTCGCGGTGGCCAGCTGTCCGGGCCCGCGCGTCTGCACCTGGCGCTGGTCGCCGGCTCGTTCGTGCTGCTCAAGGCCGTCGCGTACTTCTTCGACCGGTACGAGCTGCTGCTGCACGAGAACGAGAAGTTCGTCGGCGCGAGCTACACCGACCTCAACGCGGTGCTGCCGGCCAAGCTGATCCTGCTGTGCATCGCGGTGTTCTGCGCGGTCGCGTTCTTCGCGGGCGCGTTCATGCGCAACGTGCAGCTGCCCGCCATCGCGACCGTCCTGCTGGTGCTGTCGAGCGTGCTCGTCGGCGCGGCGTGGCCCGCGGTGCTGGAGCAGTTCTCGGTCAAGCCGAACGCCATCCAGAAGGAAGCCGAGTCGATCACCCGCAACATCGCGGCGACGCGACAATCGTTCGGGCTGACAGAGGACAAGGTCGAAACAAAGCCCTACGAGGGCAAGCAGAACATCACGAACGACCAGATCAAGACCAACGACGCGGCGACGCTGGGCAACATCCGCCTGCTCGACCCCGCCGTGCTGGCGCGGACGTTCACGCAGTTCCAGCAGCTGCGGCCGTTCTACGGGTTCCCGAACAAGCTCGACGTCGACCGGTACACAGTGGACGGGAAGCTGCGCGACTACATCGTGGCGGTCCGCGAGCTCAAGCTCGACAGCCTGCCGCAGGGTCAGCGCGACTGGATCAACCAGCACCTCATCTACACGCACGGCAACGGCTTCGTCTACGCCGAGGCGAACAAGGTCAACGCCGTCGCCGACCAGACGAACGGCGGGTATCCGGAGTTCAAGGCCGGTGAGGTCCAGCCGGACGGCACGATCCGCAACGCCGAGAACGGCATCAAGGTCGAGCAGCCCCGCACGTACTACGGCGAGCTCTTCGGCCAGGCGGACTACTCGATCGTCGGTGGCCGGCCGCAGGGTTCGGCGGCCGAGTACGACACGGACGCCAAGTCCTACACCTACACCGGTGCGGGCGGCGTGCCGATCGGCAGCCTGTTCAACAAGCTGGCGTTCGCGGCCTACTACGGCGAGCGGAACATCCTCTTCAACCAGTCCATCGCGGACGACTCGAAGATCCTGTTCAAGCGCGCGCCGCGGGACCGCGTGCAGGCCGTCGCGCCGTGGCTCACCGTCGACAGCGACCCGTACCCGGCCGTCGTGAACGGCCGCATCACGTGGATCGTCGACGGCTACACCACGCTCGACAACTACCCGTACGCGCAGCGCACGCCGCTGGGTGACGCGACGAACGACTCGCTGACCGCGGACGGCGTGGTGATCTCGCAGGCCAACAAGTCCGTCAACTACATCCGCAACTCGGTCAAGGCCACTGTGGACGCCTACGACGGCACGGTGAGCCTGTACGCGATGGACGAGAAGGACCCGGTCCTCAAGGCGTGGATGGGCGTCTTCCCGAACACGGTGAAGCCGAACAGCGAGATCTCCAACGAGCTGCGCCAGCACTTCCGCTACCCCGAGGACCTGTTCAAGGTGCAGCGGCAGATGCTGTCGAAGTACCACGTCTCGTCGCCGTCGGACTTCTACTCCGGTGTCGCCTACTGGGCGCCGGCGCAGGACCCGACGATCGACAACGTGACCTCGGCCGACGCCCAGCGCGACGCGGCGGCCAAACGCAGGGACGCCCAGCCGCCGTTCTACGTGCTGGCCGGTGACCCGGCCGACGCCAGCAAGGTCCGGTTCCAGCTGACCAGCCCGCTGGTGCGTGAGAACCGGGAATTCATGGCGGCTTATGTCTCCGTGGGGTCCGACCCGGACAACTACGGGAAGATAAGCGTGCTGCAGCTGACCCAGGACGCGAAGGGCCCGCAGCAGATCCAGACGCAGTTCCTCACGTCGGACAACGTCAGCCGTGAGCTCAACCTGCTGGCACAGCAGAAGACGACTGTCGTGTACGGCAACCTGCTCACACTTCCCGTGGGTGGTGCGCTGCTGTACGTCGAACCCGTCTACATCGAGCGCGCGGCCAACAACACGTCGTATCCGCAGCTGTCGAAGGTCCTCGTCTGGTACGGCGACCGGGTCGGGTACGCGTCGACGTTGAGCGAGGCGCTGGAACAGGTGTTGAGCGGTACCGGTGCGGTTGTGCCGCCGCCGAGCAACAACCCACCCAACAACGGCCAGAACTCGACGTCACCGTCGACGCCACCGCCGTCCAACAGCACGTTGAGTCCTGATCTGCAGAAGGCGATCAACGACATCGACGCGGCGCTGGCGGAGATCAAGCGGGCTCAGCAGAGCGGTGACTTCGCCGCGCTCGGCCAGGCGTACCAGCGCCTGGAGGACGCGTCGAACCGCTTCAAGCAGTTCAACACCGCTGCTTCACCGCCGACGGGCCAGTCGTCGGTTGTGCCGAGCCCCACACCATCAGGCTGACCTCTCGATTTGCTTTTCCCGCTCCGCCCCGCGTAAGGTTCTATTCATACCGACGCGGGGTGGAGCAGCTCGGTAGCTCGCTGGGCTCATAACCCAGAGGTCGCAGGTTCAAATCCTGTCCCCGCTACAAAGCCGGGAGAGCCCTGTTCGCGGAGATCGCGAACAGGGCTTTTTCGCATTTACATTGGGGGCGGAGCCCCCAAACCCCACCCTGGGGGCAAGCCCCCAGACCCCCGTAGGTCGACCAGTAGGCGTGGTCAGGCGCTAGCACGGCGGTGACCTGCGGAAATCGCGTTAGTGGGGGGTGGTAAAAGTAGGTTTCCAGAGGGTGTATAGTTCTCCTCGGAACGACAACAGAACAGCAAGACAGCGGCGCGGGGTGGAGCAGCTCGGTAGCTCGCTGGGCTCATAACCCAGAGGTCGCAGGTTCAAATCCTGTCCCCGCTACTAGACAGAAGGCCGGAACCAATTGGTTCCGGCCTTCTGCTTGTTCTCCATCAGGGTCTTTCAGGTCATGTTCTCCGCCCAGTACTGAGCGCACAGCATGCTGGAGCAGATGCGGCCCTGGCCGTTGACGGTGCGGTGCTTGCGGATCTGTTTGCCGCAGACCATGCACTCGTCCTTGCCGGCCTGCTCCGGGATCCCGCCGGTCATCCATGCCACCGTGTGCGCGGCCACCTTCTTGTGGTCCAGCCACTTGATGTTCTTCAACGTCCCCGACCTCCGTGTCTCGCTCCGCCACCTGGCAATGATCATTTTCCCGGTTGCGGGGGCGGATGAAAGGGTCCTGCGCGGACATCACCAGGTCGTGCGACGAACCGCCCCGTCCGTCCATTCGGGTGGCTTCGGCCGGTGAGAGTCGTACCGCCGATCGAGTGAGATCGGGTGGCTTTCGTTTCTGCGAAAGGGTTTTTCCATCCGGGATGGACACAGACGGTCAAGCGGCCAAACGCGTGAGGCTGGCAAACTGCCGCTTACTCAGCGAGACTTTTCGTTGCTCCGCATGGCCCATCAGACTAGCCCGGTGATCAGCCACTGTGGACAGAACGGCTGACCATTGTGGACAGCTTCCCCCAGACGTGGGAACGTTGTCGTTGTGTCAGACCTGAATGCGACCGCAGCCGCCCTGCTCGGGCTGCTGCACGACGGACCCAAGACCGGTGGCCAGTTGGTGGCGGAGGCAGGAGACCGCTTCGGCGCGTTCTTCAGCGTGACCCGCAGCCAGGTGTACCGCGAGCTGCCCGCGCTGGCTGACCAAGGCCTGCTGCGCCTCGGCAAGCAAGGACCGCGGTCGAGCCAGCAGTACGTGCTCACCGCGGCGGGCAAGAAGGCCTTCAAGAACTGGCTGCTGTCCGAGCCCGGCCCGGACCACCTGCGCAGCCCGCTCATCCTGCGCCTGGTGCACGCCGGCTCGCTGACCGCGAAGCAGCGCGAATCCCTGATCACGACCGCGCGTTCGACGTACGGTCAGGAACAGGAGAGCGCGAAGAGCGCGGCCAAGACGGCGGAGGACCCCTACGCCAAGGCGGTGGCCGAGTTCGGTCTCGCTCACGCGAAGGCCGTTCTCAAGCTGCTCGACGCCATCCCCACCGCTTAAAGGGGACGCCAGCGAAGCACCGGTCGCGACTGACGACCGGTGCTGGCGTAATCTTTTGCCGTGAACCCGGACGTCGAAGCAGACATCAAGGACCTCTCCGCCACTCTTTCGAGCATCGAGGCGGTGCTGGACCTCGATGCGTTGCGCGCCGCTGTCGCGGACCTGGAGGCGCAGGCGACCCGCCCCGACCTCTGGGACGACCAGGAGAAGGCGCAGAAGGTCACCAGCGCGCTCTCCCACAAGCAGGGCGAGCTGCGTCGTGTCACCAACCTGCGTGAGCGCCTCGACGACCTCCCCCTGCTCTACGAACTCGCCGAAGAGGCAGAGGACGCGGACGCGGCGGCCGACGCGGACAACGACCGCGCCAAGCTGCGCGAGGAGATCGCGAGCCTCGAGGTGCGCACGCTGCTGTCCGGCGAGTACGACGAGCGCAACGCGCTGATCACCATCCGCGCCGAGGCCGGTGGCGTCGACGCCGCGGACTTCGCCGAGATGCTGCTGCGCATGTACTCGCGCTGGGCCGAGCGCCACAACTACGGCGTCGACGTGTTCGACACCTCCTACGCGGAAGAAGCGGGCATCAAGTCCGCCACCTTCCGCGTCACCGCTCCCTACGCCTACGGCACGCTGAGCGTCGAGCAGGGCACCCACCGCCTCGTGCGCATTTCGCCGTTCGACAACCAGGGCCGCCGCCAGACGTCGTTCGCCGGCGTCGAGGTCGTGCCCGTCGTCGAGCAGACCGACCACGTCGAGATCGACGAGAAGGACCTGCGCGTCGACGTCTACCGCTCGTCCGGCCCCGGTGGCCAGGGCGTCAACACGACGGACTCGGCGGTGCGCCTCACGCACATCCCGACCGGCATCGTGGTGTCCTGCCAGAACGAGCGCTCGCAGCTGCAGAACAAGGCCACGGCCATGAACGTCCTGCAGGCCAAGCTGCTCGAGCGCCGCCGGCAGGAGGAGCAGGCGAAGATGGACGCGCTGAAGGACTCCGGTTCCAGCTGGGGCAACCAGATGCGCTCCTACGTGCTGCACCCGTACCAGATGGTCAAGGACCTGCGGAACAACCACGAGGTCGGCAACCCGTCGGCGGTGCTGGACGGGGAGATCGACGACTTCCTCGAGGCCGGTATCCGGTGGCGCAAGCAGTCCCAGCAGGGGTAAGCGAGTTCAAAGGCCTGGCCCACGACGCCGCCCGCCGTACCGGTGGGCGGCTGTCGGCGTTCACGGCCGCCGACGGCGTGACCCCGAACTTCCACCAGGCCCTCATCACCTACCGCGACCGCACGGTGGCGGTGCTGTGCTCACGTGACGACGGCTCGGTCGTGGTGACCCAGCCCTTCGACGTGCGCTTCGACGGATCGCTGGTCTTCCTCGACGAACCGGAACTCCTGGCCGTGGCCAGGGAGTTCGAGGGCTTCAGCGTGCTGTCCAAGGACGACGCGGAGCGACCGTTCAGTCACTCGGATCACCCTCACGTGTGGGAGAGCGATCTGAGCCACTGGAAGCCGGAAAACACCGGTCAGGCGCTCTTCAACTGGTGGGACTGACCGGCCGTTCCGGTGCGGAAGTTAACCGGAACGGGGGCTTTACCCCGGCCATGAGTAGACTCGCGCCTCGTGATTCGTCTCGAACACGTTTCCAAGGTCTACAAGACCTCCACGCGTCCTGCGCTCGACGACGTGTCCGTCGAGATGGAGAAGGGCGAGTTCGTCTTCCTGATCGGGCCTTCCGGGTCCGGCAAGTCGACCTTCTTGCGCCTGCTGCTGCGCGAAGAGGTGCCGACCAGGGGGCGCGTCTACGTCTCCAACTTCGACGTCGCCAAGATGTCGCGGCGCAGGGTCCCCCGCCTGCGTCAGTCCATCGGCTGCGTGTTCCAGGACTTCCGCCTGCTGCCGACCAAGACTGTCGCCGAGAACGTCGCCTTCGCGCTGGAGGTGATCGGCAAGCCCCGCAACACCATCGTCAAGGTGGTGCCGGAGGTGCTGCAGCTGGTCGGCCTCGACGGCAAGGAGGACCGGTTCCCGACCGAGCTGTCCGGTGGTGAGCAGCAGCGCGTCGCGATCGCCCGTGCGTTCGTGAACAGGCCGCTGGTGCTGATCGCCGACGAGCCGACCGGAAACCTGGACCCCGACACGAGCCAGGACATCATGTTGCTGCTGGAGCGGATCAACCGCACCGGCACGACCGTCATCATGGCCACCCACGACCACGGCATCGTCGACTCGATGCGCCGCCGTGTGGTGGAACTCGCGTACGGCAAAGTCGTCCGTGATGACGCACGCGGTGTCTACGGCGTAGGCCGTTAAGACACCCCAAAGCCCCCGACCCCCAAGGAACCCCGCCCCCGATGCGTACCAGCTTCGTGTTCAGCGAGGTCGTCACCGGACTTCGCCGGAACGTCACGATGACGATCGCGATGATCCTCACGACCGCCATCTCGCTCGGGCTGCTCGGCGGTGGCCTGCTCGTCGTCCGCATGGTCGACAAGATGCAGGCCAACTACGCGGGCAAGCTCGAGGTCTCCGTGCTGCTGACGAACGACGTCAGCGCCAACGACAAGGACTGCACCCAGCAGCCGTGCGCGGGTCTGCGTTCTGCTCTGGAGCAGACCTCCGGCGTCGAGACCGTGGTGTTCCAGAACCGCGACGAGGGCTTCGAGCGCTTCAAGCGCATCTTCGAGGCCCAGCCGGAGCTGCTCAAGCTCGCTCGCCCGGAGGCGATCCCGGCGACGTTCCGCGTCAAGCTGGAGGACCCGGAGCGCACCGACGTCATCAAGCAGGCCTTCGAGGGCAAGCCGGGTGTCAAGGGCGTCGACGACCAGGGCAAGTTCCTCGAGCGGTTCTTCGACGGCCTCAACGGCCTGCGTGACGTCGCCCTGATCCTCGCGCTCATCCAGGCGTTCGCCGCGTTGCTGCTGATCTCGAACACCATCCAGGTGTCGGCGTTCACCCGCCGCGTCGAGGTCGGCATCATGCGACTGGTCGGCGCGACCCGGTGGTACACGCAGCTGCCGTTCCTCATCGAGGCGGTCGTCGCGGGCATCATCGGCTCGGTCACCGCGGTCGCCGGCCTGGTGTTGTTCAAGGCGTTCTTCCTCGACCGGATCACCAGGAACCTGACCGAGTCGGGCATCATCCCGCCGATCGGCTATCTGGACATCCTGATCGTGTCGCCCTGGCTGTTCCTCGTCGCGATAGTCATCTCGGCGACCACCGGCTACGTGACACTCCGTCTCTACGTGCGGCTTTAACGATTGGCGTGACCACGTAAAGTTGTCGCCATGGTCAAGGAACGCGGGCAGAAGGTCATCGCGTCGAACCGCAAGGCTCGGCACGACTGGGCCATTCTGGACACCTACGAGGCGGGCATTCAGCTCGTCGGCACCGAGGTGAAGAGCCTGCGCATGGGACGGGCGTCCCTCGTGGACGCCTTCGCCCAGGTCGACGACGGCGAGATCTGGTTGCACGCGCTGCACATCCCGGAGTACGTCGCGGGGACCTGGACGAACCACGAGGTCCGGCGCAAGCGCAAGCTGCTGCTGCACAAGGCGGAGATCGAACGGCTGATCGGCAAGACCAAGGAGTCCGGTCTGTCGCTGGTCCCGCTGCAGATGTACTTCAAGGACGGTTACGTCAAGGTCGAGATCGCCCTCGCGAAGGGCAAGAAGGCCTACGACAAGCGTCAGGACATCGCGAAGCGCGACGCCAACCGCGAGATCGCCAAGGCGCACGGACGAGCCCTGAAGGGCCGTTACTGATGGCACTGGTGGACATCCACGTCCACTCGCTCGGGGACACGTGTGTCCGCGGAAAGCGCGGACCACGCCTCGCTCAGTAACTTGCGGGGACACCCCGCACCCCGGGATGCCGCAGAACGTCCTGGACAAGGTCTGGGCGTACTTCGACCGCGTGCGCGAATCCGGTGTCGACTGGTACATCCACTACCGGACAGACGAGGACGCCCGGCTCACCGCACTGCGGGAGCTGGACGTTGTCGCGTTCGCACCGCTGGTCTACCCGCACAAGCCGGGCATGGCGCAGTGGCTGAACGAATGGGTGGCCGACTTCGCCGCACGGGTGCCCGAGGCGGTCCCGACGGGCACGTTCTACGCGGAACCGGGTGCGGACGCGTACGTGCGCAAGGCTCTCGAAGCCGGTGCACGGTGTTTCAAGTCGCACGTCCAGGTCGGTGGCTACGACCCGCGGGACGAACTGCTGGACGGTGTCTGGGGCCTGCTCGCCGAGGCCGGTGTGCCGGTGGTCGTGCACGGTGGCGACGGGCCGTATCCCGGCGAGTTCACCGGGCTCGGGATCTTCGCGGAGGTGCTGCGCCGGCATCCGTCGCTGACCGCGGTGATCGCACACGCCGGGATGCCTGACTACTCGGATGCGCTGGACCTGGTCGAGCGGTACCGGAACGTCCACGTGGACACCACGATGGTCGGAGTTCCGTTCAGCGAGCAGATGGTGCCGTTGCCTGCCGGATGGGGCCAGCGGATCGCCGGTCTGGCGGACCGGGTCGTGCTGGGCAGTGACTTCCCGAACATCCCGTACCCCTACGAGGTGCAGCTCGACGCCATTCGCTCGTGGGGACTGGACGCCGCGGCCGAGCAGGCGATCCTGCACGACAACGGCGCCCGGCTGCTTCAGCTGTCCAGGTAGGCCAGGACAGCGCGCACGCGGCGGTGTTCCGAGTTCGACGGTTCGAGGCCGAGCTTGGCGAAGATGTTGCCTACGTGCTTCTCCACCGCGCCGTCGGACACCACGAGCGTGCCGGCGATGGCCGTGTTGGACAGTCCTTGTGCCATCAGCCCGAGCACCTCGCGTTCGCGGGGCGTCAACGAGTCGACGGGGCTCTTCTTGCTGCGCACCATGAGCTGCGTGATCACCTCGTGGTCGATGCTCGTGCCGCCGTCGGCGACCCTCCGCACCGCGTCGACGAACTCCTTCACGTCCGCGACCCTCTCCTTGAGCAGATAGCCGACGCCGCTCGCACCGCCCGCGAGCAGTTCCACGGCGTAGCGCTCCTCGACGTACTGCGACAGCACCAGCACCGGCAGCCCGGGGTAGCGGCGGCGGCACTCGATGGCGGCCCGCAGTCCCTCGTCGGTGAACGTCGGCGGCATCCGCACGTCCACCACGCACAGATCGGGCTTGTGCTCGGTCACGGCGTCGAGCAGTGCGTCGCCGTTCTCCACAGCCGCAACGGTTTCGATGCCCTCGTCGGCGAGTAACCGCTGCACGCCTTCCCTGAGCAGCACCGAATCCTCGGCGATCACCACGCGCACGGCAACTCCGCTCGAATAACGGTCGGCCCACCAACGGGGCTGACTACGACAACCACACCGTCGATCGTGGCAGCCCGGTCGGCCAGACCGGCGAGTCCGCCGCCCGGCTTCAGCTCGGCGCCGCCCTGACCGTTGTCGGTGACCTCGACCAGCACCCCGGTGTCGACCCGGTTGACCCGCACGGTCGCCCTGGTGCCGTTGGAGTGCTTGGTGATGTTCGTGAGTGCTTCGCCGACGGTGAAGTACGCGGCGCTCTCCACCGACGTCGGCGGGCGCGGCTCGACGTTGACCTCGAGGTCGACCTGGATCGGGACACGCGCGGCGAGCGAGCTGAGTGCCGCGTCGAGACCGCGGTCGCCCAGCACGGACGGGTAGATGCCCCGGGCCAGGTCCCGCAGCTCCCTGATGGCTTCCTTGGCATCCGCGTGCGCCTCGGCGATGAGCACGGCGGCACCCTCCGGATCCGAGTCCATTTTGGACTTCGCCCGGCCCAGACCCATCGCCACCGCCACGAGTCGCTGCTGAGCGCCGTCGTGCAGGTCACGTTCGATGCGCCGGCGTTCTGCCTCGGCCGCCTCGACCCCGCGGGCCCGGCTGGACTGCAGCCGCTCCGCCTCGATCGCCAGCGCGTCGGCCCGCGTCGGTCCGAGCATGCCGCGGGCGAACTTGCCGTGCAGCAGGCCGAGCCACCGGGTGCCGATGACCGCGAACGGGATCAACGCCAGGCCGATCACCGCCACCGGCATCGCCGACACGAAAGAGTCGATGGTCCAGAACTCGCCCACGACCACCGCGAACGGCGCTTCGCCGATCCAGAACGGCACCGCGGCGAACGCCGCCACAACCGACCACATCGCGATGACGGAGGCGAACTCGAGGATGCCCACCGGCAGGAGCAGCAGCAGGTACCCGAAGTCGCGCCAGGTCGCCGGATCGGTGAACTGGGCCTTCCACCGCTGCCACAGCGTGCCTGTCGGCTTGTCGCGGTAAGGCCTGGGGATGTCCGTGCGCAACGCCGCCCTGACCCACGTCCGCTCCAGCGTCGCGCCGCCGCGCACGACGTTCATCGCGAGCCAGAGGATCGGCAGGCCGACCCAGAGGACCGATGTCGCCAGCCCGACCACGGTCAGAACGACGGAGAGGGTGAACCAGAAGATGCCGGTCACCAGGTTGGTCAGCAGGTAGAACCCGGCTGCGAGCGCGTTCGGTTTCCTCATGTCGTCCATCGTGTCGTTCCCGCTGGTCAGGGACCATGTGGCTAGCTAGGAGGTCCGGGGTGGGGACAGCCCTACCTGCCTCGGGAAGAAGTCGTTGGCCCCGGTCGTTATGCTAGGCGTAATACCCAACAAGGGGGTGAACGGTTTCGACTGTGGACGTTGATTCAGGGGAAGCGTGCTGGTGCAGGCGAGAGACCACCACAAGCGTCATCGCAAACCAATAAGCGCCGAGTCTAACGACAAGCGCGCGTTCGCTCTCGCCGCCTGAGGCGAGTAGCAACGCTGTCGGCCTAGGAGCGCCTTCGGCCTAGTTCCCGGCATCAGCTAGAGGGCTTACCTGCAGTCTCGGTCGCGGAGACTGTTCGGGAAACTCACAGCGACTGGGCCCGTCACACCTGCTCGTTCGCGTGACAGGTGGGGTCAAGCAGAGGCACAGCGGACTGCGCACGGAGAAGCCCTGATGAGCCGGCACAGGACCCGGGTTCGATTCCCGGCACCTCCACGAGACCGGACGGCGAGTGCTCGCAACGAGCACTCGCCGTTTTCGTGTAAAGCTGTGGCGGTGAGTGGCCGGACGATCGTCTTCCTCCTGTTCGACGGGATGAAGATGCTGGACGTCACGGGCCCCGCCGAGGTGTTCGCCGAGGCCAACATCGTCGGCGCCGACTACACGATCAGTTACGTCTCGGCGTCCGGTGAAGCGGTCATGACCTCCATCGGGATCCGCCTGCCGGTCGACGGCACCCCTGACGACGTGCGCGACGCCGACACGGTCGTGGTTTCCGGTGGGGACGTGCTCGTCCAGCGAGGCGTGCCGACTGACCTGGTCGCCGCGATCCAGAGCTTGCAGGGTGGGGCGAGGCGGCTCGTCTCCATCTGCACCGGGTCGTTCGCGTTGGCGGCGGCGGGCGTGCTGAGCGGGCGGCGGGCCACCACGCACTGGCGGGTCGCGGACCGGCTCGCGCGGGCTTATCCGGACGTCCAGGTCGAGGCCGACGCGTTGTTCGTCGAGGACCGTGGTGTGTTCACGTCCGCTGGAGTGTCCGCCGGGATGGATCTCGCGTTGGCGCTGGTCGAGCAGGACTATGGGGCTGACCTGGCGCGGGAGGTGGCGCGCCGGCTGGTGATGTTCATGCAACGGCCTGGTGGGCAGTCGCAGTTCTCGGCGCCGCTGGAGATCAGGCCGCCGCGCACGCCGGTGTTGCGCGAGGTGGTGGACCTGGTGTCGGCGCAGCCCGCGTTGGACCACAGCGCGCGGACGTTGGCGGCGCGGGTCGGGGTGAGTTCGCGGCATTTGGCGCGGTTGTTCGCGACTGAACTGGACACGACGCCTGCCAGGTATGTGGAGCAGGTCAGGCTGGATCACGCCAAGGTCCTGCTGGACGCGGGGCACGGGGTGGCGCAGGCGGCTCGTGAGGCCGGGTTCGGGAGTTCCGAGACGATGCGGCGGGTGTTCGTGGCGCGGCTCGGGGCGTCGCCGAGTGAGTACCGGGCGCGGATGTCCACATCTGTGGGCAGGCGGTCCTGATTGACGGTGGGCGTTCGCTGCCGCCGCGCCGACCATGAAGTCATGGCAGAGGTCATTGCGGGTGTGGAGATCCCCGACACGGAACTGGTTCGGGCGGCGACTGAGTTGGTCCGGAAGGTCACGGACGACACGTTGTTCCACCATTCACGGCGGGTGTTCCTGTGGGGGTCGTTGAAGGCGGCCGCGCGGGGGCTCGAGGTCGATCCGGAGCTGGCCTACGTGGGTGGGCTGTTCCACGACCTGGGGCTGACCAGGTTCTACGCGTCGAAGGAGCTGCGGTTCGAGATCGACGGGGCGGAGGCCGCGCGGGCGTTCCTGCTGGAGCACGGGCGGTCTGAGGAAGAGGCGCGCAACGTGTGGCTGGCGATCGCGCTGCACACGACCCCGGAAGTGACGTTGCGGCTGTCCGGGGAGGTGGCGGTGGTGGCGCTGGGCGTCAAGACCGACGTGCTCGGGATCGGGCTGGACGAGCTCACCGAGCAGCAGCGGGCGGAGGTGGTCGCCGCACATCCCCGGCCGGACTTCAAGAACCGGATCCTGAAGGCGTTCTACGACGGCATGGCGCACCGGCCGGACACCACCTACGGGACGATGAACGACGACGTGCTCGCGCACTTCGACCCGGACTTCAAGCGGACCGACTTCGTGGAGCTGATCAAGGGCAGCGCCTGGCCGGAATGACGTCCGACAGTGCGTCCAGGAAGTCGGCGGCGTCGAACATCGCGCCCGCGGAGGCCACGCCGGTGACGTTGAAACGGCCGGTGAGCAGACGTTCCACCGCCTCCACCGCCAGAGGTGCGGTCACGGCGTAGATGTCGCGACCGGTGACGGTCAGGCGGCGTTCCTCGTCACCACGCCGGACGACGACGTCCACCTCGAACGTCTCCGCGTCCTGCCGTTCCGCGCCGCTGTGCAGGCCGTCGGCCGCGCTCGTGGACATGTAGGTGGTGACCGACGGGATCGCGAGATGGCTCGGCACCGTCACGACGTCGGCCATCGTGAACTCGGCGATGACCTCGCGCTGGCCGGACGGGAAAGGCCAGGTCACGGTGGACGAGGCAGCTGAGTGGTACTCCAGCGCGCCGTCACGAAAACGGACGCTGCGGCCACCTCGGCGGTCGCGGGAGACCTGGCCGGCGGTGAGCGTGCCGGGGCTGGGCTGCCAGCCGCTCAGGCCGTAGGCGACGTGGGCGGAGGTGGCGTCGGTCCACTCGGCCATCGCGGCGGTGACCAGCAGGTCGCCGAGGCCGCCGAAGAACGCCATCGCGGGCACCACCGGGATCGAGGCGCCGCGGGCGAACGTGTCCACGTTCGCCTCGATCTCGGCGGCCACGTCCACGTACGGGATGCCGGCGCGTTCGGCCGCGGCGATCAGCGGGAGGGCCGTCACCGCGAACGGACCGGCTGTGTTGATCACCGCGTCGGCGCCGGTGAGGGCGCGGTCGAGGGCGGCCGGGTCGTCGGCCGTGGCCTGGGCGCGGCCGAACGGAAGTGCCGAGAGGCCGCGCTTTTCCAGTTCTGCCAGCACGAAGCGGCCCGTGAGTCCGGAAGCGCCGTACACCGCGATCTTGTGTCCCATGTGGACCATCAAAGCCGTGGAGCGGAAAACCGGCTAGTGTCTGGAACGACACGATGCGTACAGTTTCGGACATGCTCGCGTTCGCTGTGACCGACGGGATGCTCCACTTCGAGCTGACCGCGACGTACGAGATCTTCACCGCCCCGCAGCTGGACTACCGCGTCCAGATCTGCGCCAACGGGCCGGTGCGGGTCGGCAGGTTCACGCTGGAGCCGGACCTGCCCCTGGACCAGCTCGGACGTGCCGGCACCGTGATCGTGCCCGCCATCGCGGAGGTGGACGAGCCGCTGGACTTGGAGCTCGTCCAAGCGGTCAAAGCGGCGCACGACAAGGGCGCGCGGATCGTCTCGTTGTGCACAGGTGCGTTCGTGCTCGCGGAAGCCGGGCTGCTCGACGGGCTCAAGGCGACCACGCACTGGGGGCACACCGACGAACTGGCCAGGCGGTATCCGCTGGTTCAGGTCGACCCGGACGTGCTGTACGTCGACAACGGTCAGGTGATGACGAGCGCGGGCAAGGCGGCGGCGATCGACCTGAGCCTGCACGTGATCCGCAGCGACCACGGCACCGCCACGGCCAACACGGCGGCACGGCGCTTGGTCGTGCCACCGCATCGGGACGGCGGGCAGGCGCAGTTCGTGCTGGCGCCGGTGCCGTCCGGCGAAGGCCATCCGCTGACGGAGTTGTTCGACTGGGTCTCGGCGCGGTTCGACCAGATGATCACCGTGGAGGACCTGGCGCGGCAGGCCAACATGAGCTCGCGTCACCTCGCCCGGCTGTTCAAGTCGGTCACCGGCACCACGCCGTTGCAGTGGCTGCACACCCAGCGGATCAGAAGAGCGCAGGAGTTGCTGGAGATGACGGACGACAGCGTCGACCAGATCGCCGAGGCGTCCGGCATGGGCACGGCCACGACGTTGCGCCGGCACTTCCACCGAACCGTTGGTGTGCCACCGGACACATACCGCCGCACGTTCCGCCCTGTTGGTGGCCGATAGGCGCACACCAGGCAGTTATGTTGTCCTGATGAGGAACGTTCAGCGCATCGGGGCGCGGGTGTTGCGGCGCAAGCCGATCGACCAGCTGACTCACCCAGGCAGCGAACTCAAGCGCACCATGGGTGTCGGCCACCTCACGATGATCAGCATCGGTGCCACGCTTGGCACCGGCATCTTCGTCGTGCTGGGGCAGGCGGTGCCGAAGGCCGGTCCCGCCATCGTGGTGTCGTTCGTGCTGGCAGGCATCACCGCGTTGTTTTCCGCGCTGTCGTACGCCGAGCTCGCCGGCCTCATCCCGGCGTCCGGTTCCTCGTACTCCTACACCTACGCCACGCTCGGCGAGATCGTCGCGTGGGTCTGCGGTTGGTGTCTTGTGCTCGAGTACGGGGTCTCGGTCGCCGCGGTCGCGGTCGGGTGGGGCCAGTACATCAACGAGTTGCTGCATCTGGTGACAGGACTGCGGATTCCGGACGTGCTGAGTCAGCCGCCTAGTGCGGGTGGGATCGTCAACATTCCCGCCGTGCTGGTCGTGGTCCTCTCGATGCTGGTGCTGCTGGGCGGATCCAAGGGCAGCGCGCGCACGAACACGATCCTGGTGTGGGTCAAGGTCGGCGCACTGCTGATGTTCTGCGCGGTCGCGTTCACCGCGTTCCAGGCGGGCAACCTGCAGCCGCTGTTCCCGCTGGGGCTCGCGGGCGTGAGCGCCGGTGCGGCCACGTTGTTCTTCTCCTACATCGGGTTCGACGCCGCGTCGACCGCCGGTGAGGAGGCCGAGAACCCGCAGCGCGACCTGCCGCGCGCGATCATCCTGTCGCTGGTCGTGATCACCGCGCTGTACTGCGCGGTCGCGCTGGCCGCGGTCGGGGCGATGCCGTGGCAGTCGTTCGAGGGCACGGAAGCCGCGTTGAGCCGGGTGCTCACCGACAACGTCAGCGGTGCGATCTGGCCGATCCTGCTGTCGATCGGCGCGGTGGTGGCAACGGCCTCCGTGGTGCTCACCGTCCTCTACGGACAGACGCGCATCCTGTACGCGATGTCCCGCGACGGGCTGGTGCCGTCGATCTTCGCGAAGCTCAGCCCGAGGACCGGTGTGCCGTTCGCGAACACGGTGATCGTCGGATCGTTCATCGGTGTGCTCGCCGCGTTCGTGTCGTTGGGATCGCTGGCCGACGTGACCAGCATCGGCACGCTGTTCGCGTTCGGTCTGGTCAACATCGCGGTGATCATCCTGCGCCGCACGGAACCGGACCGCCAGCGGAGCTTCCGGGTGCCGTTCTCGCCGGTCACGCCGTTGCTGGGGCTGGCGTTCTGCGTCTACATGATGTTCAGCCTCGGGCTCGCCTCGTGGATCGCGTTCGTCGTCTGGATGGTCCTCGGCTTCGTCATCTACTTCGGTTACAGCGTCAGGAAGGCACGCCTTGCGGTTCCAAGTGATCAGTGACGTTCCTGGCATCGCCCGCGTCGCCCGGTACTACGCCGAGGTCTGGGAGACGACCGAGGACGTGCTGTCCACGGAGACGTTGCACTGCATCCGGCACGCGGGCGGCGCGACCATCGGGGCTTTCGACGGCGACGAGCTGGCCGGCGCCACGACCGGCCTGTTCTGCCCGGACGGTTCGGTGTACTCGATGATCGCGGCCGCGCGGTCCGGCGTGGGGCATCCGCTGAAGCTCGCGCAGAAGGACTGGGCGGTCGAGCTGGGCGCCAAGTCGATGCGGTGGACCTACGACCCGCTGGTGTCGCGCAACGCCCGGTTCAACCTGGTCAAGCTCGGCGCGGTCGTCACCGAGTACACAGTGGACTTCTACGGGCCGATGCGGGACGGCGTGAACGACGGCGACGAGAGCGATCGCCTGACCGTGCAGTGGGATCTCACCGGTTCGCGCGAGGCGCACGAGTCCGTGCCTTCAGGCGAGGTCATGTCGGTGGCGCCGGACGGGGAACCGTTGGCGCGCACGGACGGCGAACGGATCTGGTGCCGGGTGCCGCGCGACGTCGTGCAGGTGCGCAAGGAGTCCGCCGAGCTGGCGAAGCGGTGGCGGGAGGCGGTGCGCGGCGTGTTCGTCGACGCCTTCGAGCAGGGCTATGTCGCGACGTCGATGTCCCGTGAGGGCTGGTACGAGTTGGAGCGCCGGTGAAGATCGAACGGGTCGAGCTGCTGCACGTCGCGATTCCGCTGGTGTCGCCGTTCCGCACGTCGTTCGGGACGATGATGACCAAGGACACGTTCCTGCTGCGGGTCGTGACGGATGCCGCCGAGGGCTGGTCGGAGTTCGCGGCCGACCCGGAGCCGTTGTACTGCTCGGAGTTCGTCGGTGCCGCGGAACTGGTGCTGCACCAGCACCTCGTGCCACGGGTGACGCCCGAGGTCACGGCAGCCGAAGTGCAGCCGAGAACGCACGCGATCAAGGGCCACAAGCTCGCCAAGGCCGCGCTGGAGACCGCGATCCTGGACGCCGAGCTGAGGTCGTACGGGATGTCGATCGGCACGTTCCTCGGTGCCACGGCCGAGAAGGTGCCCGCCGGTGTGTCGGTGGGGATCAAGAACTCGATCCCCGAGCTGATCAGCGACGTCGACGGCTACCTCGCCGAGGGGTACGCCCGGATCAAGCTGAAGATCGAACCGGGCTGGGACGTCGAACCCGTGCGGGCTGTGCGTGAACGGTTCGGCGACGTCCTGCTGCAGGTCGACGCGAACACCGCGTACACGCTGGCCGACGCCGAACACCTGCGTCGGCTCGACGAGTTCGACCTGCTGCTGATCGAACAACCGCTGGAAGAGGACGACATCCGCGGGCATGCGCTGCTCGCCCAGCGGATCCGCACGCCGATCTGCCTCGACGAGTCGATCACCTCGGCCAAGGACGCGGCGACGGCCATCGCGCTGGACGCGTGCCGGGTGATCAACGTCAAACCGGCGCGGGTCGGTGGGTACCTGGAGGCGCGGCGGATCCACGACGTCGCGGTGGCGCACGGGATTCCGGTGTGGTGCGGCGGAATGCTGGAGACCGGCATCGGGCGCGGGCCGAACCTGGCGCTCGCTGCGTTGCCCGGATTCGTGTTGCCGGGCGACGTCTCGGCGTCACGCCGGTACTTCGCCGAGGACCTCACCGAGCCGTTCGAGCTCGAGGACGGGTTCATGCACGTCCCGACCGGTCCGGGCATCGGCATCGAACCGATCCCGGAGACGTTGCGGCGCTTCAACACCGCTACGAAGGTGCTCTACGCCAACGACTGAAGCTCGCGCTTGAGGTTGATCCGCGCGGCGGCGTCCCACAGCTGCCGCGCGGGCTCGGTCACGAACAGGTCCTCGCGGTCGAGCAGGGTCTTCAGCACGCGCGTGCGGCCGGTGCGCCACGCGGCGTCGTCGTGCTGCGAGTACTCCCGCCGCACGGCCCGGCTGTAGCGCTCGTAGTGCGCCGGTTCCGAGCCGAGGATGGCCAGGTCGGCGTCGAGCAGCACGTGTGCGAGCGGATCGTCGGACGAGTGCGTGATCGTGGCCAGCACCAACGACTCCACCCGTGCGACGTGCTCTTCTTCCACGCCGGCCATGTGTTCCCGTGCCCACGCCGCCGACGCGCGTTCGTCGTCGCCCGGTTTGCCGTTGTAGATCACGTCGTGTGCGCAGGCGGCCAACGTGAGGATCGCGCGTTCTTCTCCCGTGAACGCGTACGCGTCGGCCAGCGCCCACGAGTCGCGGACGACCGACGCCACGTGGAAAGTGTTGTGGTACGAGCGATGCGGCTCGGCGTAGCGCTCCATCAGGTCGCCCGCGTCCGGTGCGCCGCCGAGTGTGCGGACAGCGTCGTCCCAGATCCGTCTCACCGCGCCAGTTCCTCCTCGACCACGTCCGCGGCGAACGTGCTGCCGCCTGTCTGGTGAATCATCCGCCGCATGTCCTTCACCCGCGCGGAAATGGCGGAATCCGACGCCAGCTGACTCACCAACGAGCGCACGCCCTCCACGGTCACGGTGTCGAGCAGCACGCCGAGGCCGAGTTCCTCGACGCGCTGGCCGTTGAGGCGCTGATCGGCCATGTGCGGCACGACGATCATGGGAACGCCGTGGTGCAGCGCCTCCGTCACGCCGCCCAGGCCGCCGCGGGTGACGAACACGCTCGCGTGCTCCAGCACGGCGAGTTGCGGCACCTCGTCGTGCACCTCGACGTTCGGCGCCGGGTTCTTGATCCTGCCCTTCGTGACAAGGTGCCACGGCATGCCTCGGGCCGCGTCGGCGCAGATCTGGGTGCCTGTCGTCGCGAGCACCACCGGTGCGTCGCCCGGCGGTTTCCACCTTCCCTGGAACGCGCGCTCGGTCAGACATGGGCCGGTGAAGGTGAACCGCTCGTCGAACGTGTCGCCCTCCGGCTGGAACTCCCTGGGGAACAAGGCGATCCGGCGCCGCGAGCCCGCCACGAACTCCGGCAGCGAGCAGCCGACGAAGCTCTGGACCCTGGTGAAGAACCGGATCGCGTCCCTGTCGAACCTTCTGGCGGGCATCACCGCCGACCCGAGCGACCAGTGGGAGTTGCTGGTCAGCAGGCTGTCCAGCAGTACGTGCGGGACGCCCAGCCTGCGGGCGATCACGCCGCCGGCCCAGGCCGCGATGTCCCACAGCACGAGGTCGGGAGGGTCGTCGCGGAACGCCGGTTCCAGCTCGATCAGCGCCGTCTCGGCCTCGGTCAGCGCGAGCTGCGCGGCGTCGTAGAGCGATTCCGGCAGCTCGGGCGGAAGCGTTGTGGTGCAGGGGATGGCGGTCGCGCCGCACTCGGTGACGGCAGTGGTGAACGCGGGCGGGACCGGGCAGCTCACGCGGTGGCCGCGGCGTACGAGCTCGGCGATCATCCCGAGCGCGGGGAGGACGTGTCCGCGCTCGGGCATGAGGAAGATCGCGATGTGCGCCATAGCTGAGATTAACGTTGTTCGATTCCTAATGGTTCAAATCGGTGGCGGTGATTCGACTCAAGTTCCGTTCCGCGAGTGCTGTGATCGTGACGAACGGGTTCGCGCCGATCGAACCGGGGATCAGCGAACCGTCCGTGACGTAGAGGTTCTCGTGGCCCCTGACCCGGCCATATGCGTCGGTGGCGCGGCCGAGCAGGCAGCCGCCCAGCGGGTGATAGGTGAAGTCGTCCGAGAACACTTTCCCGATTCCGAACAGGTCCGCGCGATATGTACTGAGGTTTGTTCGGTTTATCTCGTCGAACACGCCCCGCACCGCGCGGATCGACGGTTCCATCTGCTCGCGCCGCCAGTCGAGGGTGATCCCGTCGGCCTCGCGGTCGTAGTGGAACGTGCCGCGCTCGGGGTTCTTCGTGATCGCCAGGTACAGCGAGGCGAGGGTCTCGACGCCCGCCGGGACCGGTGCGATCTCGGCGAACACGTTCCGGTCCTGCCACGCGTCGATGGCCAGCACCGGCATGCCGGACTGCTGGAAGCCGCCGATCATCGTGCGAGCGGTCATCACGTTGCCGTTGGGACCCCAGCCGCGGCCGATCTCGTCGCTGAGCCCCGGCAGGTCGCCGTTCTCACGGGCGCGCAGCAGCAGTTCGGTGGTGCCGAGGCTGCCGGCGCCGAGGAACAGGTGACGGCAGCCGATCTCCTTGGTGCTCAGGAGTTTTCCGAACGGGTCGCGGTGCTCGACGGTGAGGACGTAGGTGCCGTCCGGCTGCCGGCGGATGCGCTTGACGTGGTGCAACGTCTTGATGGTGACGTTGCCGGTGTTGAGGGCGTCAGCGAGATACGTCTTGTCCAGGCTCATCTTGCCGTGGTTGTTGCCGTAGATCACCTCGCCCGCGAGCGCGGACTTCGGTTTGGTGCCACGGGCTTCGCCCTCCATGTGGGCGAAGTCGTAGACGTTCGGGATGACCTGGGTGCCGTAGCCGGCGCGCGCGGCCTGGCGGCGTGCGGTGCGGGCGTACTGGTACCAGCTGGTGGACTCCAGGAACGCGCTGCGGATGGTGTTGACCCTGAGAGTTTTGTTGGCCAGCGGGAAGAACCTGTCGTACATCTCGCCGGAGTCGACCTCCGGCAGGACCTCCTCGAAGTACTCGCGCTTCGGGGTGACGGCCATGCCGCCGTTGACCAGCGAACCGCCACCGACGCCGCGGCCGAGGTAGACCGACATCTCGCTGAAGTGCACCTTGTCCAGGACGCCGGCGTAGCGCTGGATCGGCCGGTTCACGATCGGCAGGCCGAGCAGGGTTTCGAGCGGTGCCTCGGTGCGGTCCTTGAACCACATCGCGCGGCGGTCCGGGTTCAGCATCGGGCAGAAGACCTTGCCGTCGGGTCCCGGCTGGTTCCAGAGCTGGCCCATCTCCAGCATGGTCGTCTTGACGCCGCGTTCGCCCAGGCGCAGGGCGGCGACGGCGGCTCCGTAGCCGGTGCCGATCACGACGGCTTCGGCGAAGCCGGTTTCCGCCCTGGCCGTGCCGATCGTGGTCATGCCCGCGGCGAGTGCCGTCATCCCCAGGAAACGGCGCCGCGATACCTGAAAACCCCTCATGTGCCCTTACTGTAGGGCCGTTCGGGCCAGTGGTGCTTGGGGTATCTGCCCTTCAACTCACTGCGCACCCGCAGGTAGCCGTTGCGCCAGAAGGTCCTGAGATCGCTGGTCACAGCGGTGGGGCGGCCTGCGGGGGAGAGCAGGTGCACCACCACCGGAACTCCCGCGATGAGCGGCGTGTCGGCCCACTTCATGGCGTCCTGGATGCGGACGTGGAGGGCGGGCTGGTCCTGCGTGTAGTCGACCTTGCCCTGGCCGATGCGTTCGGGAGCGAGCTTGTCGAACTCCGCTGCCTCCGGCCACGGCAGCAGGCTCCGCAACAGGTTCACCGTGTCGATCTTGGCCAGGTCGGAGCGCTTCCTGGCCTTGCCCAGGTCGATCGCGCGGATCAGGTTCTCGTCGTCGACGCTCGGCCAGTCGCGGGTCCGGTGCAGGAACGCCATGCGTTCGCGCAAGCGTTTGGCGGCGTCGGTCCACTTGAGCAGGCCCAGGCCCTCGGCTTCGAGGCCGAGGCGGAGTGCCTGCTGGGACTTGGCGAGGTCGTTGAGCGGGCGTTCGTCGAGGGTGATCGCACCCAGCTTGCGGACCTCGTTCGCGATGACGTCGCCGTTCCACCGGATGTCGTCGACCGTGTGCACGAGGGCTTGGGCGGCGGTGACGGCGAGTTCCTCGTCCGCAGGGGCAGCGAGGCGGATGCGGCCGTGCTTGCTGCCCGGTTCGCGGTCGGCGATCGCGACCGCGAGCCACTTGGCGTGCGAGTCGGTGTGCTCGACGGCCGTGCCGTTGGCCATCAGGTAGACGTTGCTGTTCTTGGACCGGCGTTTCGCCAGCCGTTCCGGGTAGGCGAGTGCGACGACGAGCGCGGGGTCGCCGTTGCCCTCCGGATGACTGCCTGCCGGGTTGGTGCCGAGCTTTTCGAGCTTCTTGACTTCCTGGCGCCACTTGCCGGGGGACTTCAGGGCGGTCGCGAGGTCGTTCGTGCTGGGGTGGGTGCTGTCGTCGAGCAGTGCCACGACCTCGGCAGCGGTCCGGTTGCCGGCGAGCGCGCTGCCGTCGATGAGCGCGCGGCCGAGACGGGGGTGCAGGCCGACGCTCGCGATGCGGTCGCGGCGGCCGGGTTCGAGTGCGCCGATGGCGTCGAGGGTTTCCTGGGCTGCCTTGAGCGCGCCCTCGGGTGGGGCGTCCCACCAGCTCAGGCCGCTGCCGTCCGGGGTGCCCCACACCGCGAGTTCGAGAGCGAGCCTGGTCAGGTCGGCCGTGCGGATCTCGGGCTCGGGATAGCGGGGGAGCGTCGAGTGCTCGTGCTCGGGCCAGCAGCGGTAGACGCGGCCAGGGGCTTCACGTCCGGCTCGTCCGGCGCGTTGCTCGGCCACGGCCTGGGAGACGCGGATCGTGGCGAGGCCGGCCAGTCCTCGTCGATGGTCGACTCGCGGGACGCGGGCCAGGCCGGCGTCGACGACCGCGCGGACGCCCGGGACGGTGAGGCTGGACTCGGCGATGCTGGTGGCGAGCACAACGCGTTGGTGCTCGCCACGTTTCAGCGCGGCGTCCTGGGTCTGGGCGTTGAGCTGGCCGTGCAGGATCACGGTTTCCGCGTTGATCAGCTTGGCCGTGCGGTTGATCTCCCTGACGCCCGGCAGGAACGCGAGCACGTCGCCGTCCACTTCGGACAGTGCCTTGGTGATGGCTCGCGCCACCGTCGTCTCGATGTGCTCGTTGCGCGCGGGTGGGACATAGGTGATCACCGTCGGGTACATGCGCGACTCGGTGTGCAGGACCGGTGCGTTGAGCAGGTCGGAGAGGCGTTGTGCGGCAACGGTTGCGGACGTCGCCAGGAGTTTCAGGTCCGGGCGCAGGCCTGCCCTGGCGTCCAGCAGGAGCGTGAGGAGCAGGTCGGCGTCGAGATGCCGTTCGTGGCACTCGTCGAGCAGGACGGTGCCGACGCCCTTGAGCTCCTGGTCGTGCTGGAGCCTGCGGACGAGGAGACCGCTGGTCACGACCTCGATGCGGGTGTGCTTGCTGGTCTTGCGGTCGCCTCTGACCGAATAGCCGACGGTGTGGCCCACGGGCTCGCCCAGCAGGCTCGCCATGCGCGCGGCGGCGGCTCTGGCGGCGATCCTCCGTGGTTCGGCGACGACGACCCTGCCGGGGAGCGCGAGCGGGACGAGCGTGGTCTTGCCGGTGCCCGGTGGCGCGACCAGCACGGCCGACCCGTGTTCCTCCATGGTTTTGAGGAGCTCGGGGAGAACGGACTTCACCGGGAGATCGGGCAGGTGCACGTCGTTGAGTGTGTCAGGGTGGATGTATGGGGATTCTGGGTGTGGTGTCTGGGGTGCTGTCCACACTGCGATCTGCGCGCACCGTTGCGCAGTGGAAGCACGTTTCTGAGGTGTCTTCTTCTTCGAAGACCGCGTCTGTGCTGGCTGTCGTGCCGGCGCGCAATGAGGAAGCGACGTTGCCGTCATTGCTGTTGGGGCTGGTGGGGCAGCCCGGTGTGCGTGTCGTGGTGGTGGACGACGCTTCTGGGGATGCGACGGCTGCTGTTGCTCGTTCCCGCGGGGCCGAGGTGATCTCGTCGTCCGGTCCGGCTGACGGCTGGGCCGGCAAGACGCACGCGATGCATCTCGGTGTTCAGGCAGCTCAGGACGAGGAGTGGCTGCTGTTCGTGGACGCGGACGTGACCTGCACGCCTGATCTGGTGGGGCGGCTGGTGGCGTCGGCGGGTGAGCTGGGTGCGGACCTGGTGTCGTCGTCGGGGCGCGGTGAGGGAGTGGCGTGGTGGTTCCTGCTGCCCGCGTTCAACACGCTCGTGTTCGAGGGATCGCCGCCGGACGGTCGCGGTGCGACGGCGCTCGCGGTGGGGCATTGCATCCTGGTGCGCCGGTCGGTCTTTGAAGGGGCCGGTGGGTGGCCCGCGCTGGCGGAGACGCACGCCGACGACGTCGGGCTGGCCACGTTGATCAGGGACGCCGGCGGGGTCGTGCGGTTCGTCGACGCGATGGGGCTGCTGACGACGTCGGGGATCGACACGTTCGGGGACTGCTGGCGGTCGTTGCGCAAGAGCATCCAGCCGTCGATGCGGGAGATGTTCGGGCCGTGGGGCCGTGTGTTGTTGGTCATCGCGGGGCTGTTGCACCTGGCGTACGGGCTGATCCCGGTGCTGAAGTGGCGGTCGCCGTGGTCGTGGCTGGCGTGGTTCGCACAGGCCGTGTCGCATCGTGAGTTCGTGCGGCGTGTTGGTGCGCCTCAGGTGTCGGCCGTGCTGGCGCCTCTGTCGTGGGCGACGATCGGGGTGTTCCTGCTGGACTGTGCACTCAGGCCTGGTGCGAAGTGGAAGGACCGCCGAGTTGGTTGACCCGTTGCGCGACCCGGACGACCCGGAGCTGCTGGACCCGTACCAGTCGCGGTCGCTCGCGATCCTGGTGGAGGGCGCGCGGCTCGCGTCCGGTGCGGTCCGGTACGGCAAGGTCGGCCGGGTCGGCAGCGCGGCGGTGGTGATCAACCGCGAGAACCCGCTGCCCACCGGGAACTTCGGCTGCGCGCTGGACGGGTCGTCGGTCGAGGTCGCGTCGACGCTGTTGCAGCTGGAGCAGACGTTCGCCGACGTGGGACGGGCCGAGGCCGTGGTCTACGCGTCGCCGACGACCGTGGACGAGATCGAGGGGATCGCCGACGACTCCGGCTGGTACGCGGTCGAGGAGCTCTTGACCGTGGTTCATCGCGGGCCTGCTTCGGTGGCCTCGGAGGTCCGGCCGGCTCGTGACGCAGACCTTCTGGGGATCGTCGAGCTGCTGTCCGACGAGCTGGTCGGCAACCGGGAGCGGTTGGGCCGGTGGCTCGGGCATCGAATGGACGATCCGCGTTGTTCGTTGTTGGTGGTGGACGACGGCGAACGGATCGGTGGGTTCGTGTCGGGGTTCGCTGAACGCGGCGTGGGTTTGGTCGAGCAGTGCGTGGTGCGTCCGGCGCGTCGTCGTCGTGGTGTCGGACGGTCGTTGGTGGTGTCTGCTGCTGCGACCTTGCGTTCGTCCGGGGCGATGCTGATCGCTTCGCAGGTGGACGAGGGTCCGGGGGAGCGGTTCGCCGAGGCGTGCGGGTTCGTGGCGGCCTATCCGGTGACGGCATACGTACGCAGAGTGGATGAGCTGCTCGACTGAATTAGTTAGTTGCCGCGTGACATATCCTTAGCAGGGCTAAGGGAGGCTTTGTGCGCGAGCGGTTGCCGGTCGAGGTGTGGGTTCTGGTCGCGGCGAGCTTCATCATCGCCGTGGGGTTCGGGATCGTGGCGCCCGTGTTGCCGGTGTTCGCGGCGGAGTTCGGTGTCGGGCACACCGCCGTGGCGGCGCTGATCAGCGTGTTCGCCCTGGTCAGGCTGGCGTTCGCGCCGGTCAGCGGCCTGCTGGTGAACAAGTTCGGAGAGCCGCACGTCTACATCGCCGGCATCCTCATCGTGGCGTTCGGCACGGCGATGGCCGGGTTCTCCGGCAGCTACCTCGAGATGATCCTGTGGCGGGCGCTGGCCGGTGTCGGGTCGACGATGTTCACCGTCGCCGCGCTCGGGCTGCTGATCCGGATCACCCCGGCGCCGATGCGCGGCCGGGCGTCCGGGCTGTGGGCGGCGGGTTTCCTCATCGGCAACATCGCGGGCCCCATCGTCGGAGCCGTGCTCGTGCCGCTCGGCCTGTGGGTGCCGTTCGTGTCGTACGCCGCGTTGCTGTGCCTCGCCGCGTTCGTGGTCTGGATCTTCTTGCGCGGCTCTGAGCTCGCCGCGCTGGACAAGTCCAACGGCGAAGGCCACATGCCGCTCGCCGAGGCGATTCGGCACAAGGCCTACCACGCCGCGCTGGCGTCCGGGTTCGCCAACGGGTGGGCCGTGTTCGGCGTGCGCATCTCGCTGGTGCCGGTGTTCGTGGTGGAGGCGTTGAAGCAGAGCCCCACCCTGGCGGGCATCTCGATGTCGGTGTTCGCGGCAGGAAACGCCGCGATGCTGTTCGTGTCCGGCAAGGTCGCGGACACGTGGGGCCGCAAGCCGGTCGCCATCGCCGGTCTGGTGATCAGCGGTCTCGCCACGATCTGGATGGGCTTCACCGGTGGCATGTGGGACTTCATGGCCGCCTCGCTCGTTGCCGGCATGGGCGCGGGCCTGCTGAACCCGCCGCAGAATGCCGTCGTGGCCGACGTGATCGGTGCCCGCGGCAAGGGCGGTCCGGTCCTCGCCGGGTTCCAGATGGTGACCGACCTGGGCGCCATCATCGGCCCGCTCTCCGCCGGCCTGCTCGCCGACTGGTTCAGCTTCGAAGCGTCGTTCGCCGTCACCGGTGCCGCGCTGCTGCTGGCCGTGGGCTTCTGGTTCGTGGCCCCCGAGACCCTGCCCACACACGAGGAGGAGCACACGGCCTCCTCGGTCGCACCGGAGAGCGGCTGCCTCGGTGAAAGCGCCGAGGTCCCGACCGGCGAACGCGTGGGCGGCAAGCCACGCCACCCAGAAGCGTGATTGCGTACTCAGCTTTCTTTTAGTTTGTGTCGCTACCCTCGTCGCCGTGGGTGGAGCAGAGCGCAGTGCGCGGAAGAAGAAGCAGGCCGCGCGTGCGGTGACCCAGGCTCGTGCCTCGGGCGGTTCGGACCGCACCAAGGTGATCGCCGGCGTCGCCGTCGTGGCCGTGCTGGCCATCGCGGTGATCGGCTACGTCGTGTTCCAGCAGATGAAGCCGTCCACGTCCGCCACGGACGCGATCCCGCTGACCTCTCCCGACCACATCATCTCGGCGCCGGCCGTCCGCGACGGCAGCACCGTGCTGGTCGGCAAGGACACGGCCACCGCGACGGTCGACGTGTACGAGGACTTCCTGTGCCCGATCTGCGGCACGTTCGAGAAGACCTACGGTTCGGACATCAAGAAGGCCGTCGAGGACGGCAAGATCAAGGTCCGCTACCACATGCTGCCGATGCTGGACAGCCGCTCGGATCCGCCGGGCTACTCGTCCGACTCGGCCAACGCGGGCCTGTGCGTGGCCGACGACGGCAAGTTCAACGCCTTCCACGCGGCGCTGTTCTACGCGCAGCCGGAGGAAGGCGATGCCGGCTACACCAAGGACCAGCTCATCAAGCTGGGCAAGGAAGTCGGTGTGACGTCCGCCGGCTTCGAATCCTGCGTGCGGAACCAGACCTACAAGTCGCAGCTGGACGAGCTGATGTCGAAGACCAGCAACGACCCGGCTCTGAAGGACGCCGAGACGGGCCGCTTCCGCGGCACGCCCAGCGTCGCCTCCGGTGGCAAGCTCGTCGACCTCGACAACAAGAACTGGCTCTCCGACCTGACTAAGTGAGTCCGTCGATCGGCGCCTGGCCCTGAGTCCATCGGGCCAGGCGCTGTGCTTTTCCTTGCTCCGTGCGCGGCAGCTTGCCCGGCTCGAGAACGTGGACCTGGCACGTGATGCCGAGGCGTTCCTTGAGGTCCTGGCTCAGCTTGCTCTTGATGTCCTGTGTGGACTCAACGGCCACGTGCAGTTGTGCAGTGGTCGTCCGGCGGTCCTCGACGATCAGGTAGTGCGGGCTCGCGAGGCTGAGAATCACCGCCTCGATCTCCGTCGGGAACACGTTGACGCCGCGGATGATGAGCATGTCGTCCTTGCGGCCCTTGAGCTTGCTCATGCGCCTCAGCGTCCGCTGGCCCGCCGGCTCGTGCAGCGTCGCGACGTCACCCGTGCGGTACCGGAGCAGCGGCATGCCGGTCTTGGTGAGCGTGGTGAAGATGAGCTCGCCGTCCTCGGTCTCGGGGTAGAAGTGGTCCTCCGCGATGTTGAGAAGCCCTTCGGAGTCAAGGGATTCGCACGCCACACCCGGACCGATCACTTCGGACAGCCCGTAGATGTCGAGCGCCCTGATGTTCAGCCGCTGCTGGATCTCCTGGCGCATCTCCTCGGTCCACGGCTCGGCGCCGAAGACACCGACCTCGATGCTGGTCTCGCCGAGATCGTCCGCAAGCCTCAGCGCGTACGACGGCGTGCAGCACAGGACGTCCGGCTTCAGGTCCTCGATGAGCCTGACCTGCCGCTCCGTCATGCCGCCCGACATCGGAACGACCGTGGCTCCGAGCTTGAGGCCACCGTGATGCACCCCGAGCCCGCCGGTGAAAAGCCCGTAGCCGTAAGCGTTGTGGATGGTCGAGGACCTGGTCGCTCCCGCACCCTTCAACGCCCTGGCCATCACCTCGGACCAGATCTCGACGTCGTTGGCGGTGTAGGGAATGAGCGTCGGCCGCCCACCCGTCCCCGACGACCCGTGCACGCACACGATGTCTTCCTGCGGCGCGATCCGCAGCCCGAACGGGTAGTGGTCCCACAAGTCCTGCTTGGTGATCGCAGGCAGCAGATGGATCTCGTCGAGACGCACATCTGTGCCGCGCGTCACTCCATGATCCCTGAGCCGCGCGCCCTGGAAGTTGTCGGTGCCGAGCAGCCTGTCGACAAGGCCTTGCAAGCGCTGTTCCTGCAGCTCGCGACGGGCCTCGGGGTCCATGCACTCGATCTTCGGGTCGAACGGCGCTCCGGCGGTCATCACCCGGTCCTACCAGGCCGAATGGGGTTTGGATACCCCCGATTTTTATCTCGTGGACCTCTTGATGTACGGTATTGCCACACGAGAACGGCAGGGAAACCTACCAGGAACGTGGACCTTCAAGGGGCTGTGGCGCAGCTGGTAGCGCATCACACTGGCAGTGTGAGGGTCAGGGGTTCGAGTCCCCTCAGCTCCACGCATTGGATGGCGAGTGCTCGCAAAGAGCGCTCGCCATTTTGCGTTTCGCTGGTGTCTTCTGGGGGCCGAGCCCCCAGACCCCACGCCGGGGGCAAGCCCCCGGACCCCCGTAGGTTGCTCATCGGGTCGGGGTTCTCGTGTTGTGGCGTCAGATCTGGCGATCATCGCTGGTCAGGCGGGTTTCTTGCTGTTCGGGGTGATGTCGGGCCTCTCCCGCTGACGACGCTGCAGATCGTTGGAGTCGTCCAGGACGTCGTTAGGTGTGCAGAAGCTGTGGACCTACATGGGAACTCGCTTGGGTATTCTCGGGCCGCCTGACGGAAGGACACGGGTGGACGACTCGTCGAAGGTCGGTAGGCATGCTCGCGGGGTGCTGGCTGCCGCGAAGGAGTTCCGCGCCGAGGCGGCGGGGGTGCGGGCGGAACCGGATCGGTTGCTCGCGCTTGCCGCTGCGAAGTACCAGGCGGTGCGGGATTCGCTGGTGGCCGACCAGCTTCGTGCCATGCCGGTGGACAAGCTGCGGGACACGAAGGCGAACCTGCGGCTGAGCAAGCTGAAGGCCGCCGGGTACCGGACTGTCGCGGACGTGGCTGGGGCGCGGCCGGAACAGCTCGACGGCGTGCCCGGAGTTGGCAGGCAGTCCGCTGAGCAGATCGTGCGGGTCGCTCGCGCCGTTGTCGACGGTGTTGCGCGTGACATGACTGTGCGGCTGAACCCCGATCGGGCTGACCGCGCGCAGACCGAGTTGCTGCAGCTGATGTCCAAGCTGCGCAGGGCGAACCAGCTCGTCGGGCCGTTGCGTGAGCCGCTCGGGGATGTGCTGGGCAGGGTCGATGCCGACGTGCGTGCCGCGTCCCGTGCCTGGAGCCGGGTGCGGATGTTCTTCTCGTTGCGGAAGAACCGGCAGGCGGCCATTGATTCGCTCGGCCGGCTCGAGGTTCTGCTGGCCAGTCGTGACGTTGCGGCGTTGCGTGCGGTGGGCAAGCAGCTGCGGGTGCCGGACCTGGATCATCGCGCGTTGTGGCGTGATTACGAGCTTGACGCGGCTGCTTACAACACGTTGCTCGCGGACCTCGCTGGTGCGGAGGCGGTGCCGGATCGTAGTGCTGCCAAGGGTTTCGTGCCGGCTGACATCGAGCACGAGGTCGACGCGACCGCGCTGGACACCAGTCTGCTGAAGGTGTCGCTGCGCGGTTATCAGGTGTTCGGGGCCAAGTTCGCGCTGGCTCGCAAGCGGGTCATCATCGGCGACGAGATGGGGCTGGGCAAGACGATCGAGGCCATCGCGGTGATGGCGAGCCTCGCGGCTGGTGGGCGGCGTGGGTTCTTGGTGGTGTGCCCGGCGAGCGTCGTTGTCAACTGGGTCAACGAGATCGCCAGGCACAGCGACCTGGTGCCGCATCGGATGCACGGTGCGGGGCGTGACGGTGCGCTCGGCGAGTGGCTGGCGCAGGGCGGTGTCGGTGTGACGACGTTCGGCACGTTGCCGAAGCTGGTGCTGCCGAAGAGGTTCCGTCCGGCGCTGGTCGTGGTGGACGAGGCGCATTATGTGAAGAACCCGGACACGCAGCGCTCGCAGGCGGTCAACACGGTCGTGCAGCGGGCGGAGCGGGTGGTGCTGCTCACCGGTACGCCGATGGAGAACCGGGTCGAGGAGTTCCGCAACCTGGTCGCCTATCTCCAGCCGGGTGTCGCGGCCCGCACGGGTGCTACCGACGCGGTGGTGGGAGCTAAGGCTTTCCGCCGTGTTGTCGCGCCGGTGTACTTGCGGCGCAACCAGGAGGACGTGCTGGGGGAGTTGCCGGAGCTGCTGGAGATGGAGGACTGGGTCGAGTTCGGCAAGCAGGACAAGCTTGCGTACCTCGACGCGGTGCGCGAGGGGAACCTGATGGCGATGCGCCGCGCCGCGTATGCGCCGGGCACGCCTCGGGGTTCGGCGAAGCTGGAGCGGTTGCTGGAGATCATCGAGGAGTCGAGGGACAACGGCTGGAAGGTCGTGGTGTTCTCGTACTTCCACGACGTGCTGGACGCGGTCGCGGACCACGTCGAGGTCTTCGGTCCGCTGACCGGCGCGACGTCGGCGCAGGGCCGTCAGCAACTGGTGGATGAGTTCACGGCGTGCGAGGACCACGCGGTACTGGTGGCGCAGATCGAGGCGGGCGGTGTGGGGCTCAACATCCAGGCCGCGTCCGTGGTGATCATCGCGGAGCCGCAGTGGAAGCCGAGCACGGAGGATCAGGCGATCGCCCGTTGTCACCGGATGGGGCAGGTCCGCAAGGTCCACGTGCATCGGTTGCTGGTCAAGGACAGCGTGGACGCGCGGGTGCAGGAGATCCGTGACCACAAGACTCTGCTGTTCGACCACTACGCGCGCGAGAGCGACACGAAGCACTCGCACGTGAGCGCACTGGACTCGGCGGTGTCGGTGGAGCAGCGAGTGGTGCAGGCCGAACAGCAGCGCCTCGGTCTTTAGGATTCACCCCAGCGGCATCCGGTCCGCGCGGCGGAGAACCTTGCTGGACAACGGTTGCGGTTCACCGGCCGGGATGCAGGCCCAGCCAGCCGGGAGACGGTGCGCCCTGGACCTCGCCGACGGGCAGGGTCAGCTGCTGGCGGAAGCTCTCGACGAGACGGCGGTCGTTCATGAACCGCTCGAAGCCGTCGAAGTTGGCGTTGCGGTACTCCCAGATCGGGCGATAACCCTTGGGCGGCGCGACATCCGTGCGCACGGACCACATGTAGAAGTCGGTCTGGGTGGGCTTCGACAGCCACCAGTTCAGGTACAGCTTCGCGGCCGCGGGGTGCCGGGCGCCGGCCAAGATGGCGGCACGCTGGGCCCAGGCCATGAACGGATCGTGCGCCGGCACGACGAATCGGGTCTTCGTGTCAGCGCCCGGAACTAGTGCACCGTCGGTACCCAGTGCGACCGCCGCGGTGCCCGCCTCGACCCGGTCGGCGGGTTCCTGCGTGCCGCGGACCCAGGCCACGTCCTGTGCCACGAACCTGGTCAGCCAGTCCCAGCCGTACCTGTCGACGATGAGCTTGTACAGGTACAGCACCGCGTCGTCGTCGTTGGGGAAGGTCGAGACGATCCGGCCCTTCCACCGGCGATCGAGCAGGCTTTCGGCGGTCAAGGGCGGGTTCGAGCCCGCCTCGACGGCGTTGTAGATGGTCGAGAAGGCGTCGACGAAGATCCCGGTCCAGGCACCGTCGGTGTCCCTGAAGGCGGGGTGGATCCGGGAGAACCCGGCCGGTTTGTAGGGCAGCAACGCGCCTGCGGCCTTCCACCGGGGAAAGTCCTGGAGCGTCTGCAACTGGACGACATCGGGCACGAGAGTGCCGGTGGCCAGCTGGATGTCGACGCGCGCGTCGTGGAACTTGCTGTAGTCCACGACCATCTTCACCGTGATGCCAGGAAACGCCTTCTCGAACGCAGCCTTGTTGCCGTCCTGCTGGGTCGCGGTGTCGCCGCCCGCGTAGACGGTCAGGGTGCCGCCTTCTGACTTCGCCTCCCGGTAGAGCTGCTCCAGACTCTTGGTCTCCTCGCGGACTGCGGCACCGGGCCGTGGCGCCGCCTGCCCGGTCGCACTTCCTGTCAGCACTCCCGCGGCCGCGAGTGCGCCGCCCGCCAGTACCCGACGTCGGCCGATCGTCATGACCATTCCCTCTCGCAAGGTTCGTTTCCGGCATCAAACTAGCTGACTGCGCAGCTATCTGTAGCTGTCAGTTGGCTGTCAAGAGGCGCTTGTAGTGCGTTTATCGTGCTCAGCGCGGAGGAAGGGTTGCTGTACAGTAAGGGTTATGGCGGACGACAGGGCCGGCTCTGCGGAGCACCTCGAGAACGAGGCGGTCGTGCTGTACGGCGACATCCTGCGGCTGACCGACTCGGTGGGCGGACGGGCCGAGCAGCTCATCCGGGAGGCCTCGGGGCTCGGCGGGTCCGAGTTCGACGTCCTGCTGCGACTGGCCCGCCATCCGAACGGCCGGACCACCAGCGCCCGTCTCGCCGAGGACCTGGTCTTCACCTCCGGCGGCCTGACCCGCCTGATCGCCCGCATGGAGGAGGCCGGTCTGCTCGTCAGGCACCCGCACCCCGACGACCGCCGGGCCGTGCTGCTGGAACCGACCGCGCAGGGCCACGAACTGCTGCGGCGAGCGCTCGAGGCACACGTGCCCCAGATCACCGCGGCCCTGTTCGATCCGCTCACCACGGTCGAGCGCCTGATCCTGCGGGAGTTGGTGACGAAGCTGCTGGCCCACTCTCCCCGCGGCCTGGTGCGGGACAAGGCACATCCCGCAAACGAAGAACAGCAGTGAAGGTCCTGCTGATCGGCCCCACCGGCACGTGCAGGTCGGCACCCCTCGCACCATTACCTTTGACGTCCGAAGTGGCCGGTGGGGACTTCGGGGCACCGGCTTCGCGCTCATAGCGTCGGTGACGTGACGGATGACAAGATCTTCTTGCCGAGGTTCGGTGCGGTGTGCGGGGTCGTGCTCGCCTTGTCGATCGGGGTGCCCGGGGCTGTCGAGGCGTTCACCGGGGAGACGGCGGCTACCAGCTTGGCGATCGGGTTGGGGACGGCGTTCGGTGCGCCCGCGGTGGTGGCGTTCCACGGGCACCAGGCGCACGCGTCCGGGAGGTTCGGGGCGTTCGCCTTCGCGGCGAACATGATCGGGCTGGGGTTGTTCACCGGGGTGGCGTTCGCGTTGAACCTGGTGATCTTCTTCCAGCAGCCGGAGCAGGTGGCCACGCTGACGAAGGTGGTGCTGAAGGCGGGCTCGCTGGTGTTCGTGCTCGGCACCGTGTTGTTCGGGGTGTCGATGGTGCGGGCCAAGGTGTTTCCCGCGGTTCCGGCGTGGGGGTACGGGGTCAGTTTCACGTTGCTGGCGGTGTTCGCGGCGCTGCCGGACACGCCTTGGTCCGCGCTGCTGCACGTTGTGTGCGCGGCGGTGTTGGTGTGGCTTTCCGCGGCGGTGTGGCCTGCGCGTTCGGCATTAGCCTGAGCGGCATGCACACCTCGCGACCGGCGCCCTGGGTCTCGCCCGTGCTGTGCGCCGCGGTGTTGATCGCGGGGGTTTATGCCGCGGTTTCCGGGCTTGGCACCACCAGGTTGCCGTTGCTGGTCGGTGGGCTGGTGGTGCTCGTGGCCGTGGATCTGGCGGAGGTCCGGCGTTATCCGGTGCGCACGCCGAAGCCGGTGGCGGCGGCGTTGTTGGTGTTGCGGGCGGTTCTGTACGTGGGTGTGGCGTACGTGGACGGGTCTGGGCTGGCGCGGGTGTTGTTGCTGCTCTTGCCGTTCGCGGCGTACTTCGCGTTCGGGCAGCGGGTGGCGGTCGGGCTGGCCGCGGTGTGCTTGGCGGTGGCGGTGGTCAGCACTCCCGACTGGTACGCGCATGTGGAGCAGGTGTCGGATCTGGTGATGTTCACCGTCGGGCTGGTGCTCACCATTGCGATGGCCGCGGTGGCGGTGCGCGAGCGCGATGGGCGGATTCGGCTGCTGGAGTCGCATCGCACGGTGGCGGAGCTGTCGGCCGCGGCGGAACGGGCCAGGGTGGCCAGGGACCTGCACGACGATCTCGGTCACCACCTGACGGCGATCGTGGTGTTGCTGGAGAAGGCCGCCGCGTTCCACGACCGTGAACCGGACACCGCGAAGGCCGCCGTGCTCGACGCCGAACGGTCGGCGCGGCGTGCGCTGGGCGAGGTGCGCGAGTCGGTGCGGTCGCTGCGAACGTTTCACCTGCTCGCCGCTCTCGACGAACTGGTCGCGGGCCAGGACGATGTGACCCTGACGGTCAGCGGTTCCCCCGAAGGCCACGACACCGGTGCCCTGCACGCGCTGTACCGCGCCGCGCAGGAGGGCATCACCAACTCGCGCAGGCACGCCGCTGCCAGGTGCATCGCCGTCGCGGTCGACCTCGACGCCGAACGGGCCCGGCTGACCGTGGCCGACGACGGGCGGGGCATGGGCGCGGCGGCAGAGGGGTTCGGGTTGCTCGGGATGCGGGAACGGGTCGCGCTGGCAGGTGGGCGGGTCGACCTCGCCAGCACGTCGGCCGGCACGAGGCTGACCGTGACGATCCCCGCGGCGAGGCCAGCGTGACGCGCGTGCTGGTCGTCGACGACCAGCGGCTGATCCGCGAGGGCATCGCCTCCCTGCTGGGCCTGCAGTCCGGCATCGAGGTCGTCGGCACCGCCGCGGACGGGCTCGAGGCCGTGGAACAGGCGGTGACGCTGGCCCCGGACGTGGTGCTGATGGACGTGCGGATGCCCGGAATGGACGGGGTCGAGGCGGTGGCGTTGCTGCGCAGGCGTGCCCCTGCGTGCCGGGTGGTCATGCTGACCACGTTCGACGACGAGGACTACGTGGTGCGCTCACTGCGCGCGGGTGCGACCGGCTATCTGCTCAAGGACCTGCCGTCGCAGGAACTGGCGGCGGCGGTCAAGCTCGCCGCGGCGGGGGTGGCCCAGTTCGACCCTGCCGCCGCGGCCCGATTGGCGGCGGTGCTGGACCGGGCCGACGGCCGTCGCGAGCCGCTGACCGTGCGGGAGGTCGAGGTGCTGCGGCTGGTCGCGGCAGGGGCCACCAACCGGGAGATCGCCGAGCGCCTCTACCTGTCCGAGGGCACGGTGAAGAACCACATCTCGCGCATCCTCGGCAGGCTCGGGCTGCGCGACCGCACCCAGGCCGCCCTCTACGCCCAGGCGCACGGTCTGGTGTGATCGGGGCCGCGGCGTGTGGTGGAGCGCAGCCACAGGTCGAGGTTGAGGGCGAAGTCGATGCCGGAGCGAGTGGCGTGGTCGGTGCCGGGGCGATCGAGCCGGGTGCGCAGCCGGTCGGGGTCCAGCAGCGTCCACACCGGGGCTGACGGGGTGGCCAGCAGGTCGCGGGCCTGCGCGGTGATCATGCGGTGGTAGGCCGGGTCGTGGGTGACGGGGTAGGGCGCCTTGGTGCGGTTGGTCACGCTGGCGGGGAGCAGCGGCGCCGCGGCTGCGCGGAGCAAGGACTTTTCGCGGTTGTCGAAGTTGTGGTGTGTCCACGGGGTGTTGAACGCGTACTCGACCAGCCGGTGGTCGCAGAACGGCACTCGCACTTCGAGTCCCACGGCCATGCTCAGCCGGTCCTTGCGGTCCAGCAGGTGTGGCAGCCAGCGGGTCAGGTGCAGGTACATCATCTTTCGCATTCGGCTGCCGGGCTCTCCGGTCAACCGGGGTACTTCGGCCAGGGCTTGGTCGTAGTGCGCTTCGCGGTGTGCGGCGATGTCGAGCTCGGTCGTGACGTCGTTGCGCAGCAACGCCTGGTAGGTGCCGCTGTGGCCGGTGAAGTAGCGCCACGGGTAGTCGTGTGAGTCGACGCGGTCGGTGTCGTGGAACCACGGGTAGCCGCCGAAGACCTCGTCCGCGCTTTCCCCGGAGAGCACCACGGTGGTGTGCTCGCGAACCGCGCGGAACAGCAGGTACAGCGAGGTGTCCATGTCTCCGAGCGCTGGTGCGTCCTTGGCGGTCACCACGGCTTGCCGGTGCCGGGGATCGGTCAGCTCGACGGCGTCCAGCACGATGTCGGTGTGGTCGACACCGCAGTGGGTTGCGACGTCCCGCACGAACGGAGCGTCCGGAGTGGACCGCAGGCCGGTGCCGGTGAAGTGGTCGGCATTGCCCGCGAAGTCGACGGAGAACGTGCGCAGCGGCGACATGCCTGCGCGTTGTGCGCCGCGTTGGCCGAGTGCCACCAGGGCGCTGGAGTCCAGGCCGCCGGAGAGCAGGGCACCGAGCGGGACGTCGGCCTGGATGTGGCGCGCGGTGATGTCTTCCAGGAGATCGGCGACGTGGGTGATCGTGGTGTCGACGGTCTCGTGGTGCGGGCGTGCTTCCAGTTGCCAGTAACGCTGTTCGTGCACGCCGTTCGCGTCGAGGATCACGACGGTGCCCGGCCGGACCTCGTGCACGCCTTGGAAGAGGCTCTGTCCGGGGGTGTGCACGGACGCGAGCAGGTCACGTAATCCGTTGGTGCTCACGGACGGGCTCACCAGGCCGTTCGCGAACAGGCTTTTGGGTTCGGAGGCGAACAGCAGACCGGCGCCGTGCCGCGTGTAGTGCAGGGGTTTGACGCCGAGCCGGTCGCGGACCAGGACGAGCCGGCCGCGCAACTGGTCCCAGATCGCGAACGCGTACATGCCGTTGAGGTGTGAGACCGCGTCGACGCCCCATTCGAGGTAGGCGTGCAGCACGACCTCGGTGTCGGTGCCGGTGCGGAACTTGTGGCCGCGCCGCTCCAGTTCGTCGCGCAGTTCGCGGTGGTTGTAGACCTCACCGCTGTAGGTCAGCGCGACGACCGGTTCGTCGCTGTCGTCGGTGAAGACCATGGGCTGCTGGCCGTGTGCCGGGTCCAGCACGGCCAGGCGGCGGTGGCCGAACACGGCGTGCCGGCCGGCCCAGATGCCGTCCCCGTCAGGTCCGCGGAACGCCATGGCGTCGTTCATCCGCTGGACGCGGTCGCGCATCCCGGTCGAGGGACGGGTGAGGTCGGCCCAGCCTGCGATGCCGCACATCGGCTCACGGTTCTTTCGATCGAATGATCAGGAGTGGCCAATGAGAACAGGTCGGTCACCCAAAGTCCCAATTGCGTCACCCAAAGTGATGACGATCATGTGTCGAGCATCGGCCGACTACTACGGTCGTGCCGTTCCCGCGTCAGAAGAGGTCTTGATGAACACCAGTGAGCCGATCGCGATCGTCGGCATGGGGTGCCGGTTCCCCGGCGCCGCCAGTCCTCAGCAGTTGTGGGAGCTGGTGTGCGGCGAGGTCGACGCGGTGACCGGGGAGGCGCCCGCGGACCGGTTCGACGCTCGCGCGCTGCACGACCCGACACCGCGCCTGGCCGGTCGGCTGGTCAGCCTCGACGGCGGCTTCGTCGACGACACCGAGGAGTTCCTGCCGGACGCCTACTTCGTCACCGAACGGGAGAACGCGACTCTCGATCCGCAGCACCGGGTCCTGCTGGCGTGTGCCCGTGACGCGTTGTCCGATGCCGGACTGCCGGACGAGACGATCGCCGGGCAGGACATCGGCGTGTTCATGGGGCAGAGCACCGGTGAGCACTGGGATCGCCTGCACGGCACCACCACTGTCGACATGTACGCCATCGCGGCCGCCGCGGCACGCAGCTGCGCGTCCGGCCGCATCAGCTACGCGTGGGACCTGCGCGGCCCGTGCGCCACCGTCGACGCGGCCTGCTCCTCCGGCACCCTGGCCGTGCACCTCGCCTGCCAGAGCCTCCGCACCGGTGAGTGCGACGTGGCGCTGGCCGGTGGCGTCAGTCTCGTGCTGGGCACCGACCACACCGCCGGTTACTCCGCTGCCGGAATGCTGTCCGCCTCCGGGCGCTGCCGGTTCGCTCATGAGGACGCCGACGGCTTCATCCGCAGCGACGGTGCCGGAGTGCTCGCCCTCAAACGACTTTCGAGTGCGCAGGCGGACGGCGACACGATCCACGCGCTCATCCTCGGCAGCGCACAGGCCAGCAAGGGCCGAACGGCCAAGGCGGTCATCGCGCCGTCGGTGGAGGGCTACCAGCAGGTGATCACGCGGGCCGTGGCCACCGCGGGCATCACGCCGGATGCCATCGGCTACGTGGAGGCCCACGGCAACGCCGCACCGTCCGGCGATCGGCTGGAACTGCAGGCCATCGGCGCCACCATCGGAGCCGGCCGGCCGGCGCACAGCCCCTGCCTCGTGGGCTCCGTCAAGACGAACATCGGCCACCCCGAAGCCGCGGGCGGCATCGCCGGGCTGATCAAGGCGGCGTTCGCGGTGCGGGAACGGACCGTTCCCGGCAGCCTCCACAGCGACCGGCCCACGTCCCAGGTGGACTGGAAGGGGCTCAACATCGCCCCGGTGCCACAGGCGATGCCGTGGCCGGGCGACGGCCCGGCGATCGCCGGGGTCAGCAGCTACGGCCTGTCCGGCACGTTCGTGCACGTTCTTGTAGGCGAACCACCGCGCTGATCAGACGTCGCAGGCGTTCGAGATCGGTCCGCTGTGGACGGTGATGCTCCGAACAGGACAGAGCCCGGCCGGACGAATCCGGCCGGGCTCTGGTGTTGTCCGTGACTGCCGCCGGTGTGTCGGCGGCTGACGTGAGGACTAGGCGGGGACGATGTTCTCCGCCTGCGGGCCCTTCTGGCCCTGCGTGATGTCGAAGGAGACCTTCTGGCCTTCCTGCAGCTCACGGTAGCCCTGGGCAGCGATGTTCGAGTAGTGGGCGAAGACGTCGGCGCCGCCACCGTCCTGCTCGATGAAGCCGAAGCCCTTTTCAGCGTTGAACCACTTGACGGTTCCGGTGGCCATGGTGCACTCCAAGCATTTGAATGGCCCCGCAGATGCGGGACCGGTTGTAATCCGCCATGGCCGCGGTGACGCTGAAACAGCAAAACGCCCGTGACACTTGATCACGGGCGACCTGTACTTCGGAACCATGACTGACTGATAGGAACCACCTTACACGGGCGCGCGCGCTCGCGCGATCTCTGATGTGTCGTTGCTGGTCGTGTGGCCGGTCGGCGGGTTCTAGAAGATCGCGTTTGCGCAGCCCATCGGCTTGTGTGGTGCGGTTTCACCCCGTGTGATCTCCAGGTGTGTCTCACCCCACACCCGGACTCCCTCGACCACTGGCAGCACGGTGGTCCCGTATGGAGTGAGGCGGTAGATGACGGGCGCGGGGACCGGTCCGGTCTCCACGCGTTCGATCAAGCCGTCGGCTTCCAGCTCGCGCAGCTGTTCGGTCAGCACCTTGGGGGTGATGGGGGCGGCGCGGCGGCGGAGGGCGGCGAAGTGGGATTCGCCGTGGGCCAGCCAGTAGAGCAGGGTCAGCTTCCACTTGCCGCCTATCGCGGCGAAGGCGGCGGCCATCGGGCAGCCCGGCAGCGGGTTGGGGCGCGAGGGGTTACCTGCAGGTGCCTTCTTGTTCACGGCCGCACTCCGCTCGGATAGTCGGGCCATGACGGTGCCATACAGACGATTCCTCGTGGCCGGCCTTTCGGCCTTCTTGCTGATCGGGAGCGCGGTGTCGGGTGATGCGTCGACGCCTCCCGCCTCGTCGACCGTTGCTGACGGTCAGCGCGACTTCGACTGGGAGATCGGGAGTTGGCGAACCTCGGTGCGGGTGCTGGCCGAGCCGCTTTCGGGGTCCGCCGACGAGTGGCTGCAGTTCTCCGGAACCAGCGTCGTGCGGCCGCTGATGGACCGGCGGGCGAACGTCGTCGAGCTCAAGGTCTCGGGGCCGAGCGGGCGCATCGACGGGATGAACCTGCGGCTGTACGAGCCTCAGGCGACGCGGTGGAGTCTGACGTTCGTCAGCATGCGCAACGGGCTGCTCACGCCGGCCGTGTTCGGCGGGTTCCGCGACGGGGTGGGTGCGTTCTACGGGGACGACCAGCTGGACGGCCGGCCGATCAAGGTGCGGTTCCTCGTGTTCCGGCAGGGGGTGGACACGGCGCGGTTCGAGCAGGCGTTCTCGGGCGACGGCGGGACCACGTGGGAGACGAACTGGATCGCGGTGGATCGCCGCACGTCCTGAGGCCGGCTGACACGCGGCCACCGGTGGTGACCGCGTGTCGGCTGTTCGGGGGTCACCCGATGGCGGTCCCCTCAAGTTCGACCATCAGGTCCGGGAGCGCCAACCGGCTCACGCCCAGCATCGTGGAGGCCGGAGCCACCCCGGCGGCACCCAGGCGTGCGGCCAGCACGCCGTAGTGCTGGAACAGCAGGTCCACGTCGGTGGCGTAGACGTTGAGCCGGACGAGATTGCCCAGGGACATGCCGGCCTCGCTGAGGACCGCTTCCAGGTTGTCGAGGGTCAGTGCGAGCTGGGCGGCCATGTCGCCGGCGTGCTGGGGTTTGCCGTCGGCGCTCATCGAGGCCTGGCCTGCGCAGTACAGGGTCCGCGTGTGTCCGGAGACGACCTCGCCCTGGTTGTAGCCCAGCTCCGCGGACCACGGCCACGGGTTGATCGCTGATCGTTGCACTGCCACTTCGGCTCCGTTCGAGATCTTGATGTTGTGGTGATCAGCTTCCAGGGAAAACACGACATCCTTTGTCGTGTTTTCTGGCAGAGTTTTCGCATGCGTGCTGACCGCTTGGTCTCGCTGGTGTTGTTGTTGCGCCAGCGAGGGCAGCTGACCGCGGATGCGCTGGCCCGTGAGTTGGAGGTCTCCACTCGCACGGTGCTGCGCGACATCGAGGCGCTGTCGGCGGCCGGGGTGCCGGTTTATGCCGAACGGGGGCGGCGTGGCGGGTTCGCGTTGCTGCCGGGGTTCAGGACAGAGCTCACCGGGCTGAGCCACGATGAGGCCGTTGCCTTGCTGGCGGCCGGATCCGCGCGTGGCGAGCGGGCGTTCGGGCTCGGCTCCGCACTTGCTTCGGCCATGCGCAAGGTGGTCGACGCGATACCGGAAGGGCAGCGTGACGTGGCCCAGCGGTTCCTGGTCGAACCGGAGACCGATCTGCTCTCGCGCCGGGCGGTGACCGAGGAGGTGCCCGGCGCCGTGATGGCCGAGGTGCGGCGGGCGGTGCTGGCCGGGCGCCGGCTGCGGATCCACTACGCGGCGACGGGACAGGCGCCGCGGTGGCGCACCGTGGACCCGATCGGGCTGGTCACCGTGCGCGATCGGGGTTATCTGCTGGCCACGCGATCCGGCGCGGACCGCACCTATCGGCTGGCGCGGGTGCTGGCGGCGGAGGAGCTGCCGGAACCCGCCGAGCGTCCGAACCGGGTGGATCTGGACCGGATGTGGCGGGAGCGGAGCGCGCGGTTCCTGGCTGACGACCACATCACCGTGCTGGTGCGGGTGAAGCCGGTGCGGCGGGAGGATCTGCTGGGGACCGCGCTGGCCGTGCGCGCGGAGGAACCTGACGCCGACGGCTGGTTGCGGCTCGAGGTGACCTATCAGGACGCCTGGCACGCCGAGTGGGCACTGTGGCAGCTCGGCATGAACGCGGAAGCCCTTGCCCCGCAGTCGTTGCGCGATTCTCTGCACGAGCGCGCGGCGGCGATCGCCGCCCGTTATGGAACCTGACGTTCAGCGGTGTGCACGGCTCCAGAGGGCGGGCCAGCCGCCCTTGCCCAGCAGGGCCGCCGGAACGAGCAGGCCGCGCGAGGCGATGTGTTCCCAGAACAGTTCCACGGGTGCGCCGAGTTCGGCCGCCGCGGGCAGCGCGTTCTGCCACGGGCCGTGCGGATCGTTCAGCTCGCTTGCCGGGAAACCGGGGACCGAGACCTTCCTGGCCGCGGCGACCTGCACTGTGTTGTCCGTTGTGGACGAACAGGTGGTGGCGATCGCCAGCGCGCACACCAGTTCTGTCGAGGGGCGGTGAGCCACCGCGCGGGCCAGCACGTCGTCGGCGATCAGGTCGCCCATGGCGGTGCGGACGGACCGTGCCACCACGTCCAGGGCGAACGCCGGGGCGATTTCCGGACGGCGGACGAGCGCGCGCAGGGTCCGGGGGAGCGGGGCGCCGTCGGTGAGCGTGCTGAGGCGGTCGTACTCGCGCAGTTCTGGATCGAGCTTCGCCACCGCTGCGGTGAGCGGCCGGACGCGCGTCGCCTGCCACAGCGTCGATGCGCTGAGCCCGGCGTCGAGGGCGGTGCGGAGAAGGTCGACGTGGTCGGCAGAGCCCACGCGTTTCAATGCGACGACTGCCGCTGCCGGCTCGAAGTCGGCGGGCTGGCCGGGGCGTCCGAGGCCGCGTGCCAGCGTGACGTAGGTGCGTTGCGCGGAGGTGACTGAGGCCAGCTCGTGCTCCACTGCCGCGGTCAGCGCGCGGATGAGCTCGGCCGGCAGGCGCCCGGCGGCGGAACGGCGGGCGGAACCACCTCGTGTTCGCACCGGCGGGACGGGCAACAGCGGTTCGGGGGCGATCGGCACCGGAGCCGGGATCTCGTCGACCCAGTGCTTGACCTGCTTCTGCAGGGCAGGGGTGACGTTGTCGTTGAACCGTGCGCGCAGCTCGTGGATGTGCCAGCCGCCGGTGTGGCGGCGGATGTCCAGGTTGGCGACGATGCGGCCGGAGGAGGGCTCGCGCAACGCCATCAGCACGCACAGACCCCGGCGCGCTTCGTCGGCGTACCACGGGTAGCCGATGCAGTTGCCCATGTAGCTGGACCACTCGGCCAGCTGTCTCGGGTCACGGCCCAGTTCCACGGTGAGATCGGCGACCACCTGTTTGTCCACAACGGACACTTCGGGCGGGATCGGGAAGATGCCGACGCTCGCCTCGGCGATCACCGCGTCCGCGCCGACCCCGGTGGCGAGCTCCGCCCAGCTGCCGCAGCGGGGTGGTGGGGTCGCTCCGAACATCACCAGCTGGGCGACCCCGGCGGCGGCGAGCGGGACGGAGTCGGCTCGTGGTGTGCCGAGAACAGTGGATGGTGCCGGCGGCTGGTAGTCCAGCAATGGCACGGGCTTCTCGTGCCGCACGGTGGCGTGCTCGCTGCCGTAGAACGGCGCCAGTGCGTCGGCCAGATCGGCGAGCCAGAGCAGGTCGTGCGGTGATTCCTGCGCGGCCGGGTCCGCCGCGAGTCGTTGCGCCAGCGTCTGGGCAGGGCCGTCGGCGTGCGCGTCGGTCAGCGGTGGCTGCTCCCAGCTGCCGGGCGCGCGGGAGAAACCTGACAGGGCACGCCATTCGTGCAGCTCGGGCGCCTGCCACGGCTTGCAGGTGTCCCAGCAGTTGTGCAGCGGCTGGTCGTCCAGATCGGCGAGCAGTTCGGTCACGGTGTCGAAGACGACCACGCCGTAGTTGCGGGCCATGGCGGCACGGGTCTTGACATGGGCCTCGGCCTTCGCCGTGAGCCTCCTGTCCGGACTCAGCACCTCGACCAGTTGGTGGACGTAGCTTCCCGGCCGCGCGGGGTGGCTGTAACCGCCCTCGACCCGGCGCGCGGCCCTGGACCGTTCGTCCTTGGTCAGGCAGGCGTTGGCGGCGACCAGCTCGTCGCGGTGCTTCTGCGCGGCGACCGCTAGGCCTTCGTCGGACAGGGTCCTGGCGAACCTCAGCAGTGCGGTGGCCGCGATGGCGTCGTGCATCAACCGGCGCAGCTCCGCCGCGGCCCACCAGTTCGGTGGCCGCCAGCGGGCAGCGGCGGCGAGCGTCGGCTCGCCGTCGGCCGCCCAGCCCAGCTGCTGCAGGATCGCCTGGTCGAAGTAGGTGCGGTGGCGTTCACGGAGCTTGTCGATCCGCTCGAGCCGGGTCTGCGACGCGGCTCGGCGTTCCTTGAGCTGGAGCTCGACCAGGTGCGCGCACACGTGCTCCCAGAGGCTGATGATCAACGCCAGCCGGCGCGGTCGCTGATATCCCGCCAGCGCGCGGGAGAGGTGTTCGGCCAGCGTGGACGCCGCGCCGCGGGGGAACGGGTCGATCCCGTCCGGGGCGCGCAGCTCGAGCACGCGCTCCAGCTGCTCGGGGCCGAGGAGGTCCGACGCGGCCGAGGCCAGGTGCAACGCGGCCCAGCGCTCCTCGCCGAGCGCCGTGTGCGCGGCCGCCCCGACGCGCTTGGTCGCCGCAGGACCGAACATCGCCACCAGGCCGGCGGTCCTGTCACCCAGCCGGTGCGCGCGGTCGACGCCGAGGACCTTCAGCGCCGCGAGCACCGCGTCACGCCGGTCACCGTGGGCGCCGGCCAGCCGCGCGGAGGTGAAGCCGCCGCCGAGGTCGACGCCCGCCGCGGCCGCCACGGGCCCGCCTTCGACCAGCAGGGTGAGCTGCCTGGTCGCTTCCCGCACGGCCTCGGGGGCCGCGTCGGACGGGCCGACGGCGACGGGCGCGCCCGGCGGGTTCGCACCGGTTTTGGACACGGCTCTGCCGCCGGACGTGGGGAGCCAGCAGCTCAACCCAGGTCCGGCGGTGACTCCGAAAGCCAGCTGGATGGACATCGACAACATCATCGCGCACCCCCGCCACCTGTTTTGGCTGCTCGGTGACGTGGTGACGCAGGCTGACCGATTGGTGACTCCGAGTGTCAGCGAAGTGTCAGCGCACTTCGCAATCCTTCAGTCGGCGGAAAACGAAGCTTCCTCTGCACGAGTGAGGTTCCGGCGAATTCGATGGGGGCCGGATCCCGCGGAATTATCAGAAGGGCTCATAGTGCTCAAGAAATTCACCCTTGTGGCGATGATGGGCGCGCTGATCAGCGTGTCCTTCGGTGCGGCCACCGCTTCCGCGGCGACGGCCCGCAACGGGTCTTGTGAGGCAGGCGAGTTCTGCCTGTACTTCAACAGCAACCAGGAAGGCTCGGTTTCGGACTTCAACACGTCCGTTCCGGACTACGGCGACGACCAGCCGAGCTGCTACGACTTCAAGAGCGCGGGCAATGGTCAGGGCCTGTGCGTGAAGAACAACGCCGCCGCTGTCTGGAACCGCACGAGCGGCCCGGTCACGGTGTACTTCAACAGCGGTTACGCCGGTCCCCGGCAGACGATCGCGGCCGGTGCCAAGGCCAACCTGAACTCGGACCTCAAGAACGAGAACGCGGCCCACAAGCTGGGTGACGGTGGCGGCACGCCTCCGCCGGACGGCTCCTACGGCGTCCCGGTCACCAACCCGCACCCGTCGGCGACCGCCCGTGCGCCTCAGGCCACGAAGCGCACGCAGCACGTGGACGACCAGATCAGGGCCAAGACCGGCGAGAAGGACTGCTGGGTGGGCGACTACCGCAGCGGCGAGTCGTCGACGAGCAACCACAACACCGGTAACGCTCTCGACTGCACGATCTCCAACGGAATCGGGTCCTACCCGTCCGCCGCGCAGAAGGAACAGGGCTGGAAGCTGGCCCGCTGGCTGCAGAAGTACGCCTCGCAGCTCGACGTCCGCTACGTGATCTGGCAGGGCAAGATCTGGAGCGTGGCGCGTGCCTCCGAGGGCTGGCGCAACTACACCGCGGGCAGCGGTGTGACCGGTGGTCACTACGACCACGTCCACGTCTCGATCCAGAACCCTCACGGCGACTGATCGCAGCGAAATTTCGGTTCTGAAAAAGAGGCGAGTGCTCACCCGAGCACTCGCCTCTTTTGTTTCCTCTACGCCAGACTCACCAGCGCCGCCGCATCTGTATTCCCCTGCAACGAGGAGCACGAATGCGTCTGGCACAACGAGTCGCGGTGATCGCCGGTACAGCCCTCCTGACGGTGGCCGCGATCCAGCCACCAGCTTCAGCGGGTCCGGTGGGCAGCGGGTGGAGTGAGTACAACCCCGCCTGGAACCTGCAGATCCAGAGCAGCGGCAAGATCACGAGCTACCCGAGCAGCACGAACAGCGCGTCCGGGCCCGGCGGGTCCTACCTGCGGTCCGGCGGGGTGCAGACGTTCAAGCTCTTCAACAACGGCTCCAACCGCGTCGAGGCACGAATCCAGGACAACTACCGGACCGGGCAGCGGCAGTTCGAGGGTGAGCTCAAGGTGACCGCGGGCACGGACGACGAGAGCGCCATGCAGATCTTCGGCAACGACGGTGACGGCGCCACCACGTTGATGATCAGGTCCTACGCGAAGAGCGGCGGCACGCTGCGGGGTGGCGGCAAAGACCTGATCAGTGGCATCAACGGCAAGTGGGTGCGCGTCAACGTCACGCACAACGCCACTGCGAGCGGTGGCAGCTATTCCATCTACATCAACGGCAAGCTCGTGCACACGAACAACGGGCCCAAGGGCGATCACTACTTCAAGTACGGCGTGTACGGCACGTTGCACACGGACAACGCGGAGCACCAGTGGCGCAACGTGCACTTCTACCGCAAGTGATCAGTACAGCAAGTGATCAGGGGCGCAGGTCGTGGACGATCAGTGACGCGGCGAGCAGCCTGATGTCCGCCGGGTCGGCCGGGTTGTAGCCGGTCAGTTCGGTGACGCGGCGCAGGCGGTAGTTCAGCGTGTTGCGGTGCAGGTGCAGGCTGTCGGCCGTGCGGTGGCGGTTGTGGTCGCTGTTGATGAACACCCTCAGCGTGTGCAGCAGGTCCGGGTGTTCGGCCAGGCGGTCCATCACGCGGGCCAGGCGTTTGCGGCCGGGGCCCGGGCGGCAGAGCTGGTACTCGAGCAACACGTCGTCCAGCACGTACGCGCCCGGCGGGCGGCCCAGTTTCTGGACCAGTTCGGCGATGTCCGCGGCTTGGCGGGCCGCGGTGGGGATGTCCTCGCGACTCTCCGCCGCGGCGATGCCGCCCATCAGGCCGATGCCCGCGGCCGTGTGCAGCTTGGTGACCAGGTCGGTGGCGTCGGCGAGTTCCTGGTCGAGCGTGTCCGCCGAGGTGGGCAGCAGCACGGTGCCGCCGTCGTGGTCCAGGGCGGAGAGGGCGTGTTGGGGCATTTCGGCTCGTAGGCGTCGCGCCAACCCGTGGGCTGCGAGCCTTGTGTCGTTGCCGTCGGCGCCCTCTGGCCGTGTCGTCGCTTCTACGCGTACGGCCAGGACTACGTAGTGGCTGGAGAGCTCCAGGCCGATTCGTTCGGCCAGCGGTTCGGCTTCGCGGCCGGTCAGCAGGGCGGCGACCAGGGCTCGGCCTGCCTCGCGGCGTTCGGCGTGGAGGGCCTGCTGTTCGGTGAGGTAGGAGGCGGCGACGGCGGGCACGGCGCCGCTCAGGAACTGCAGCAGGGCGGGCACGGTCGCCAGCAGGTCGCCCACCTCGTGCTCTTCGGTCACGCTGGCCATCGACATCCACCCCACGTGCGCGGCGACGTGGTAGGTGCTCAGCACGACGTCGAGGGGGACGCCTTGCTGTGCTCTGCGCACGGCCGTGGCGATCTGGTCGGCCATCTCCTCGGGCGCGGGTGGTCGTTGTTCGCGCAGGGCACGCAGGAAGACCTGCAGGTTCCGGCTCACCGCCTCGGTGATCTCGCGGTCGACGAGCTGGTGCGGCAGCTGCCGGTAGGCCGCAGATCTGGCGAAGAACGCCTCCAGCACCTTCTCGGCGATGCTCGGGATCTGCGTCGCGGCGCGCTCGTACAGCGGGGCGTTCGGGTCCGGTGCGGGGATGTCGACCACCGGCAGAGGCTTGCGCATGCCGCGGCCCCTGGCCATCGCCCGAAACGGTCGACTTTGGTGGGCGGTGTGCACGAACGGGGGTAGCCGGCGTTGTGCATTTGACCCAAACGTTTGACCTGTTCGAGTGATGGACGGTGGGCGCGGCTTCTGGTCCGGGCGAGAATCGGCAGTTCGTACCGGCAGGGGCAGGGTGACTTGGCACATCACGCGAGAAGCGTCCAAGAATGCATGAAACTGTTGCTGCGGCGTGGATTTCAGCGGACTGTCGTGCACGACCGCATGACGCGCGTCAACGCCGTGATGTTCCGGCGAGTCTGGCGGGGCACGAACGAGACCGTGCTCGCGTACTCCGACTCGGAGGCGCTGGCTTACCGGGTGCCGGAGGGCGACGTCGACCCGGCGGACCCGTTCGTCGTCGATCCTGATCTAGCGCTGTGGCAGTGCGGCGGCGAGTTCCTCGACGTGGCCGGTCAGCTGCTCGAACTGCCACCGGTGGCGGGGCAGTCCGCGTTCGGGGCGCGCTGACGTCAGCCGTCAGGCGTTCTGCTGCCGGCGCACCATCTCATTGATCCAGATGGGCGCGAACGGCGACGTGCAGTTCGGTGGCGTCGGGTAGTCCTTGAGCACTTCCAGGCGTTCGCCGATGCCGATCGCACGGGCGCGCAGTGCCGGGTGCTCGATCCCGATCTGGGCCAGGCAATGGTTCATCGCCCACTGCAGGCGGTCGTCAGCGCCCTTCATCTCCGCTTCGACGGTGTCGAGCAGACCGTCGAGGTTCAGGCCGGCCGGTGACTTGGCGACGCGGTCGGTGGTCAGGGCCCAGCCCGCGCTCGCGACCACCGGGTCCGGGTCGGCGAACCACGTCTCGCGCAGGTCCTCGGCGTGCGGGCTCTTCTTCACCACGTAGTTCACGAGCCAGTCGTGGACCTTCGGGCGGCGGGCCTCGCGCAGCATGGTGTCGAGCTGGTCGCGGGAGAACGCCTTGGGGCGGCAGATCAGCAGGGCCAGCAGCCGGGCCGCGGTGTCACCCGTGGCCCACAGCTCCAGCGCCAGTTCCTGCTGGGTCTTCAGGCGTTTGGCGACCGCGCGGAGCTTGCTGAGGTTCACGCCGTGGTCGTCACCGTGCTTCTCGTTGATCGCACGTGCCTTCGGGTCCTCCAGTGCGGCCAGCTCGGCCATCACCTCGGCCACCGTCGTTTCCGCCACCGTCCGACCTCCCGTTCGCCACCGGTGCCGGACAGCCTACGAGCCGGAACGCCGAAAGGCGGGTTGTGCCCCGGCACAGGGCACAACCCGCGGGAAAGGAGTGATCAGCCGATGACGAACTCCTGGGCGCGGTGGTTGATGCAGAGGTTCTGGTGCAGCTTCGACTTGTTGTTGAAGTTGCGGCCGGAGATCTCCAGGCACAGGCCGCTGTGACGCGCCCTGAACTTCAGGGTGCCGGAAGCGGTGTACTCCACCAGGAACTGCTGGTTGTACTTGGTGGCGTTGCAGGTGTACTGCGTGGCGTCGGCGGTCGGGTCCTGGCTCGAGTCCCAGATGTCGACGCACTTGGCGCTGTGCGCTGCCTTGATCCGGACGGCGCCGCTGCCGTCGCCGACCTCCTCCAGCGTCCACTGCTGGTGGGTCTTGGAGGCGTCGCAGGTGTACTGCGCGATGGCGGCCTTGTTGTCGCGGCTGCCGTCGGCCACGTCGAGGCACTTGGCGCTGTGGGAGTTGCGGAGCAGGTCGTAGGTGACAGCGGCGGACGCGGTCCCTGCGCTCGCACCCGCGAACGCCACCGCGGCGGCCGTCAGTGCGATCGCGGCGCTGATGCGGCGAAGAAACGTCCTGGACATGTGCCCTCCGAAGGTCTGCTGACGACCGGTTCCCTGCGACCGGTCTGTCGCAAATGAGAGTGGACGTCCGGTGTTCGGCAGGGATTCGGGAACTGTGTGATCGGCTGCTCAGCGGCCTTTTCGGTGCTCCTGAAGGGGAGTGTGGCTGGTGGAGTTCGGACTGCTCGGCACTGTCGAGGTCCGCGTAGGTGATCGGGTCGTCGACGTCGGTCACTCCCGGCAGAGGTGTGTGCTGGCGGTGTTGCTGGTGGAGGCGAACCGGCTGGTGCCGGTCGACGTGCTGGTGGACCGGGTGTGGGGCGAGCAGGTTCCGCACCGTGCGCGCAACGCGGTCGCCGGGTACGTGTCGCGGTTGCGGCAGGCCCTTCCGGACGAGGTGCGCATCGTCGGGCGGCAGGGCGGTTACGTGCTGACCGTCGACCCGATGTCGGTGGACCTGCACCGGTTCGACCACCTCGTGGCACGGGCGCGGGTGGAACCGGACGAAGCCGTTGTGCTGCTTGCCGATGCGCTCGAGCTGTGGCGGGGAGAGGCTTTCTCCACTTTGGACACTCCATGGCTCGCGAGCGTGCGATCCGCCCTGGAGGCACGCCGGCTCGCGGCCCTGCTGGACCGCAACGATCTGGCGCTGGAGCAGGGACGGCACACCGAGTTGCTGGCGGAGCTGGACGCGACGGCCGCGGCGTTCCCGTTGGACGAGCGGCTGGCCGGGCAGCTGATGCTGGCGCTGTACCGCTGCGGGCGGCAGGCGGACGCGTTGCTGCGGTACGAGCAGGTCCGGCTGCGGCTGGCGGACGAGCTCGGTGCCGATCCCGGACCTGAACTGCGCCTGCTGCACAAGAAGATCCTCACTGCGGACCTGGCGTTGCCGGTGGGTCAGCCGGCTGTGGTGCCGAGGCAGCTGCCCGCGCCGCCGCGGTCGTTCGCCGGACGGGCTCGCGAACTCACGGCGCTCGACGCGGTTCTTTCCGGCAGGCATCCGGTCGTGGCCGCGGTGTCCGGCATGCCAGGGGTGGGCAAGACGGCGTTGGCCCTGCACTGGGCGCATCGGGTCGCGGCACGGTTCCCGGACGGGCAGCTGTACGTCAACCTGCGCGGGTTCGACCCGAGCGGAGCGGTGATGACGCCGGATGAGGCTGTGCGGGTGATGCTCGGCGCGCTCGGCCTGGACCCGTTGGCGGGCCTGGACGCGCAGGTCAGCCAGTACCGCAGTGCGTTGGCGGACAAGCGAATGCTGATCCTGCTCGACAACGCCCGTGACGCGGACCAGGTCCGGTCGCTGCTGCCCGGCAGCCCGGGGTGTCTGGTGCTGGTGACCAGCCGCATCCGGCTGACCGGCCTGGTCGCGGCGGACGGCGCGCACCCCGTCGCGGTGGACCTGCTGTCCGAGCAGGAGTCACGTGACCTGCTCGCCGATCGCCTGGGCGCTCACCGGATCGCCGATTCCGCCGCCACGGCCGAGATCATCACGCGGTGCGCCGGCCTGCCGCTCGCGCTGACCGTCGTGGCCGCTCGCGCCGCCTGCACCGGGTTCCCGCTGCGAGCGATCGCCGCCGAGCTGAGCGAAGGCCTCGACCCGTTCGACGGTGGCGACCCGGCCACGGACGTCCGCACGGTGTTCTCCTGGTCCTACCGGGCGGTGGGACCGCAGGCCGCCCGGCTGTTCCGCCTGCTCGGTCTGCATCCCGGCCCGGACGTCTCGGTGGAGGACGCCGCCGCGCTCTTCGGGGCGCCGCAGGTCCGGCCGCTGCTGGCCGAACTGACCCGCGCGCACCTGCTCGCCGAACGCAGACCCGGCCGCTATGTCCTGCACGACCTCCTGCGCGCCTACGCCGTAGAACTGGCCCAGATCCACGACACCGGCGTCGACGACTTCACGCAGGCCCTGGCGTGGTTCACCGCCGAGCACCACGCCCTGCGCGCTCAGTCGCTCAGCGCCGCGACTACCGGGCACTGCTCCTGAACACCGTTGGCCGCGACGTCGAGCAACGCCAGGCGCACCCGGCCCAGGTCGCGCATCCGGTCCTCGATCTCGGCGACCTTGCCGGTGATCACGCCGTCCAGGTCGGCGAGTTCCGGTGAGCTCGACACGGCCAGGATCTGCTCCACCTCGGTGAGGGTGAAGCCGAGTCGTGCCGCGCGGCGGATGAACTTCAGCCGCTTCAGGGCTTCCTGGTCGTAGTGGCGGTAGCCGCCGTGGGTGCGGGTGGTGGGGTTGACCAGGCCACGGCGCTCGTAGAACCGCACGGTGCTGATGCCCACGCCGGCGGCGCGGGCCAGTTCGGAGATGCGCACCACCGGAAACTACCTCCGGACCAGGGCCCGCAGCTGGACGACGCCCCAGAACAGTTCCAGCACCAGGAACACGGCCAGGACCGGCGTCTGCCCGTTCCACAACGCCCACCCGAACCACAGGCTGAACAGCGCCCGACCGACGGTGTCGATGGTGATGAGCAACGGCTCGGGGCGCCGCCACCGCGCGATGGACCACATCACCACCACCGTGCCGAACAGCGTGGCGAACAACAGCGTCATCGTGTTGTAGGCGGTGCCGAACAGATCCAGCATCAGGGCGGCGGTCCAGGGCGTGACGAACGCGATGCTCGCCACGAGGTCGTACAGCGCGCCGGCCCTGCCCCAGCGGGCCACGGAGGTTTCCATGGCGATCACGATGAACTCTGCACCGTGGTGCCGAGTCAAGCCGGCGACGAACGCCTCAGTCGTGGTTGCGGTACCACCAGAGGTAGAAGCTCCCGAACACGACCGCGAGCAGACCCAAGCCACCCGCCGTGTAGTACATCCAGATCATGTCGCCGTGCTTCGCCTCTGGCGAGTACACCTGGTTCGGATCGCCGACCTCGAACGCGCGAACGCTGTCGCCTTTGGCGAAGCCCTTCGGCAGTTGGCCCGCCAGTCCAACGTCGGTGCGGGTCACCCTGCCGTCGTCGCTGGTGAACTTCCCGTCCCAACTGCTGCACGGCGTGGCCCTGCTGCGACCGCCGCACAACGGCTCCTCGACGAACAGGTAGACGCCGGGCGTGCCGAGGTCGAAGGTGACCTTGGTCGCCACCACCACGGCTTCGGCCTGAAAGAGCATCACCAGGATGCCGGCAGCGATCACGATGCCGGCGATCCCGCGTCGTGGTTCCCTCAATGCCCACCCCCTGCCACCACTAACGTTGCCGGGTGAGGAGCTGTTGAGTCGAGGGGGACGCGTGTCCGGCCAGATCATGCGTCACGCCGCTCAGATCGAGGCCGTGCGCGTGCGGTTCGTGGCCGTGCACCAGGCCAGCGCGGTCGTCGTCGGCGACGAGATCGTGTACGGGCGGCTGTGCCGGTGGGTCGTCGAGACCGTTCTGGAGAAGCACGCCAGGCAGGACGAGCTGGTCGAGTACGTGGAGGAGAACCTGCGCCTCATCGTGGCCGGGTTGTGCGACCTCTACGGCGTCGAGCGGCTGGAACCGGATCCCGTGCGCGAGGCCGCGTTGCCGTCGTTGGTGGCACCGGTCGAGGAGACCGCCGGGACGGCGATGGAGCGGATCGGGCCGCTCAGGGACGTCCTGGACGAGCTCACCGGACGGCCGGACGTGATCACCGCGCATGCTCTGACCTGGTACAACATCGCGGTCGAGCAGCGTGACATGGCGAACGACCTCGCGGCCTTCCTCGACCACGACGTGCCGGGATGGGACGGCGCCGAGGAACATCTGCGGCTGATGGGCCACAACGTCGAGGCGATCCGGGGGCTCAGCTCGGTGTCGGCGGCGTTCGCGGAGATCACCGAGAGCGTCGGCGTGCTGGTCGCGCAGACCCGGCGGCTCGTGCGCGAGCTGGTGGTCAGCCTGGCCGTGGCGCCGACAGACGTGACGCTCTGGCGGCTGGCCTGCCGGATCGCGGTGTACGGGGTGGCGCTCAACGCCACCCTCACGCACCTGGAGAACCGGCTGGAGGGCTAGGTTTCTACGCCGTGGCTGCACGGCGGGCGCGGCGCTTGGCGATCGACGGCAGGAACCACATGTAGACGCCGGTGCCCATGAGGACGAACAGCGGCAGCAGCGGCACGTACGACACCCAGATCACCGAGTTGTCCACGGTCAGCGCGACCGCGGTGAACACGACGGTGGCCATGAAGAACATGCTCACCAGGCGGTGGAACTTGCGGATCCCCTTGCTGCTGCTCATTTTCTCGCCCTTCCAGGTCGTCTGTTGTCGTGCACGACGTTAGGGGCGGACGGCTCGCGGTGCTTCTCGATTCCTGACCGGACGATCGCGCGGGCTTCCTCCGGCGTGAGGTTGCCCGTGAGGGTCAGGCTCGCGAGGCCGAGGGCGAGGGCCAGCAGCTCCCGCGCGGCCGAGCCGGTCAGCGCGGTCAGCAGGGCGATGAGGTCGTCGTAGCCCTGCCGGAGCTGCTCGGCCAGTTCGGGCCGGGTGAGGGTGTGCGTCTCGAACGCCTGCGCCACGCGGAACAGCCGGCGGTCCTCGTCGGTCGCGGGGATCAGCTCGGTCAGGAGGGCCTCGACCGGCTCCGCGCTGCCCGCGACCCTGGCCTGGACGCGGGCGGTGCCGCGGTCGTTGATCGCGGTGAACGCGGCCGTCAGCAGGTCGTCCTTGCTGGGGAAGTAGTGCTGGACCCTGCCCACGGACACGCCTGCCTGCTCGGCGACGCGGCGGATGCTCACCTGGTGGGTGCCTTCGGTGTCGACGATCGCGAACACCGCTTCCAGGATCGCGCCGCGCCGTTCGTCGTGGGCGGCACCCCGGCCTCGCACAGGCTTCACGCGCATCCCCTTTTCAAGACGTTCGCATTGATTTGACCACGAGCTGCGGGCGGGCTACCGTTCGGGTATCAAATCGATACGATCGTATTGATCAGGGGGCGTCGTGGAGCTGATCGCGCTGGTGTTGCTGGTGCAAGGGGGCGGCGGGTTGATCAACAACCTGTCCGGTGGGTCGAGGAGCTGGTTCGCGCTGAACTACCTGGAGATGCCGGACGCGCTGCGCATCACGGCGTACGCGGTGATGGTCGTGCTGGGATTGGTGCTGGTCGTCCGACGGTTCGGGTGGGCCTGGTTCAGGGACTAGTACTGTCGCGTGCCATGCAGTTCCAGTCCCCGGTGCTGGTGGGTCGGAGCGAGGAGGCCTCGGCACTGCGGGCCGCGGTGGCACGGGCCGAGCAGCGTCGCGGTGGCGCGATGTTCCTGGTGGGAGAACCGGGAATCGGCAAGTCACGGCTGGCGTCCGAGCTCGTCGGGCACGCCTCGCAACGCGGATTTCGCGTGCTCAGGGGACGGGCGAGCCGCGCGGTGCCGTTGCGGGCGCTGTGCGAGGCGGTTCTGTCGGCGTTTCGCAAGGTTGACGCACCGGACGAGAAGCAGCTCGGCGCCTATCTGCCCGTGCTGCGGCGAATGACTCCGGACGCGCCCGCTGGTGTGCCGGATCCGGCCGTGGTCAGGGCCGAGGCGGTGCTGAGGTTGCTGACCGCCGAGAAAACCGTTGTGCTGCTTGAAGATCTGCACGAGGCGGACGGCGAGACGCTGGCCGTGGTCGACTACCTGCTCGACAACCTCGCGGACGAACCGGTGCTGCTGCTCGCCACGCTGCGACCGCATTCCGATGGCGCGCAACAACTCGCGGACTCGGCTGCGGCACGCCGGGTCGCGGGTGTGTTGCGGCTCAACGGTTTGACAGACGACGAGGTGGCCGAACTCGCCGGACACCGCCTCGGCGGACCCGTGCCCGCCGACGTGCTGGCCACGCTCACCAGGATCGCCGACGGGGTGCCGTTCGTCGTCGAGGAGCTGCTCAACAGCGATCTGCGGGCCGGTGTGCCGCCCACGGTCGCGGCGGCGACGTTGCAACGGGTGGACGCGCTCGGCCCCGAGTGCATCGCGCTGCTCGAAGCCGCCGCGATCTTCGGGCGGACGTTCCCGCTCGACGTCGTCGCGGCCGTCGCGAAGTGCGCGGACGCGACGCGGTTGTTGCAGGACGCCGAACGCGCGCAGCTCGTCCACGGCCACAAGTTCCGGCACGTGCTGACCGCCGAAGCGATCCAGGGCCGGATGACGCCGACGGCCCGCGCGGCGCTCGCCCGTCAAGCAGCCGAGACCACGGAAGCGCTGCGCCCCAACGAACTGGAGCTCATCGCCGAGCTGTGGGAAGCGGGTGGCGACACGAGCAAGGCCATCGGCTGCCTCGTCCAGGCCGGACGGCACGCCGCCGCACTCGGCCGGTTCGGCACGGCGGTCGAGCTGCTCGAACGCGGACAGGCCCTCCTCAACGACGACCCGGACCTCGCGGCCGACCTGCTCGACGCGCTCGCCGTGGTGCTCCCGCTCGCCGCGGTCGTCGTCCCGGCCGACAACGGCGCGCGGGCATTCGCGCTGGGGGAACGACTTCAGCAGGCGCTCACCGCGGCGCACGCCGAGCCGGAACGAAGAGCCGCCGTCCGGCTCGCCCAGGCGCGGGTCGCGGCCGTCGCGGGCCAGTGGGAACGCGGTCTCGACCTGCTCGCGACGGAGAAGGAGACCTGCGCGACGATCGACGTCGTCAAGGCGACGCTGCTGCTCGGGCTCAACCAGCTGGACCTGCTGCCCAAGGCCCGCGCACTGGCCGAACGCGCTGCCGCCACGGGCACCCCGGAGATCGTCTGCGAAGCCCTCGAGGTGCTCACCCGGTGCACGCGGGGGCAGGATCTCGCCGAGGCGCGGCAGCACGTCCAACGCTGGCAGCAGGTCGCCGAACAGCACGGGCTCGCGGCGTGGCGGCTGCGGGCGTTGCTGGAGCTCGGCATCACCGACAAGTACCTGACCATCGGCGTCGACACGCTGCTCGCGGCCCGCCGGGCAGCGCTCGACACGGGCGCGATCGTCATCCTCATCGCGACCGACCTGCACCTGGGCGCCACCTACCTCGTGCGCGGCGAGTACGAGGAGTCCGCGAAGTACGGCGCCAGCGCGGGTGAGGCCGCCGAGAAGCTGGGCCTGCACGCGTTGAAGGCACTGGCCGTCGCCATCGAGGCGGGCATCGCGGCCATGCACGGCGACCGCAAGGCGACCGACCGGGCGCTGACCCAGCTGCGTGATCACGGCGGTTCGGAGGAGATCTGGTCGTACAGCTCGGCGATCTGCGCGTTGATGGAGGAGCGGTACGACCGCGCGCTGGCCGAGTTCGACGAGGTGGAGAAGGCCGTCACGGAACCGCGGATCCTGCGCGGCACCTTCTACCAGGGCCCGCGGCTGCTGGTGCGGGTCGCGCACGGGCTCGCGGGCTGGCCGGAGTACGAACGGCTGGCCGAGTCGCACCTCGCCCAGGTCCAGCTGCACCGGATCTACTTCGCCTGGAGCCGCGCGATCCTGCTCGGCCGCGACGGCCGTAAGACCCAGGCCGACCAGGCGGCGGCGGAAGCGCTGGCACTCAGCACCGGACTCGGCCTGCCGCGCCATCTCGGACTGCGGCTGGCCGGTCCGCGGGCGCTGGCCGACGGCTGGGGCGAGCCGCTGGAGTGGTTGAGAGAGGCCGAGGAGCACTTCCACCGGCACGACGTCGCCGCGGTGGCCGCCGCCTGCCGGGCGGTGCTGCGCGAGGCAGGCGCACCCCAGCAACGACGGCGGCGCGACCACGGCACCGTGCCCGCCGAGCTGCGCAAAGCCGGCGTGACGGTCCGGGAGTTCGAGGTGCTGCGCCTGGTCGTGGAACGGTTCGGCAACGCCGAGATCGCCGAGCGGCTGTTCCTGTCGCCGCGCACCGTCGAACGCCATGTCGCGAGCCTCAAGGCCCGCACCGGTCAGCCGACCAGGGCCGCGCTCATCACCTATGCACGTCCGGTAATTGGGGGCTCTTCCCGCATGTGAGCCCGCCCGGCGCCCGCAAGACTCCTGGACGACCGGCGGCGCTGGACTCGGAGGGGTGTTCAGCGCCGCCGTGACGCATGACGGAAACTTTCCTGGCGCGCGATGTCGATCCTGGCGTCGCCTGTTCGACGCACTCATGACAGCAAGTGCGACCACCAAGGAGAAACCCGATGCGCACCCTCATCGCCACCGCGTTCGTCTCGCTCGACGGCGTCGTCGAAGCCCCCGGCGGCGAGCCCGGTCACCGCAGCTCCGGCTGGACCTTCAAGGACATCGAGTTCGACGAGGCCGCCTACGAGATCAAGGGCCGTGAGCAGGAAGAAGCCGCGGCGATGATGATGGGCCGGGTCAGCTACGAGGCCTTCTCCCCGGTGTGGCCGACGCTCGACTACTTCCCGCAGTACAACGTCATGCCGAAGTACGTCGTGTCCAGCACGCTGAAGGAAGACCAGCTGGTCGACAACTGGGGCGACATCACGATCCTGCGGTCGCTGGACGACGTGGCCGCGCTGAAGGAGACCGAGGGCGGCCCGATCTCCATCCACGGCAGCGCGACGCTCAACCGCAACCTGTCCGACGCGGGCCTGATCGACCGCTACCACCTGCTGGTGTTCCCGGTGCTGCTCGGCGCGGGCAAGCGGCTGTTCAGCGAGACCGACAAGGACAAGCAGCTGCTGAAGGTCGTCGAGAGCGAGTCGTACGGGAACGGCATCCAGAAGCTGGTCTACGACGTCGTGCGCTGACGCACCAGTTCGTCGAGCCGGATCCACGCCGGCGAGTAGTCCTGCACGTGTGCGCCGAGCAGTGACTGCTCGTCGGCGGAGACCACCTCGTGGATCGTCTGCGCCGACTCCTGCCGCAGCCTTGCCGCCATCACGTCGGCCAGCTCGTGGAGCCGCGGATCGGCCGGATCCCAGTCGTGGGCCTGGTCGTAGGTGACGTAGAACTCGCGGAAGTCCGGGTCCGCCAGCTGCTCCCGCTTCTGGGCGATCCAGCCCAGCGCCTGGTCCGGGTAGCTCGCGGCGAGCAGGATCCACCCGTCGCGTTCGAAGCGCACGCCGCGTTCGCTGACGCCCAGCGCGCGCAGCTGGTCGAGGTAGTCGGTGATCTCGGCGGGCAGGAACATCCGGTCGCCCGCCTGGAGCGCGGCGACGCCGAGTTTGCGTTGCTGGAGCTCCTCGATCTGCCGCGTGAGGCCGTGATCGATCTCCTCGATCGCCGTGGCGAACTGCTCCGGCGTCGCCCTGATCAGTTCGTGGACGCGGGTCAGCGGGACGCCGGCCTCGGTGAGGGTGCGGATGCGGATCAGGTCGACGACGGCCTGGGCGGGGTAGCGCCGGTAGCCGGAGTGGTCGCGTTCCGGTTCGGGGAGCAGGCCGGTCTGGTGGTAGTGGCGCACCGCCCGCACCGTGACGCCGACGTACTCGGCGAGTCGCTTGATCGTCAGCACGCCTTTCATTCTGGGGCTTGACCTTGACGGTGCGTCAGCCTTTGAGCATTGCCGTCATGTTCACGAACTGGCATCGCCCACTCCTGGTCACCACCCTGCTGCTGTTCGGACTCGCCCTCGTTTCCGCGGCCGGGATCCTCATCGACGACCGCACGCTGCTGGGGGAACCGCTCTGGCTGAAGCCGCTCAAGTTCGGACTCGCCTTCGGGGTGTACTCCGGCACGCTCTCGTGGGTGCTGAGCACGCTCACCAGGGCCCGGAAATTCGGGTGGTGGATGGGCACGGTGTTCGCGGTGGCGGCGGTCGTCGAGGTCGGGGCGATCACTTTCCAGGCGGCGCGGGGCACGTTCAGCCACTTCAACACCTCGACCGACTCGCTCACCCTCCTCGCCACGCAGATCTTCACCAACGGCGTGGCTGTGTTGTTCCTCGTCCAACTGGCCATCGTGACGTTGGTGCTGTTCCAACGCGATGGTGACCTGGGGTTGAAGCGGGCCGTGCGCGCGGGGCTCGCGTTGGCGACGGTCGGCATGCTCGTGCCGGTGTACTGGCTCGCCACTGAGGTCAACCAGCGCACGGTCGTCGACGCCAACGGCCAGGAAATCGTGATGTACCAAGGACATGACGTCGGTGATGGCGGCGACTTCCGGGTGCCGCACTTCATCGGGCTGCACGGGATCCAGGTGCTGTTGCTGGTCGTGTTCGCACTGCGGCGAGTCGACGAACGTTTGCGAGCGCGGCTCGTCTTGGTGGCCGCGATCGGCTACACCGGATTGCTGGCTTTGGCGATCTGGCAGACGTCCCGCGGCCAGTCGCTGGTTCAGCTCGTTTTCGGCTGACGCTTGCCCCCACTGTCCACAGTGGTGTTGGGTAGACGCCAACTTCGAGGGCGGGGCCACGAGGATGAATTTGCTGCAGTACGTCGCCGATCGCTGGGATCGGCTGTCTTTGCAGGCCTTCTTGCACGTCAGTGCGGTTGTGCAGTGCACAGTTCTGGCGACCCTTCTCGGTGTGGTGATCGGGGTCGCCGTCTATCGCAGTCCGGTGGGATCCGCGCTGGCCACAGCCTTGGCGAGCACGATTCTGACCATTCCGTCGTTCGCGCTGCTGGCGTTGCTGATTCCGGTGTTCGGGCTCGGTGCGGACACCACGGTCGTCGCTTTGGTGCTTTACGCGCTGCTGCCGATCGTGCGCAACACCATCGTGGGACTGGCCGGTGTGGACCCGGCTGTGAGCGATGCGGCAAAAGGGATTGGGATGAGCAGATTCGGGGTACTGACACGGGTCGAATTGCGGCTGGCGTGGCCCGCGATTCTGGCCGGAATGCGGGTCGCGACGCAGATGCTGATGGGCATCGCGGTCATCGCGGCGTACGCGAAAGGGCCGGGCCTCGGTTCCGAGGTGTTCTCCGGGCTCGCGAACGCGGGCAGCGCGAACTCGTTGAACCAGGCCCTCACCGGCACGATCGGCGTGGTGATCCTCGCGCTGCTGCTCGACGGCATTTACGTGCTGGTCAACCGTTTCACCGTCTCGAGGGGTGTCCGTGGCTGAAAAGGGCATTGAGATCAGGCTCGACCACGTGACCAAGCGGTATCCCGGGCAGAAGGCGGCGGCGGTCGACGACTTCTCGATGGTCGTGCCCGCCGGGCAGATCGTGGTGTTCGTCGGGCCGTCCGGGTGCGGCAAGACGACGACCATGCGGATGATCAACCGGTTGATCGAGCCGACGTCGGGCACGATCACGATCGGCGGCGAGGACGCGCTGAAGATCGACCCGGACGACCTGCGCCGCCGCGTCGGGTACGCGATCCAGCAGGCAGGGCTGTTCCCGCACTTCACGGTGGCGCAGAGCATCGGCATCGTGCCGGGGCTGCTGGGCTGGGACAAGAAGAGGATCGCGGCTCGGGTCGAGGAGATGATGGAGCTCGTCGGGCTCGATCCCGGCGAGTTCGCCGACCGGTTCCCGCGCCAGCTCTCCGGCGGTCAGCAGCAACGGGTCGGCGTCGCGCGTGCGCTGGCCGCCGACCCGCCGGTGCTGCTGATGGACGAGCCGTTCGGCGCGGTCGACCCGATCACGCGCGGGCATCTCCAGGACGAGCTGTTGCGGCTGCAGAACGAGCTGCACAAGACGATCGTGTTCGTCACGCACGACTTCGACGAGGCGGTGAAGCTCGGCGACAAGATCGCCGTGCTCGGCAACAGGTCCACGATCCTGCAGTACGACACGCCGGACGCGATCCTGGCCAACCCGGCGGACGACACGGTGGCCGGGTTCGTCGGCGCCGGTGCGTCGTTGAAGGCGTTGACGCTGTTGAGGGTGCGCGACGTCGAGATGGGTCAGGCGGTGACCGCGAGGTTCGACGCCGCACCGTCCACTGTGGAACTGGGCGAGGAGAAGTTCGTGCTGGTGCTCGACCAGCGCGACCGGCCGTTGCGGTGGGTGCACGTGAAGGAGCTGACGCGCGCCCAGTCGCTGGACGGTCTCGGACGACCGGTGCAGGACTCGGTGACGTTGCAGTCGACGTTGCGCGACGCCCTGGAGGCGATGGTCAACGAGGGCGGGCGCGCGGTCGTCACCGGCAACCGCGGCGAGTACGTCGGCACGCTCGACCTCACGACCGTGACCGAGGTCGTGCAACGGTTGCGGGCGAGCGCATGACGGGCGAGCGGATCAGGTTCTGGGCGCAACCGCTCGCGGTGCTGCTGATCGTCGGCGGGGTGCTGGCGTGGGTGTTCTCCAGCGAGCTGACGGCGACCGAGAAGAGCACGCTGAACGCGTCGTCGCTGCTCCAGGCGCTGGCCGACCACCTGCTGATGACGATCGTGGTGACCGCGATCGTGGTGCTGGTCGCGGTGCCGGCCGGTGTCGTCGCGACCCGGCCGTGGGCGCGCTGGCTGGCGCCGGTGTTCCTGGCGGTCGCGAACGTCGGTCAGGCAGCGCCCGCACTGGGTGTGCTGGTGCTGTGGTTCCTGCTCACCGGCGCCTCCGGCGGGCTGTGGGTGGCCGCGCTGCCGCTCGCGTTCTACTCGCTGCTTCCGGTGCTGCGCAACACGATCGTCGGCATTCAACAGGTCGATCCGTCCCTTGTGGACGCCGGTCGTGGCATCGGCATGTCGGGGTCCGGCGTGCTGTGGCGGGTCGAGTTCCCGCTGGCCACCCCGCTGATCCTGGCCGGCCTGCGCACCTCGCTGGTGCTGGCGGTGGGCACGGCGACGTTCGGGCTGTTCGTCAACGCGGGCGGGTTCGGGTTGCTGATCGACACCGGCTACAAGCTCAACCTGATGAAGGTCCTGGTGACCGGCTCCGCGCTGGCGGCGGGACTCGCGCTGCTCGTCGACTGGGTGGGTGCGGTCATGGAGCAGTGGTTCGGGCCGAAGGGGGTGCGATGAAAAGGCTCTTGCTCGTTCTGGTGCTGTTCCTGGGTGGTTGTGGCCTCGACATCAACACCGCGTTGCCCTACCAGGTGTTGCCGGGGACCATCCAGCCCGATCAGTCGTTGCGCGGCGTCGAGATCACCGTGGGGTCCAAGGACTTCACCGAGAACATCCTGCTCGGCTACCTGGCCGAGATGGCCCTCTCGGCCGCAGGCGCGGACGTCGTCGACCTGACCGACCTCAAGGGCTCGCAGACCGCACGGCAGGCCCTGCTCAACAGCGAGGTCGACGTCACGTGGGAGTACACCGGCACCGGCTGGATCAACTACCAGGGCAACGAACTCCCGGTGCCCGGCGGTGAACAGGCGCAGTACGACGCCACGAAGAAGGCCGACCTCGAACGGTTCGGCGTCGAGTGGCTCGCTTATTCGCCGCTCAACGACCAATACGCGTTCGCCGTCACCGAGGCCTACGGCGCGCAGCACGGTCTGAAGACGACCTCGGACCTCGCGGCGTTCCTCGCCCAGAACCCGGACGAGGCGGTGTTCTGCCTGGAGACGGAGTTCACCAGCCGCCAGGACGGTTTCCCCGCGGCCAAACGGGCCTACGGCTTCCCGGTCGGCGAGGTGAAGAACTTCGGCATCGGCACGATCTACTCGGCCGTCGCCGGTGGCACCTGCCCGATCGGCGAGGTGTTCACGACCGACGGCCGCATCGCCGCGCAGAAGCTGCGGGTGCTGGAGGACGACAAGCAGGCCTTCCCGCAGTACAACGTGGCGCCGACCGTGCGCGCCGAGTTCCTGGCCCGCTATCCGCAGGTCCGCGGCCCGCTGGAGACGGTGAGCCGCGCGCTGACCAACGACCAGATGATCGAGCTGTGCCGTCAGGTCGACGTGGACGGCAGGGACGCGGGCGAGGTGGCGCGCGACTGGATGGTGTCGAAGGGATTCATCCGGACGGACTGATGATCCGGTCGCTCGACTGACGGCCGGTTGATGCTTCCGTTGGCCCGCTTGGCGAACAGAAGACTCGTGGTCATGGCGACGGGTGCGCTGACGGCGACATGATGCCCGCATGCCTGACTACGACGTGGTGATCATCGGTAGTGGAGCATCGGGACTGGTGGCCGCGCTCACGGCGGCCGCGCGTGGGCTGAGACCGCTGGTGCTGGAGAAGTCCGATCTCGTCGGCGGGTCGACGGCGTTGTCCGGTGGCGGGTTGTGGGTTCCGGCGAACCCGTTGCTGCGCGGCACGGACAACGCCGACGACGCGTTGCGGTACCTGGCCGCTACCGCTGGCACCGACAGTTCGGCGGTCCGGCAGGAGGCGTTCGTGCGGCACGGACCGGGCATGGTGTCGTTCCTGGTCGAGGAAGGTCTGAAGCTGCGGTGGTCCAAGGGTTATCCCGACTACCACCCGACTCTGCCCGGTGCCAGCACGACCGGCAGGTGCGTCGAGGCGAGCGTCGTCGACGGCGCGTCGCTCGGCGAGTGGATGAGCAAGCTGCGGCTGCGGGCCAGTGCTCTCGCCACTCCTATGTACACCACCGAAATTCCGCTGCTGGGCCTGGCGAAGCGAACGATCAGGGGCTGGTTCACCGAATTGTGGGTCACCAGGATCCGCAAGATCGGCCGCAACCCCGCGCTGACCGGCGGAGCGTCGCTGGTCGGCCAGCTCGTCAAGCTGGCGGCCGGGCGCGGTGCCGAGATCTGGCTCAACAGTGCGGCGAAGGAGCTCATCACCGAGAACGGCGTGGTCACCGGTGTAGTCGTCAGCAAGGACGGCGAGGAACACCGGATCACCGGCAAGGTCTTCCTGGCAGCGGGCGGATTCGCGCACAACGACGCGATGAGGCAACAACATCTCCCGCACCCGACCGGCACGAGGTGGACGAACGCCTCGCCCACCGACACCGGTGAGGTGCTCTCGCTGGGCATCGCGCTCGGTGCCGCCACGGCGTTGATGGACGAGGCCTGGTGGACGCCCGCGGTCGGCTTCCCCGGCGGAATCGCGGTGGCCTCGTTGCGCGAGCGCGCGTTCCCCGGCTCGATCATCGTCGACGACGAGGGCAACCGGTTCATGGACGAGGCCATGTCCTACAACGAGTGCGGTCACCAGATCTACCGGCGCGGCAGCGTGCCCGCGTGGATGATCATCGACGACCAGCACCGGTCGTGGTACCCGTTCGTCACGCTCAAACCCGGTGAGACGCCGGAGAACAACGGCATCCTGACCCGGGCGGACACGCTGGAACAGCTGGCGAACAAGATCGGCGTGCCACTCGAGAACCTGCAGCGGACGGTCGAGCGGTTCAACGGCTTCGCGACGTCCGGCAAGGACGAGGACTTCGGGCGCGGCAACGACGCCTATGACCGCTATTACAGCGACCCGCGCGTGAGCCCGAACCCGAACCTGAGCGCGCTCGACACCCCGCCGTTCTACGCGGCCAAGGTCTTCCCCGGCGATCTCGGCACGAAAGGCGGCCTCGTCACCGACGAGCACGCACGGGTGTTGAGAGCGGACGGCTCGGTCATCGAGGGCCTCTACGCGGCAGGGAACACGACGGCCACGGTGATGGGCAGGTCATACCCCGGGCCGGGCTGCACGATCGGTGCCGCGATGGTGTTCGCGTACCTGGGCGCACAGCACCTGTGACCACTTGACCTATGACTGCTTGCGATCGGTGTGGCCCAGCGACCGTTCCGGCGCCACCCGGTCGCGCACCAGCTGCTTGAGCACCGCGAGGTCCGGGAAGCCCTCCTGCTCCTTGCGCGACCACACGGTCTCGCCGTCGAGCCGGACGTCGAACACCCCGCCGGTGCCGGGGATCAGCGCGACCTCACCCAGCTCGGTCGTGAACGTCGTCAGCAGCTCCTGCGCGGTCCACCCGGCGCGCAGCAACCACCGGCACTGGGTGCAGTACTCGATCTCCAGACGCGGCGTCCTCATGCCTGAGTTCTAACAGACGCCCCGTCGCGGGCCGCGTCCTTGCCCCAGCTGGCCAGCAGCTGCAACGCCTCGGCGGAGGCGGTGCCGGGTTCCGCGTGGTAGGTGCTCAGGAACAGGTTGGGCTCGCTGGGCATCCGGAGCGTCTCGTACGACAGCGTCATCTCGCCCACGAGCGGGTGCTTCAGCACCTTCGTGCCGAAGCTCTTCTCCTTCACCTCGTACGCGGCCCAGAGCTGCCGGAACAGCTCGCTCTTGAGCGAGAGCTCCCCGATCAGCGCGGCCAGCTCGGGGTCGTCGGAGCAGCAGCCCGCGTCCAGCCGCAGGAACCCGACGATGTCGGCGGCCTTGGACTGCCAGTTGACGAAGAGTTCCTGGTAGGAGGGCCGCAGGAAGATCATGCGGGCCCAGTTGCGGTCGCGCGGCTCCAGCTCGCCCCAGTCGCCGAACAACGCCGCGGCCATCGGGTTCCAGGCGAGGACGTCGGTGCGCCGGCCACCGATGTACGCGGGCACGCCGATGCCGTCGAGCAGGTGCTGCAACGCGGGGCGCACCTGCGACCGCGGAGCCTTCTTCTTGTTGCTGCTCGACTTGCTGCGGGTCAGGTTCTGCAGATGCGCGCGTTCGGCGTCGTTGAGCCGCAACGCGCGGGCGATCGAGTCCAGCACCTCGGTCGAGACGTTGCGGCCGTTGCCCTGCTCGAGGCGCGTGTAGTACGCGACCGACACGCCTGCGAGCTGCGCCAGCTCCTCGCGGCGCAGGCCGGGCACGCGGCGGGTCCTGCCGTACTGCGGCAGCCCGACGTCGTCCGGCGACAGCCGCGCCCGGCGGCTGCGCAGGAACTCGCTCAGCTCGGTGCGCGGATCCACTGTCGTCATGTAACCGAGTATTCCCGTCGTCACACAGTCGTGCCTGCTACTGCTGGTGGTAGGCACGCCAGACGTACGAAAAGCAGGTGTCTGGGTAGCGCCTCGCGATGGCGGCAGTGTTCACGGTGACACACCGAAGCGAGGAGAAAACCTGATGAGCACCGTCGCTGCCTACGCCGCTCCCGCACCGAAGGCACCGCTGGAGCGCACGACGATCGAGCGCCGTGAGGTCGGCCCACACGACGTCCTGATCGACATCAAGTTCGCCGGCATCTGCCACTCGGACATCCACCAGGTCAACGAGGGCTGGGGCCAGGGCATCTTCCCGATGGTCCCCGGCCACGAGATCGCCGGTGTGGTCACCGAGGTCGGTTCCGAGGTGACGCGGCACGCCGTCGGCGACCGGGTCGGCGTCGGGTGCATGGTCGACTCGTGCCGGGAGTGCGACAACTGCCTGCGCGGCTTCGAGCAGTACTGCACGGGCGGCAACACGATGACCTACAACGGCATCGACCGCCGTGGTGACGTCACCTACGGCGGCTACTCGAAGCAGATCGTGGTGGACGAGAACTTCGTCGTGCGGATCCCCGAGGGACTCCCGCTGGACGTGGCCGCGCCGCTGCTGTGCGCCGGCATCACCGTCTACTCGCCGCTCAAGCACTGGGGCGTCGCACCGGGCAAGAAGGTCGCCGTCGTCGGCCTCGGCGGGCTCGGGCACATGGGCGTCAAGATCGCCGCCGCGCTCGGTGCCGAGGTGACCGTGCTGTCGCAGTCGTTGCGCAAGAAGGACGACGGCCTCAAGCTCGGTGCCCAGGACTACCGCGCCACCAGCGACCCCGCCACGTTCACCGAGCTGGCAGGCAAGTTCGACGTCATCCTGTCCACCGTGTCCGCGCCGCTGGACTTCGGCGCCTACCTCGGCCTGCTGCGGACCGACGGCGCGATCGTGAACGTCGGCGCGCCGGAGGAGCCGATCTCGCTGAACCTGTTCGGGCTGCTCGGCGGACGCAAGACGCTCGCCGGGTCCATGATCGGCGGTATCGCGGAGACCCAGGAGATGCTGGACTTCTGCGCCGAGCACGGCCTGGGCTCCGAGATCGAGCTGATCGACGCCGACCAGGTCAACGTGGCGTACGAGCGGGTGCAGGCCAGCGACGTGCGGTACCGGTTCGTGATCGACACCGCGACGATCTGATCGCGCATTCCCACGTGCCCGGTGGCCGCGTTGATGACGCGGCCACCGGGCATAAGCTCGCGCGGTGGTGTCCAGGAAGGACGTAGCGCTCGCGGCGGGGTTCCTGCTGCTGTCGTTCGTGCCGGGGATGTCGGCGGTGGCCGCGGGGATCGGGGATCTGCCCCCACGACCGAACGACGTGCTCGCGATCGTGCTGGTGGTGCTGCACTGCGTGCCGTTGGCCGTGCGGACCAGCCGGCCGGCGTTGTGCCTTGCGGTCGTAGGGGTTTCGTTCGGTGTGTACCAGGCGTTCGCCTACCCGCCGACGTTCGCGAGCCTCGCGCTCTACCTGGCGCTGTACTCGGCGGGCGCCCACGGCAGGAGGCCGTGGGGAGCGGCGGCCGGCTATGTGGTGCTGGCGTTCGTGTTGCACTGGCTGGGTTCGCCGAACCTGCTCCAGGACTTCGTGCTGTTCGGCCTGGCGCTGGGCGTGCTGTGGCTCGTGGGCGACCGGGTGCGGCGCTGGCGGCAGGACGAGCTCGCGAAACAGGACCAGGTCAAGGTCGCGGAACGAGCGCGCATCGCCCGCGAGCTGCACGACGTCGTCACCCACCACGTGACCGCGATGGTGGTGCAGGCGGACGCGGCGCAGTTCGTGCCGGAGAAGGACAACGCCGGGCTGGCCGCCATCAGCGGCACCGGGCGGCGGGCGTTGACCGAGCTGCGACACCTGCTCGGCGTGCTGGAAGCGACCGGTGAGTCCGCCGACCGCACGCCGGCGATGGGCCGGGTCAGTGACCTGGTGGAACAGGCGAAGCTTTCCGGTCAACCGGTCGAGCTCACCGAGGAGGGCTCGCCTCGGCCACGCGAGATCGACGCGGAACTGGCCGCCTACCGGGTGGTCCAGGAGGCGCTGACCAACGCGCTCAAGCACGCCGCCGGTCGGCCGACGAAGGTCTCGGTGCGGCACGCGGACCAGGTCGAGATCGAGGTGATCACCTTCGGTGTCGAGGAATCCGGCACGCCGTCCGGCGGGCGAGGGCTGGCCGGCCTGGGGGAACGCGTGCGGATGGTCGGCGGCGAGTTCGAAGCCGGGGCCCATGAGGGAGGATTCCGGGTGTGGGCGCTGATTCCGTGATCCGGGTGCTGATCTGCGAGGACCAGGCGCTGGTTCGCACCGGGTACGTGACGATCTTCTCCGCGCAGCCCGACATGGAGGTCGTCGGTGAGGCGGACAACGGCCGTGAAGCCGTTGAGCGGGCCGGGGAACTGCGGCCCGACGTGATCGTGATGGACATCCGCATGCCGGTGCTGGACGGCATCGAGGCCACCCGGCAGCTCGCCGGGCCAGGCGTCGAGCACCGGGCGAAGATCCTCGTGGTCACCACGTTCAACGTCGACGAGTACGTCTACGAGGCGTTGAAGGCGGGCGCCAGCGGGTTCCTGCTCAAGGACTCGCCACCGGCAGAGCTCGTCAACGGCGTGCGCACGATCGCGCGCGGGGAGGCATTGCTCGCCCCGGCGGTGACCCGCACGCTGATCGGCGCGTTCGCCGGCCGGGTGCGGCCCGAGGCACCGAAACGGGACGAGATCTTCCGGACGCTGGCTCCGCGCGAACTGGAGGTCCTCCACCAGATCGCCGCGGGCCTCTCCAACGCCGAGATCGCCGAGGCGTTGTTCATCACCACGGAGACCGTGAAGACTTACGTCTCAAGGATTCTGACGAAGCTGGACCTGCGCGACCGGGTGCAGGCGGTGGTGCTGGCCTACCGCGCGGGACTGGTGTCCACAACGGACTAGGCCGGTGGACAAGGAATTCCGGACGCGTGGGACGCGTGGGCGCCGGCGATCACCGAGTCGAGCTTCCGGAGCGTCTCCTGCAGCTCCTCGATCTGCTTCACCACCGACGAACGGTGCCCGCGCAGCTTGGCCAGAACGTGCGGTGACGCCACGCCGGTGACGACGCACGGCAGCATCTCCAGGATCGCCGCGCTGGAGATCCCGGCGGCGTAGAGCTGCTGGATCAGCTGCACGCGGTCGACCGCGTTCTCGCCGTACTGCCGTTGCCCGCTCTCGCTGCGTTCGGACGCGAGAAGGCCCTGCTCCTCGTAGTAGCGCAACGCGCGCACGCTCACGCCGGTCTTCGTCGCCAGCTCGCCGATCCGCATGAGACCTCCGCCACAAAAGCTACCTCTGACGTCAATGTCAGGTTTCTAGCGTAGCTCTCATGCTTCTCACCAGCTACCGACTCGGAAACCTGACCCTGCCGAACCGCCTCGTCATGGCGCCGATGACCCGCGCACGAGCCGTGGACGGCAAACCGACCGCGACAACCGCCACCTACTACGCCCAACGTGCCACCGCCGGGCTCATCGTCACCGAGGGCGTGCACCCGAACGCGCCCGGCCAGGCAGGCCCGTTCATGCCCGGCATCCACACCGACGAGCAGGTCGCGGCCTGGCGCGTCGTCACGGACGCCGTGCACGCCAACGGCGGCCGGATCTTCGCCCAGCTCATGCACGGTGGCCGCATCGGTCACCCCGAGGTCGCCGGGCACCACCCGCTCGCTCCGTCGGCGATCGCCGCCCGCACCGAGGTGTTCACGTCCGAGGGCGTGCAGCCCGCTCCGGTGCCGCTCGCGTTGACGGTTTCCGGTGTGCAGGACCAGGTTCGGGCGTTCGGTGACGCGGCGCGCAAGGCGGTCGACGCCGGGTTCGACGGGGTCGAGCTGCACGGCGCGAACGGCTACCTGATCCAGCAGTTCCTGTCCTCCAACGCGAACCAGCGCACGGACGGCTACGGCGGCTCGATCAGCGGCCGCATCCGGTTCGCCGTCGAAGCCGTCGAGGCGGCGGTGGACGCCATCGGTGCGGACCGCGTCGGCATCCGGCTCTCACCCGGCGGGCAGGTCCAGGACATCGTCGAGGACGACATGCCCGCGCTGTACTCGGCGCTGCTGCAGGCATTGCCGGACATCGCTTACATCCACGTGCTCGCGACCGCCGACGACGAGGTGCTGATGGGGCTGCGCAAGGCGTGGCCGACGGCGTTCATCCTCAACCCCGGCGGCCAGATCGGCCCGCACGAGAGCACCCTCGAGCAGGGTGAACGCTGGCTCGCCAACGGCGCCGACCTGATCAGCTACGGCCGCGCCTACCTCGGCAACCCCGACCTCGTCGAACGGTTCCGGCTCGGTCTGCCGCTGGTCAGCACCGACCGCGAGACGTGGTTCCAGACCGAGGCCGGGTACGTCGACCATCCCAGCTATCAGCACTGAAGCGCGCGCATCAGGTGGTCGACGAGCCGTTCGAGGTAGTCGGGCTCGACCTCGGCGCGGCGCACCGACAGCCGCCAGTAGACGGGTGCGGCGATCAGGTCGAGGGCGATCTCGACGTCGAAATACGGTGGTAGCTCACGACGTTCGACCGCACGCCGCAACGCGATCGCACCGAGCTCGCGGCGCGGTTCGCCGATGGTCGCGCTGATCGCCTGGGCCAGCGCGGGATTGCGGACCGCCTCGGCGGTGAGATCCGGCAGGATCGTGGCGAACCGCGGGTGGGTGAGCCAGTCGTGCACCGCGGTGACGCTCGCCAGCAGATCGCCGCGCAACGACCCGGTGTCCGCGACTTCGGCCAGTGGCACGGAGAACTCCGACAGCGCCGCGACCACCATGTCCTGTTTGGACGGCCAGCGCCGGTACAGCGCGCTCTTGCCGACCTCCGCGCGTTTGGCGACCGCCTCCATCGACAGCCGGGCGTAACCGTGCAGGGCGAGCTCGTCGAGCACGGCCTCGGTGATCGCGGAGGTGACCTGAGGCTGCAGCACGGCGGCTCCGGTCGGGGTGCGCTTGCTCATGACGCACATCATAGGACTGGACGAGACGGTCCCGTCCCGCCTAAGTTTGGACGGGACGGGACCGTCTCGTCCATTTCGTTCGGAGGAACACCCGTGGACCTCATCCCGAAGGCACTGCAGCTCCTGCTGGACAAGGACATGATCGGGTTCGCCGGCCTGTGGGCCGAGGACGGCGTGATGGAGTTCCCGTTCGCCCCGCCCGGCTACCCGTCGCGTCTGGAGGGGCGGGCGGCGATCGAGGACTACCTGCGCGACTACCCGAAGATGCTGGACATCCGGGGTTTCCCGAAGCAGGTCGTGCACCAGAGCGTTGATCCGGATGTCGCCGTGGCCGAGTTCGACGCCGAGGGTGTCGTGGTGGCGACCGGCAAGCCGTACCGGTTCTCCTACATCGCGGTGATCACCGTCAGGGACGGCGAGATCGTCTCGTACCGCGACTACTGGAACCCGCTCTACGTGCAGGAGCTCGCGGGATGAACGTGCTGGTCATCGGCGGTACCGGCATGACCGGCAGCCGGCTCGCCGCACTGTTGCCGAACGCCCGCATCGGCACGCGGAAGCCGGTGCGGGACGACCACGTCCGGTTCGACTGGGACGACCCGGCGACGTTTGAAGATTCACTTCGCGGGATAGACGGGGTGTACCTGATCCCTCCGGTCGGGATCGTCGATCCGGTTCCGGTGGTCGAGTCGTTTCTCGCTCGAGCGCGGCTCGTGCGGCGGGTGGTACTGCTGAGCTCGTCCGCGGTGCGGGAGAGCGCCACGGGGATGGGCGCTCTCCCCGCACTGGTGCGGACCATGCCGGAGTGGACGGTGCTGCGGCCGTCGTGGTTCATGCAGAACTTCACCGGCGACCACGCGGTGGCGGCGGGCGTTCGTGCCGGTGAGATCGTCACGGCGACCGGTGACGGCAGGGTCGGGTTCGTCGACGCCGCGGACATCGCCGCCGTCGCCGCCCGCGCGTTGCTGGACCCGTTGCCGCACAACACGGATCACCTGATCACCGGTCCGGAGGCGCTCAGCTACGCCGACGCCGCCGCGATCATCACCGAGGTCACCGGCCGCGCTGTTCGGCACCGCTCGGTCAGCACCGGGGAACTGGCCGAACGGCTCGCCGCGTGGCTGCCTCCGGAGTTCGCCGCGGTCCTCGCCGGTCTCGACGAGGACATCCGCGGTGGCGCGGAAGACCGGGTCAGCACAACCGTTTCCGACGTGACGGGCCGGCCCGCCCGGTCGTTCCGGGACTTCCTCAGCCGAACGTCCACCGGGTAGCGCCGGACGGCTCCGCGGTGGCCACGGCGTGGGCCGCGGTCAGCGAGATCCGGTAGACGTACCAGGGTGGCGGGCCGCCGCTCGGTGCGGTGTAGGGCGCGGTGAAGGCGGCACCCTCCCGTTCGGCCGCCCAGCCACCCGCCCGGTACCGCGCGGCGACACGGTCCAAAGTGGACTCATCGGTGATCCGATGAGCAGTGCCCTCCAGCACGAGGTCCAGTCCGGTCAGCCGCACCGACACCGTGCAGGCCGGGTTCTCCGCGAGGTTGCGCGACTTGCGGGTGCCCGGCCCGCTCACGAACCACAGGGTGTCCTCGAACCAGATCGCGCCTATGCCCACCGAGTGCGGCCTGCCGTCCGGGCGCACGGTGTTCAGGAAGAACGGCACGTCCTTCGCCGCGGATTCGGTGGCGAGAGCGTCCTGCGCACGGGCCCACTCGATGGCGGGGCAGCCGTACTGGTCGAGGTTGCGGGTCTCAGTCGTCGTGTTCGTCATGCACCTGCGTCGAACGGGGACCCGCGTTTTCGACAGCTACTTCACGGCGCTGCACGGAACGACGAAGAACCAGTCCTTCGGCTCGTGCTCCAGCCGCGCTTCCGGCGCCCCCGCCGAGCACTCCGCACGGGCCTTGGCGACGCTCTCGTCCCACGGCACGCCCTTCAGCACCGGCCCCTTTTCCTGCAGGTACCAGAAGAAGCTGACGATCACGATGATGCCGATCAGGTACCGGCTGCCGCCCACCACCGCGCGTCCCCAGGTCACCGAGGGCGTCGCGTCGAGCCCCACGAAGATCGCGGTGAACAGGAACAGGCACGGCGCGATGCTGTAGCGCTGCGCGGCCATCACGACCTCGGGCGCCTGCACCTGCAGGACGTGGGTCCAGTTCAGCACCAGGCACGCGACGATGACGATCACGCTGTACGCCACGGCGACCACCGCGAGCGTCCGTGCCGCCCGGTCGCCGAACCACAGGCCCGCCACGATCGGCACGGCCGCGATCAGCATCGTCACCAGGATCAGCGCGTTGCCCTGGGCGGGGTAGAAGTCGGCGACCCGCTCGGATCCGGTGAACGCGACCACCGGCACCCGCAGCAGGCTCGCCAGCAGCACCTGCACCGGGTCGACCTCGTCGTGCGAGTACGGCGTCCTGGTCGCGAAGATCATCGCGATCGCCTGCACCACCAGCCCGGCGAGGAACGCGATCGGCACTTCCTTGCGCGCCAGGAAAAGCCGCACCACGGCGATCGGCGCCAGGACGAAGACCAGCGGGCTCGTCACGGCGGCCAGGAACACGAACAACGCGACCGGCCAGCGCGGGGCGTCGCGCCACAACAACGCCCAGAAAGCGCCGAACAGCAGGAACCAGTGCAGGTTCGACATGTTGTTCAACGTCTCGGAGTTGCCCGCGGGCAGCACGATGACCAGCGCCGCCAGTGCGAACCGCATCGGCGTCGACTTCAGGTAGGCCTTGGAGCCCGCGAACGTGATCAGCGCGACCAGCGCCCGCAGCATCGCGGCGGTGACCGCGAACCCGGCGGCCGTCCACTCGATCGGCAGCAACGCGACCACTTCGGCGACCAGGCGCGGCACCGTGTGCAGGTAGCCGCCGTACGGCTCGATCAGGTTCTGCAGCGTGGGGAACCGGACCGCGTCGACCATGAACCGGGCGCCGTCCTCGGCCCACAGGTGGTCGAGCCGGGCCCAGCCGGCGGGGATGAGCAGCAGGAACAACATCGAACCGAGGAACGCGAACGTCATGCCCAGCCACGCTCGTTCGTGCGGAGGCTCGGCGGGCAGAGGGAGCACGCTCTCCGCGAGTGCCTTCGGTCGTTCCAGCGTCGCCGTCACTGCGTTTCCCCCATGTCCCGGTTCACCGGGCACGGTACCGGGGTCAGGTCAGGAGGCGTTCGTAGCGGTCCCACTGCTCCTGGGTCACCACGGTGACCTCGGAGGAGTTCGACACTGCCACCTCGAGCGAGTTGATCACCATCAGCTTGTTGTTCACGAGCAACCCGACCAGGCCGTTCGGGCCGAGCACCGCGGGAACGGCCGCCGGGACGCGGACCGCGACCTGGAACGAGTCGACGATCTTCGGCCGCCAGCCCAGCACACCGCGGGCGTACTTCGCCGCCGCCGAGCCGCGTTCGAACCGGACGACCTTGTGGTCGATCACGACGTCGGCGGTGCGTTCGGGGGAGGGCACCGAGAAGCCGTCGAGCACACCCGCCTCCTCCGGCGTCGCGCAGCCGTTGAGCCCGAGCGCGTCGATGCCGAAGTGGCTGATGTTCGTCGGAGCGCCGGTCGCCCCGCTCGTGGTGGCGCGCAGCACGTCCAGCGCCACCTTGTCGCACGGTCCGCCGGGATGGATCGGCGCGTGCCCCTCTGGCGTCCGCACCAGGCCGGGGCCTTCCTTCCAGGAACCGGAGATCACCACCGGGTCGAACGGGTGGCGGGTGAACTCCTTGTTCCAGAACGTGATGGTGGTGCCCTCGTCGGTCGAGTGGGCGATCGCGAACGCCGACGCGGCGTCGATCCACATCCAGTCCGCGCTGAACGCCTCGACCACGGACCGCGTACGGGCCTCGTTGGTCTTCTGCACCGGCTTGAAGCCCTGCGGGCCCAGCGTTTCGACACCCTTGGTGAACAGCGGGTCCTTCGAGCGCAGGACGTACTGGCCGGCCCCGTTCGTGGCCCCGGCGAACCCGGTGGTGTCGGTGAAGAGCAGGTAGACCCAGCCGTCGAGGTAGATGGCGGACTGCTGACCGGCGCCGTAGGTGTTCTCGCGGATGATGTCGTTCGACGTGCCGACGATCGCCTGGCCGCCGTTGGCCCGCGTCCAGCTCACGCCGTCCTTGCTGGTGGCGACGCCGACGGAGCTGCCGTTCGCGTGGTTGTCCCTGCTCGCGCCGGTGTAGTACAGGTAGTACGTGTCGCCGATCTTGACCAGCGACGGGTCGCACGTGTGCATCGCGTCGAAGTTGCCGCCGCTGCCGGAGAGCACCGGGTGAGCCGTGGTGAACGGACCGTCCGGGCTCGGGCCCTCGCTGTAGAGGATGTCGTCGCCGTTCGGCTGCGCGACGCCCATCTGGCTGCACCACCACGTACGCACCTTGCCGCCGTCGAGCATCACGGCGGGCGCGTAGTTGTAGACCGCGTCCCCGATGCCCGCGACGACCGTGCCGGGGCTCTGCCTGCCGTTCTCGACGGTGAGCTTGAGCTTGTCCCGCGGCGGCGGTGCCTTGGACTCCGACGTGACCGGCTGGGTGGCGGGTTTGCCCACCGGGTCGCCGGCCGCCTGGCTGGTGCACGCCGTGACCGCACTGAGGAGTGCGAGCGCAGCGAGCAACGCAAGAGGTCGACGTCTCAGGGGCACCCGACCATCATAGTGATCAACTCATCCGTACGGGTGAAGTCCGTTGTCCGAGTTCTCATTCATGCCTGGTCAATAGGTCTTTCCGGCTGCTCTGGGGAGTGCGATTCCGCGGGTCAGCGCGACCGGTGGTGGGGCTTTCACGCTTGTGACGGTGAGCACGCCGGCGCCGCTGATGACGAGTTCGACGTCGGTGACGATCGCGCCGTTCGTGCCAGTGATTCTGTTGCCGCTGGGAGAGCGTGCCGTTCTGGGTGATCTCGGCACTAGTGCTCTCCTGGCCGGCCGGCCGGTGTTCGCGCGCTGTGCCGGTCTAGCGGGACATCGCGGTGTCAGCTGCCCAGGTAGCGGACGACGGCCATCACGCGGCGGCTCAGACCCGACGAGCCGGCGAGGCCGAGCTTGTCGAAGATCGCGTTGATGTGCTTCTCCGCGGAGCTCTGCGAGATGTGCAGCTGCTCGGAGATGCGTGCGTTCGTGAGGCCCTGCGCCATGAGTTCGAGGACGTCCTTCTCCCTTCTGGTCAGCGTTTCGAGCGGGTCGACGTGGGTCGTCCTGGTCAGCAGCCGCCGCACGACCTCCGGGTCGAATGCCGCGCCGCCAGCCGCGACCCGGTCCAGCGCTTCCAGGAACTCGTCCACCTGCGCCACGCGGTCCTTGAGCAGGTAGCCGACCTTGGTGCCGCCGGTGATCAGTTCGGTGGCGTAGCGGTTCTCCACGTACTGCGAGAGCACGAGCACGGCGATGTCCGGCCACGTCTCGCGGATCTTGAGGGCGGCGCGCATGCCGTCGTCCTTGTGGTCCGGGGGCATCCGGACGTCGGTGACCACGATGTCCGGCCGGTGTTCCTCGGTGGCCTTGAGCAACTCGGGTGCCGTGCCGACGGCGGCGACCACGTCGTGGCCTTCCTCGGCGAGCAACCGGATCAGGCCCTCGCGCAGCAGCGTCGAGTCCTCGGCCAGGATCACCCGCACGGCAACCTCGCACTGATCGTGGTGGGGCCACCGGCCGGGCTGGTCACCACGAAGTCGCCGTCCACGGCCTTGACCCTCCTGGCGAGCCCGGAGAGCCCGGTGCCGCCGGGGTCCGCACCGCCGACGCCGTCGTCCCGCACCATGATCGTGATGTCTTTCCTGCCCTGCCACACCGAGATCTCGACGACCGACGGGGCGGCGTGCTTGGCCGCGTTGGTGACGGCCTCGGACACCACGAAGTAGATCACCGTCTCCAGCGCGGTGCCGGGCGACTTCTCCAGTTCGTTGCTGATCTCGACGCGCACACTGGACCGTTCGGCCAGCACCTCCAGCGCTCCGTCCAGGCCGGAGTCGTCGAGCACGGCGGGGTAGACCCTGGTCGCGACCTCGCGCAGTTCGTCGATGGTCTCGCCCGCGGTGTCGTGCGCCTGGCGCAGCAGCTGCTGGAGCTGCTCGTCGTCCTTGGTTCGTCTCGCTCTGCCGATCAACATCCCGAGCGCGACGAGCCGCTGCTGAACACCGTCGTGCAGGTCGCGTTCGATGCGTCTGCGCTCGTCGTCGATCGCCTCGATCACCTCGGCCCGCGTGCTGGTCAACTCGGCGACCCGTTGGCGCAGCAGCGTTTGCTGACTGGTGCCGAGCATCGTGGTGGCGAGCCACTGATCCAGCTTCGCCACCCCGGTGATGCCCGCCAGCGTGACGAAGATGAGCAACGCGCCCGGCACCGTCGCCACCGCGATCAGCTTCGTGTCGACCACGTCGCCGTCCTTGACGAGCCCCCACGTGCCGTCGAAGAGCCACGCCGTGATCATCGACAGCGCCGTGGTGAGGTAGAGCAACAACATCAGGACGACCCCGGCGCCCATGCCACCCACGAGCCACCGCACCCCGAGATAACGCTGGCACCGGCGCGGCGTGAGCGGATCGGCGTGCGCCCCGTCCCCGTACCGCGAGATCCGCCGCAGTTCGAGCTCGGTCATCTTGACCACGCCAACACCCAGCACCGCCGCCAGCAGGTCCGGCAGGGTGGTCCACGCCCCCACCAGCACCCCGTAGAACGTCCGGAACCATCCGCGCACCAGCGATCCGGCGCTGAGCTTCTCATCCTGATGCACATTCGCCACCGTACTGGCCGCCGTCAGCCCTGGCATTGCGGTTTCCCGCAATATCGCCCTGCGGTTTCCCACCAAATTCTCGGCGGTCAACCTCGTGGTGCCCCCGCCCTCCCATTCCTAACGTTGACCCCGACCAAACCGTTCTACGAGGGGGAAATCAATGCTGGCTGAATGGGCCGTGGGCGTCATGGAATCGTTGGGCGGCATAGGCGCAGCCGTGGTCGTGGGCCTCGACAACCTGTTCCCGCCGATCCCGAGCGAACTGGTGCTGCCCCTGGCCGGCTTCTCCGCGAGCAAGGGCGTGTTCAGCCTGCCAGCGGCCCTGTTCTGGACCACCCTGGGCTCCGTCGCGGGCGCCATCATCGTCTACCTGGCGGGCATGCTCCTGGGCCGCGACCGCACCCGGCGCCTGGTAGCCCGCATTCCTCTGGTCAGCGTGACCGACTTCGACAAAACCGAAGCCTGGTTCACCCGCCACGGCACCAAAGCCGTGTTCTACGGCCGAATGGTGCCGCTGTTCCGCAGCTTCATCTCGCTGCCGGCAGGCGTGGAACGCATGAACTTCCCGCTGTTCCTCGCACTCACAACGCTGGGCAGCCTGATCTGGAACACCATCTTCGTCGGCGCCGGCTACTTACTGGGCGAGAACTGGCACCAAGTAGAGGCCTACGCCGGCATCTTCCAGAAGCTGGTGATCGCCGCCGTGGCCGTCGCACTAGTCCTGTTCGTGGTGACCCGCCTGCGCCAGCGCTCGAAGGGCGACCCGGAGGCCACCGCCGTGCTGCCACGCCTCAAGCGATGACCTTGCCGCGCAACACAATCCAGCGGTTCGCTCAGTGAGTGACGTTGCGCGCAACACAATGCGGCCAGTTCGCCTCGGCACGACAGGTACTCGGTCGGGTCGGTGCAGTGGACAACAACGTCCGCGAACCCGCCGCCCACCGGCCCAGACGGCCTGGACCGCATCCGCGCGGTCCGGCGGCGCGCTAAGCGAATGACCCTGCCGCGCAACACCGCCCGGCTGGGTGGTGTGAGCGCGATGGGAGCCGGGCGGGGTTGGTGTGGTGGGCGGCGATGTCGGCGTGCCTGTCGGTCACCGGCTACGACGGCCCAGGCCAGGTTCGTGTGGTCTGGCGGCTCGTTCAGTGGACCACGTTGCCGCGCGACACGATCTGGCTGGGTGGTGTGAGCGCGATGGGAGCCGGGCGGGTTTGGTGTGGTGGGCGGCGATGTCGGCGTGCCTGTCGGTCACCGGCTACGACGGCCCAGGCCAGGTTCGTGTGGTCTGGCGGCTCGTTCAGTGGACCACGTTGCCGCGCGACACGATCTGGCTGGGTGGTGTGAGCGCGATGGGAGCCGGGCGGGTTTGGTGTGCTGGGCGACGATGTCGGCGAGCCCGTCTGTCACCGGCTGCGACAGCCCGGGCCAGGTCCGTGTGGTCTGGCGGCGCGCTCAGCGGACCACGTTGCCGCGCAACACGATCCGGCAGAGTGGTGACAGCATGATGGGAACTTGACCGGGTCGGTGTGGTGGGCAACGACGTCGGCGGCCCCGTCAGCCACCAGCCTTGGCGGTCCAATCAGGTCCGGCGGTCTGGTGACCCGCTCAGTGAATGACGTTGCCGCGCAGCACAATGCGGCAGGGCCGTGTGAGCACGGACGGATCCTCGGTCGGGTCGGCGTCGTAAGCGACAACGTCAGCGAGCCCGCCGTCCACCAGCCCGGGCAGCCCGAGCCACTCCCGCGCGGTCCACGACCCGGCTCCCACGGCCGCCTCGACCGGCATCCCTGCCTTGATCAGCCACGAGATCTCGCCGGCCACGTCACCGCAGGGCTTGTTGTCCGTCCCCGCCAACACCGTCACCCCGGCCTCGTGGGCGGCACGGACGGTGGGGAACGCGTGTTCCCACCCGGCCACGATCCACTCCCGCAACCGCGCATCCCCCGACGACGTCAGGTTGGAGATCGTCTTGGCGAACGCGGAGAACGTGGGCACGAACGCGGTCCCCTGGGCCGCCATCCGCGGAAGGAGCGAATGATCCAGATGCATCCCGTGTTCAAGGCTGTCCGCGCCGGCCAGCACGGCGTTGCGACAACCCTCGGCGGTCTGGCAGTGCACGGCGACGCGTGCACCAACGGCGTGCACGGCGTCGACTGTCGCCGTCAGGACGTCCAGCGGCACTGGCGGATCGTCCGGCATCCAGTCGCCGATCACCTTGCACCACCCCGCCGCGGCCTCCGAGACGGCGGCCGCGGGGAGTTCCTCCTCGGACACGCGCCTGCCGTAGCCGGGGAAGAAGCGGCCCGGCGTGGCCAGCCATCGGCCGCTGCGCACCAGGCGGGGCAGATCGGGATCGTCCGGTCGGTCCAGCACGGGATCCGGCGAACCAGGGGAGCGCACGGTCAGCACGCCGGCGGAGCGGTGGGCGAGCATGTGCTGCCGGAAGACGTCGTGCGAGTAGGCATCGCCCGGCGCTTCCATGCCGGGGTGCGAGTGCACGTCGACCAGGCCCGGCAGCAGCCACAGAGAGTCCGAAGTGGACGAAGAAGTAGTGCGCAACCGTTGCCCGTCCACGACGAACGAGACCGGCGCGCGGGTGGGCAGCGCGATGCCCGAGATGACCCCCATGAAACGACGGTACCCCAGGCCGGGGGAGTGGCCTGGGGTACCGGGGAGGGGCTGGATCAGACGTCGTGGCGATCAGACGTCGTAGCGGTCCGCGTTCATGACCTTGTTCCACGCCTGGACGAAGTCCGAGACGAACTTCGAGGAGGCGTCGTCACTCGCGTAGACCTCGGCGACGGCGCGCAGCTCGGAGTTCGAGCCGAACACCAGGTCGTTGCGGGTGGCGGTCCACCGGACGGCGCCGGTGGAGCGGTCGCGGCCCTCGAAGTTCTCCTGGTCCTCGGTGACCGACTTCCACTCCGTCTCCATGTCGAGCAGGTTGACGAAGAAGTCGTTGGTCAGCGTCTCGGGCTTCGAGGTCAGCACGCCCGCCGACGAACCGTTGTGGTTGGCGCCCAGCACGCGCAGGCCGCCCACCAGCACGGTCATCTCCGGTGCGGAGAGGCCGAGCAGGTTCGCCCTGTCGATGAGCAGGTACTCCGACGGCAGCGGGGTGGCCTTGCCGCCGTAGTTGCGGAAGCCGTCGACGGTGGGCTCGAGCACGGCGAACGACTCGGCGTCGGTCTGCTCCTGCGTCGCGTCGGCGCGGCCCGCGAGGAACGGCACCTCGACGTCGTGGCCCGCTGCCTTGGCGGCCTGCTCGATCGCCGCGGCGCCGCCGAGGACGATCAGGTCGGCCAGCGAGACCTTCTTGCCGCCGGTCTGCGCGCTGTTGAAGGCTTCCTGCACGCCTTCGAGGGTGCGCAGCACCTGGGCGAGCTGGTCGGGCTCGTTGACCTCCCAGCCGCGCTGCGGCTCGAGGCGGATGCGGGCACCGTTCGCGCCGCCGCGCTTGTCGCTCTGGCGGAACGACGAGGCCGAGGCCCACGCGGTCTTGACCAGCTGCGAGACCGAGAGGCCGGTCTCGAGGATCTTGGCCTTCAGCGAGGCCACGTCGTCGGCCGAGATCAGCTCGTGGTCGACGACCGGCAGGCGGTCCTGCCAGATCAGCTCCTCCTGCGGCACCTGCGCACCGAGGTAGCGCTGGATCGGGCCCATGTCGCGGTGGGTCAGCTTGAACCACGCGCGGGAGAAGGCTTCGGCGAACGCCTCGTGGCTCTCGGCGAACTTGCGCGAGATCGGCTCGTAGATCGGGTCCACGCGCAGCGCGAGGTCCGTGGTGAGCATCATCGGCGTGCGGTTGAGGGTGCCGTCCTCGGGGTCCGGCACCGTGTTGGCGCCAGCGCCGTCCTTCGGCTTCCACTGGTGCGCGCCGGCCGGGGACTTGGTGAGCTCCCACTCGAACGCGAAGAGGTTCTGGAAGAACAGGTTGGTCCACTGGGTCGGCTTCTGGGTCCAGGTGACCTCGAGGCCGGAGGTGATGGTGTCACGGCCCTTGCCGGTGCCGTGCGTGCTGATCCAGCCGAAGCCCTGCGAGTCCATCAGCGCGCCCTCGGGCTCGGCGCCGACCAGCTCGGGGTCGCCCGCGCCGTGCGCCTTGCCGAAGGTGTGGCCACCGGCGATGAGCGCGACGGTCTCCTCGTCGTTCATGCCCATGCGGCCGAACGTCTCGCGGATGTCGCGGGCGGCGGACAGCGGGTCCGGGTTGCCGTTGGGGCCCTCCGGGTTGACGTAGATCAGGCCCATCTGCACCGCGGCCAGCGGGGACTCGAGGTCGCGCTCGCCGCTGTAGCGCGAGTCGCCGCCGAGCCACGTGGTCTCCGGGCCCCAGTAGACGTCCTCGTCCGGCTCCCACACGTCAGCGCGGCCACCGGCGAAGCCGAAGGTCTCGAAGCCCATGGTCTCCAGCGCGCGGTTGCCCGTGAAGATCATGAGGTCGGCCCAGGAGACCTTCTTGCCCCACTTCTTCTTCACCGGCCACAGCAGACGGCGGGCCTTGTCCAGGTTGCCGTTGTCCGGCCAGCTGTTCAGGGGGGCGAAGCGCTGCATGCCCGCGCCGGCGCCACCGCGGCCGTCGTGGGTGCGGTAGGTGCCCGCGCTGTGCCACGCCATGCGGATCATGAACGGGCCGTAGTGGCCGAAGTCCGCGGGCCACCAGTCCTTCGACTCGGTCAGGACGGCGTCGACGTCGCGGGCCAGCTCGTCGAGGTCCACGGTGAGGAACTCACTCGCGTAGTCGAACTCGCCGCCCATCGGGTTCGCCTGGACAGGGTGCTTGCGGAGGATCCGCAGGTTGAGCTGCTTCGGCCACCAGTCACGGTTGCCGCCGCCCTCGGTGGGGTGGCTGAGTCGCCCGTGCGCGACCGGGCAACCGCCCGCCTCCTCCACGTTCAGCTCGCTCAGCTTGGCGTCAGTGCTGTCGGACACGGGAATCCTTCCGGGATGTTCAGGAACTTTTCGCGGCGGTCGTGCACTCGGGGCAGGTGCCCCAGTAGATGACCTCGGCCTCGTCGATGACGAACCCGTGGTCGTCGGACGCGTCCAGACAGGGCGCGGCACCGACGGCGCAGTCAACGTCGGCGATGGCACCGCAGGATCTGCACACGACGTGGTGGTGGTTGTCCCCGACGCGAGCCTCATAACGCGCGACCGAGCCCTGGGGCTCGATGCGTCGCAACAGGCCGGCTCCGGTCAGCGCGCGGAGCACGTCGTAAACGGCCTGGTGGGAGACCGCGCCGAGGTTCTGGCGCACGACACCGATGATCGAGTCCGTGTCGGCGTGGGGATGGCCGTGCACCGCGGACAGCACAGCTATCCGCGGAGCGGTCACCCGAAGTGACGCTCCACGCAACATGCGCTCGAAGTCGGAAGCCGTGGGCACGGGCCTCACCCTGCCGTCTTTTCTTGAGTGAGTCAAGTTAATGAACCATGCAATTCACCCGACCCGGTCATCGCCGCACGCCGGACACGGCGGCCACGGCGTCGGCCAGCCGCCGCACGCCCTCGGCGAGCACGTGCTCAGGTGCGCCGCCGTAGGTCAAACGGAGAAAACTGCCCGGCGGTTCAGCGGCGAACCACGGGCGTCCCGGAAACACCACGACGTCCCTCGCTGCCGCCGCCGTCGTCAGCTCCAGGTCGTCGACACCGTCCGGCAGCGTCGCCCACAGGTGCAGGCCGCCGGATGACCGCGCGATCTCGAACTCCGGCAGGTGCTCGTGCAGCGTGCGGGCCAGAGAGTCGCGCCTGGTCCTCAAGGACTGCTGGAGCGTGCGCAGGTGCCGGCGCCAGACCGGGGACGTCACGAAGTCGATCGCCGCCTCCTGCAACGGCCCCGCCACGTATAGGTCCTGCCGCGACCTGGTGTTCTTCAGGCGGGTACCGGCCGGCCCGCGCGCCCCGATCACGGCGACGCGCAGCCCCGGCGCGGCGACCTTCGTCAGCGAGCGGACGTAGACGACGTGTCCGTCGCTGTCCTGCGAGGCCAGCGTCGGCGGCGCGGTGCCGTCGATCGTGAAGCCGCGCGCCCAGTCGTCCTCGACGAGGAACGCGCCCATGCCGCGGACGATCCGCATGACCTCGGGCCGTCGCTCGTCGGACAACACGGCGCCGTGCGGGTTCGCGTGCAACGGCTGGCAGTAGAAGACCTTCGCGCCGGTCCGTTCGAACGCGGCCTGGAGCAGGTCCGGCCGCACACCGTCCTGATCCGCCGGCACCGGAACGACCTTGAGCCCCGCGTCGCGTGCCGCCGCGATCGCGCCGAGGTAGGTGGGCGACTCGACGAGCACGGCGTCGCCGCGGTCACCGAGCCCGCGGAACACCGTCGCGAGCGCTTCCTGCGCGCCCGCGCACACCGTCATGTCGCCTGCCCTGAGCTCGCCGCCCGCCTCCTTCGCGAACCACGCGCGCAGCTCTTCCTTGCCCTCGACCGGAACGCGCCCCCACGACGCGGGCCGCCGCGCCGCCCGGCTCAGCGCCGCGCCGAGTGCGTCCGTGGGCTGCAGATCGGGGTCGAGATAGCCGCTGGACAGTGGGATGGCCTCGGGTTTCGGCACCGCGACGAGGTTCGCCACGAGCTCCTCACCCGGCCTGCCCTCGCCGAGCGCGACGGCCTGCCACGACAGGTCCTGGCTGGTGGCGGGCGTGTGCGGGGCGACGAAGCTGCCGCGCCCCGGCCGCACCTCGACGAGCCCTTCGGCCGCCACGCGCTGGATCGCCTGCTGCACCGTCGCGGGCGAGGCCCTGTGCCGCGCCATCAGGTCGCGCACCGAGGGCATGCGCTCGCCCGCGCGTCCGGCGAGTGCCGTGGCTCTCAGGTCCTCGATAACGCGGACGGCTGCGTTATCATCATTCATGAGAGCCAAGAGTAACGTTATCGTGCCAGCGGGGGTAACACTCGGCGCGCTGGGCGTGCTGGGTTTCAGCTTCTCCCTCCCGGCAACCCGCTTGGCAGTAGCCGGTCTTGACCCGTGGTTCGTCGCGTTCGGCCGCGCGGCCGTCGCCGGCGCTCTGGCGATCGCCTACCTCGCGTTATCGCGTGCACCGCGTCCATCGGTAACGCAGGTGCGCCGCCTGGTCATCGTCGCCGTGGGCATCGTGATCGGCTTCCCGCTCTTCACCTCCTTGGCTCTCACCACCCAGACCTCGGCCCACGGCGCCGTCGTGATCGCCGTGCTGCCCATGTCCACGGCGATCTGGGCGGTCGTCCGCGCTTCCGAACGCCCACCCCTCGCGTTCTGGCTCTCCAGCGGCGCCGGCCTGCTGGCGGTGCTGGCCTTCGTCGCCACCGGCGGCGGCTTCTCCGGTTCGCTGAGCACCGCGGACGTCTACCTGTTGATCGCGGTTGTGTTGTGCGGCCTGGGATACGCCGAGGGCGGCGCGCTCTCCCGCGAACTGGGCGGCGCGCGAACGGTCTGCTGGGCCCTGGTCGTCTCGCTGCCGGTGACCATCCCGGTTTCCTTCTACACCGCGGACTTCTCCCGCGCCACGCCCGTGGTCTGGCTCAGTTTCGCTTACGTGGCCCTGATCTCGATGTTCCTGGGCTTCTTCGCCTGGTACGCGGGCCTGGCCGCGGGCGGCGTCGCCAAGATCGGCCAGATCCAGCTGGCCCAGCCGGTGCTGACCCTCATGTGGTCAGCAGTGGTGCTGGGCGAGCCGGTCGGCTGGCCCGCCCTCGCCACGGCAGCGGTCGTAGTCGTGTGTGTGGTGCTGACCCAACGCAGCCGCGTCACACCGACGACGGTCGCCGTGGGTCAACCAGTTCGTTGATCCCGGCGCGATCGAACGCCTCGATGAGCGCCGAGGTGCCTTGGTCGAGCTTGAGCTGGATTTCGGCCGGAAGCAGTGGGATGACGGCGAGCAGGCTGATCTTGCCGTCGATCTCGCGCGCCTCCGGCCGAACCTTCAGCATCGGCGTGACGACCATCCCCGCAAACTCCGTGTTCGGCGCGTAAGGCAGGGCAGGGTCGCCGTTGGGCAGCAGGTGCCACGCCCCCAGCCAGGTGCGATTCTCGTGCGGGAACGTCGCCAGGTACTTGAGCAGGTGGACCGGCCACGAGTCGTCGCTCATGAGGTCCTCGACCGGCCAGTCCGCCGGCACGCACATCATCAGCTCCGCGAACGGGCTCACGCCGTCCGGCACCGTCATCGGCTCGTCGCTCATGCCCTCGGTGACCAGCGTCCGGAAAGGACGGTCCTCGGTCGGCCCGACGACAAGCACGTGCACCCCGGTCGACGGCACCGCGTGGAACACGAACTCGATCGGTCCGAAATGCTCCTGAACGTGCCGCTCGATCGCCTCGTGGTCGACTTCCCCCCCAGTTCTCCATGAGCGCAGAGCCTAAGCGGCCCCCAGCCGCCGAAAATTGTCAGACCCTCCTGCCATCCTCGAACCATGCCGATCGAAGTGGCGAGCAAGCGCCGCAAGGTGACCCGCCCGGACGCGGTGGTCGTCGACGTGACCTCCCGCGGCCCTGACCCGTGGGTGCGATTCAGTCCGTTCTACCCGCACGGCCAGATCCCGGTGCCGATGTCGCCTGGCGTCACGAGCGAATCCGTCGAGGGCGTCTGGCAGGCGTTGAAGGTCTTCGAGAGTTCCGACGTCGATCCGTCGAAGCTCGCCGTGACCTCCATGAAGGGCTTGAAGCGCACGGTTCGTCGCTTCGGTCAGGTCCGCGGCCACCGCGCGGGCCTGACCGGCGACCGGCTGCTCGACTACCGCACGGCCCGTCACGAGATCTACCTGCCGACCTATCGCTGGGGCCTGGAGAACCGGCTCCGAGAGGAGGTCGAGCGGTTGCACGAGTTAGCCGGGTCGGCGGACGTCGTTCTGCTCGACTACACGACCAACGGCGACCCCGACGACCTCAAGACCCCGCTGTCGCACGCTGCCCTGATCGCTGACCACGTGCGGAGGTTCGCGCCGGCGGTCTGACCGGAGATCGGCACGCCGGGCGGAATGCCCCGATTTATACTTCTGCCCTTCGGCTTTGGGGGTCGGCAGTGGCGACATCGAACAAGCAGCTCTTCAAGATCGTGGACGCGCTCGCCGAGGTGCAGCGCTCCTCCGGTCAGCAGTACGAGACGTTCCGGGTGCGGGGCAAGAACTTCGGCTACTACTGGCCTCGCACGCAGACCGTCGGGCTGAAGCAGACGCTGTCCGAGCAGTTGGCGCTGGTCGCTGAACGGCCGGACGTGTTCGAGGTGCAGTTCACGGCCGGCGGTTTCGGGTGGGTCGTCGTGTACCTGGAGGGCATTGAGGCCGACGAGCTCGCGGAGCTGGTGTTCGAGGCATGGCGGTTGTCCGCGCCGGAGGAGCTCATCGCCCAGGTGCCGGACCTCGCGCGATGACCAGGGTCAAGTTCGAGCTGCCCGCCGACGACCTCGGCCGCGCCACGGCGTTCTACCGCGAGGTTTTCGGCTGGTCGACGCAGCAGCTGCCGTTCGACTACGTGCTCGTGGACACCGACGGCGACCCCGTTGATCCGCAGGACAGCGATGGCGGGATCTCGCCGCGCACCGAGTTCGTGCAGGGGCCGGTGCTGATCATCGAAGTGCCGAGCATCGACGACGTGGCGCGGAAGGTCGAGAACTCGGGCGGCACTCTGCTCAACGCCAAGGAACGCGTGGGGGACTACGGGTTCTCGCAGTACGTCAAGGACAGCGAGGGCACCGTGCTTTGCCTGTGGGAGTCGATTCAGGCCTGACGGCGCAGTGCCAGCGAAGAGCCGTCACGCGCAACCGAGTGGACAGTTGCTCTTAGAAACCACTTAGCGGGCGGTGGAAACCTCGTCGGCAGGCAGAGGAAGACGCCTGACCGAAGGGGGAATGTGATGATTCGCAAGCTTTTCGCCGTGGCGGGGGCCACCGCGGCAGCCACGGCGCTGCTGATGTCGCCGCAGGCACAAGCACAAGAGGTGTTCACCTACACGAAGTCCGATGTAGGCGCGCAGCACTTCGACCACTGTCCGGCCAACCGCAGCTGCATCTTCGCCGGGCTCAACGGCGGCCACGGTTACGGCTCGTTCGCGAGCGGTGACGGCGACCTCGCCGACTCGTCCGGCCCGACCGGGCTGAACAACACGATGGAGAGCTTCTCCAACCGTCGTGGCGAGCTGTGGTGCTACTACGACGCCGGCGGCTTCAACAACCTGATCTTCCGCGTCGCCGCCGGTGCGCAGGGCAACCTGCTGGCGGAGCACCGCAACCGCGTGACGTCGCTGAGGATCTGCCCTTAGCCACCACCCCGCAGGATCCTGGTGTGCAACGCACGCAGGCCTGCTGACGGTTCGACGCCGAGCTCGCGGACCATCGTTGTGCGGTAGACGCTGTACGCACGCGATGCCTCCGCGAGCCGGCCCGTCTGTGCGAGCGCGGTCATCAGCTGGGCCCGGAACCGTTCGCGCAACGGGTGTTCCGCGACGAGCTCCACCAGTTCGCCGACCAGATCGGCGCCGCGGCCGAGTTGCAGATCGGCCGCGACCCGTTCCTCCAGGGCCAGCACGCGGGTCTCGTCCAGCCCGCACCCGAGATGTCCGTGCAGCTCAGCGAGAACGGGGCCGCGCCAGCGAGCGAGTGCCCTGCGCAACCTCGCCGCGCCCGCCGCGACGGCACCCTCGGCGAGCATCTCGCGCGCGCGTTCCACGTCGTTGCGGAACAGGTGGCTTTCGAGCTCGTCCGGACGCGCCCGCAGCCGGTAGCCGCGCGGGCGGTTGGTGGTGATCCGGTCGCGGCCGAGCAACCGGCGCAACGCCGAGATGATGCCGTGGACCTGCGTTTTCGCCGACGCGGGCGGCGAGTTGCCCCACAGCTCGTCGGCGATGCCGTCGATCGTCACGACGTCGTTGGCGTGGGCGGTCAGCATCGCCAGCACCACGCGTGTTTGCGGTGGTCCGAGCGGAACTTCTTCCCCTCGGCATTCCACCCGGACAGGCCCCAGTGTTCTGAACAGCCACATTCCGCGTTCCCCCGAAGCAGATCGTGTCTGAGGCCCAGGGTGACACGGCGAAGGGGAGTTCCGCAGGCGAATCAGCGGAAGAGAATGCGGGTGATCTCCGTGTCCGTGGCGCGGCCGGCGTCGTAGGCGCCCTCGCCCTTGAGGTTGTTCATGATCGCGACCGTGTACCGCTCGTCCGTCCCGACGAACCCGACCGAGTTCATCACCCAGCCGCCGTCCTCCTCCGACCAGCCGTTCTTCGCGCCGGAGTCAGGTCCCCAGACGCCCCACTGCTGCTCGGGGCCGACCTGGCGCATCTGCCCGACGATGTAGGCGCGATCTTCCGCGGGCACGGAGTCGAGGACGTAGTTGATCAACCGGTCGAGGTCGTTCGTCGTGCACTTCTCGAAGCCCCAATAGGGAAAACTGGCCGAATACCCCTTTTGGGCGACCAAATCGGTCATGCCGTATTTGGGGAACGCAGCGTTGAACGTCGCGCCGCCGTACCGCTTCCACAGCGTGTCCGCCGCGTCGTCGTCGGAGCTGTGCAGCATGGCGGTCATCAGCTTGCGGTCGTCGGCGGTCAGCTTGATCTTGCCGGACCGGTTGCGCTCCAGCAGGTTCACCACCATGGCGAGCTTGATCGTCGACGCCGTCCACGTCATGTCACCCGCGTGGTCGTTGCGCCAGGTCACCCCGGTCTTGCGGTCCCGCAGCACGATTCCGACGCTGCCCGGCCTGGTCTCCGCGTAGTTCTTCGCGTCCACGATCCGCTTCTGGAACGCGCACTCGAACCCGCTGTCGGGCAGCGCGCAGACCTCGGGCGTGACGACCGCGGCGGCGGGGGTGGGTGAGGACGACTGAGACGACGACTGTGACGACGAGGGCGGTGTGTTCGTGACGGCGGGTGGTTCTGCCGTCACAGCGTCGCTGCACGCCGTGAGGGCAAGCGCGCACGCAACAAGGATCGGACGGAGCATGCGTCGCACGCTAATGGGTCCGATCGGAGGCAGTCGACCGCCATACGGACGCGCCGATCTAGTCCCGCCAAAGTCAAAGATGTTTGACACAGTGTCCGGTTCGCTTTACCTTGGTCGTGTCAGGTTTCTTTGACATCGGGAGTGGGACCCATGGCGGTCGAGGAGAAGCGGGCGTGGGCCATGGCGATCACCGCCGTGGTCGGATATGCCGCATATGTGCTGGTCGTCCTGCTTGGTGCGGACGGGAGACCGCTCGTCGAGGCGCCGTACGCCTGGGCGCTGCTGTGGACGATCGCGTTCGGGATCGTCGTCGGCATCGTGTCCGGGATCTGGTTCGGCATCGCCGCGCGCAACGACGGCATGCAGATCGACGAACGCGACCGCGAGATCGGCCGGTTCGGCGACCACATCGGCCAGTCGTTCGTCGTGATCGGCGGTGTCTCCGCGATGGCGCTGGCGGTGTTCGAGGCTCCGCACTTCTGGATCGCGAACGTGCTCTACCTGTGCTTCGTGCTGTCAGCTCTGCTCGGCTCGGTGGCCAAGATCTTCGCCTACCGCCGGGGGATGGCATGAAGCCGACGAAGGTCACGAACTCCATCCGTGCGTTGAGGTTCGCGCACGGCGAGATGAAACAGGCCGATCTCGCGTCGGCGATCGGCATGACGCGGCAGACGTTGATCGCCATCGAGCAGGGGAAGTACTCACCCTCGCTGGAGGTGGCGTTCAAGATCGCGCGGGTGTTCAAGGTGTCGCTCGAAGAAGTCTTTCAGTATCCGGAGGAGGAGTCATGAAGGCTGTCGTGCAACGAAGATACGGATCGGCGGTGCTCGGTGACCTGGACGTGCCTGTGCCTGGGCAGGGCGAGGTTCTGCTGGAGGTGCGGGCGGCGGGCGTCGACATGGGCACGTGGCACCTGCTCGCCGGCAAGCCGTACCTGGTGCGGTTCATCGGTTTCGGGTTCCGCGGACCGAAGTCACCCGTACCGGGCCGCGATGTTTCCGGTGTGGTGAGCCAGATCGGTCCCGGCGTGACCGAGTTCGCCGTCGGCGACGAGGTGTTCGGCACGTGCGAGGGATCGTTCGCCGAGTACACCGTCGCGCCGGTTTCGCGTCTGGCGCGCAAGCCGAAGGGTGTCTCGTTCACGGAGGCGGCCGCGGTGCCGATCTCGGGTGGGACCGCGTTGCAGGGATTGCGTGGAGTTCAACCTGGGCAACGGGTTCTGGTGCTCGGTGCCGGTGGTGGCGTCGGGTCGTACGCGGTGCAGATCGCGAAAGCCCTTGGCGCGCATGTGACTGGTGTGTGCAGCACGCGCAAGGTGGATCTGGTGCGGTCGCTTGGTGCGGATGAGGTTTTTGACTACACGGTGGCGGACTTCACCGGTACGTATGACCTCATCTTGGACTGCGGCGGCAACAGGTCGTTGTCACGGCTGCGCAAGGCGTCGACTCCGCGTGGGTCGGTGGTGCTGGTCGGGGCGGAGACCGGGGGAGCGATTACCGGTGGATTCGAACGGGCGTTGCTCGCGGCTGCGCTGAATCCGTTCGTGTCGCAGAAGTTTGCGCTGCTCATGTCGGAGGAACGCGGTGACGTGTTCGACGAGCTGCGGGTGATGATCGAGGCCGCGTCGGTGCGGGCTGCGGTTGACCGTGAGTTCCCGCTGGCCGAGGCGCTTGACGCGGTGGAGTACGTCTACTTGCGACGGTCGGTTGGCAAGGTTGTTGTGACGATCTGACCGGCGATGATCACGGTGGTCACGTTGTGCAGGGCCGTGATGTCGCGCATCGGATCGCCTTGCACGGCGATGATGTCCGCGTCCCAACCCGGTTTGAGCATGCCCTTGGTGAGGCCTAGGGATTTGGCGGCCTGGCTGGTGGCTGCCGCGAGGGCGCCGGCGTTGGGCACGCCGCCCTTCACGAGGTCGGCCACTGAGTAGGCGATGATTCCGTGGCCCTTGCCGTTGGCTATGCCGCCGTCGGTGCCGGCGACTGTTTTCACGCCGTGGTCGTACATCTGACCGGCCATACTCACCTTGCCGGCGTAGCTCATGCCGATCTTCTCCCAGGCCTCCCTGATGAAGGGTGGGGGTTCTTGGGTTATGCCCAGGGTGTGGCAGACGGTGATTTCGGCTTCTGCCAGGGCGTCCAGGAGTTCTGGCGGGACCTGCATGCCGTGGTCGGTCAGGCAGGAGAGGTGTTCCAGGCCGTCCACGCCGGCTGCGATTGCGCGCTGGGCTGAGGCCAGGCTGTGGGTGTGGGCGGTCACCGGTAGGCCGTGTTTGTGGGCCTCTTCGACGATTGTGCGGAGTTCCTGTTCGGTGAACTGGCAGTCGGAGACGTTGGTGCCCGGGGTTGCGAAGCCGCCGCTGGCCATGACTTTGATGACGTCTACCTGGCGGTTGGCTCGGTCGCGGACTGCGTTGCGGAGGGCGGCTTCGCCGGTTGCCTCGCCGCCCATTGACCAGCAGTGGCCGGATTTGCTGGTTATCGGGGGGCCTGAGGCTTGGATGTGCTGGGTGTGCTTGCTGCGTTGGTTGACCACTGACCATTGGTGGTCGCCTAGGTCTCTCACCGTGGTCACGCCTGCGCTCAGGTGGCGGGTGAGGCTGTCTTTGATGACTGTGTCGAGGTGGTCTGGGGTGAAGGCTGGGAGGCGGTCCAGGGCTCCGTTTTCGCTGTCCGCGCAGAGGTGGACATGGGTGTCGATCAGTCCTGGTAGGACGGTGGAGGTCGGGCCCAGGTCGATCAGTTCGGCGTTCGGGATATCGGGGTGGCCCGGTTCGATCGCTTTTATGGTGCCGTTTTCGGCCAGGACCGTGAGAGGGCCGGCGAGGGTGTGCTCGCCGTTGAAGGCACGACCTGCTCGGAGCGCCAGCATGTCGGACAGTTTGAGCTTCGGGTGGTGGGAAAGCAATGGTTGGAGCGCCGGGTCCGTAGGTGGTTGGGTTGCGGGCGGCGACCTCGGCCTGCGTGCTTCCCCTGGGGGCTCCGCCCCCAGACCCCTGCCAATCTGATCTGGGGGTCCGCGCCATTTCCGGGTTGATGGCACGCCTGTTGCGTTGGGCGGCTGCCGGTTGCGTAGGTGGTGCGGTTCGGGTGGGGGTCCCCGTCACAAGCCGTACCAGAGCGCGCCACAACCAGGCAGGGATGTCAAACGGACGAAAAGCGTGTCCGTTTGACATCCCTCCCTGGTTGCAGCAAGAGCTGAGGCACGACTCGTGACGGGGACCCCCACCGGAACCTCGCGTTTCAAGCCAAGAGCGCCTCGCCCTCGGCCTCGGCGTGATCTATCTAGCGTGCGGGAGCGTGAAGTTGTCCACCTGGGGGAGGTCGTGGCCTAGGCGGTCGCGTTTTGCGGTGAGGTAGGCGATGTTGTGGGCGTTTGGGGTCATCAGGGAGGGAACCCTGGCGGTTACTGGGATGCCGTGGTTTTCCAGTGCCGCGATCTTGTCCGGGTTGTTGGACATGAGGCGTACGGATTGCACGCGGAGGTGGCGTAGTACGCGGGCGGCTGGGGAGTAGTCGCGGACGTCTACTGGGAGGCCCAGGGAGGTGGCGCTGTCCAGGGTGTCCAGGCCTTGGTCTTGGAGGACGTGGGTGCGGACCTTTGCCACCAAACCGATTCCTCTGCCCTCGTGGCCTCGGAGGTAGACGAGGATGCCGCTGCCTTCGCGGACGATGGTGTTGAGGGCGGCGTCCAGTTGTTCGCCGCACTCGCAGCGCATGGCGGCGAAGATGTCGCCGGTCATGCACTCCGAGTGGATGCGGACCAGGACGTTTTCGCGCAGCTTTGTTTTGCCGTAGACGAGGGCCATGTGTTCGTGGCCGTCCGCGCGGAACGCGACTGCGCGGAAGGTGCCACGGCGGGTCACCAGGTCGGACTCCGCTATGTCTTCGTCGTTGAAGGCCTGTTCGAACATCTCGGGTCCCCTCGTCACCAGGCGCCGTCCGAACGTTCAACTACGCTCGGAGCGAGATCGCACCGTAACCCGACCGCACAGCGGAGGTCATCCTGTTCAGCATCACCGTTCGCGATCACGTGATGATCGCCCACAGTTTCCGCGGCGAGGTCTTCGGTCCGGCACAACGTCTCCATGGAGCAACGTTCCTGGTGGACGCTGCGTTCAAACGCGCTGAGCTCGATTCGGACAACATCGTTGTCGACATCGGACTGGCGACGCAGGAGCTCGGCAAGGTTCTGGCCGCCTTCAACTATCGCAATCTGGACGAAGAACCGCAGTTCGCGGGCATCAACACGTCCACGGAGTGGCTCGCGAAGTACATCGCGGACCAGCTCGCGGAGAAGATTCTCGAGGGTGCTCTGGGTGAGGGTGCTCACGGCATCGATGCGATCGCCGTCACACTCCACGAGTCCCATGTGGCGTGGGCCGGCTACGAACGTGCACTTCGTCCTGCCGGCTGACGTCGACGATCCGGGCAGTCCCAGCGGCGGCAACGTCTACGACGTCAGGGTTGGTGCGGGCCTCAGACGTGTGACCGTCGCTGGTGACTGGCCGCTACCGAGTGATGTCTCGGTGTTGGGGCAAGCGCTTGCGGGCATCCCGGACGGGGACGTGGTGCTGATCGACGGCCTGGTCGGGTGTGGGCTGCCCGAGGTGGTCGTGCCGCATGCGGGACGGTTGAAGATCGCGGTGCTGGTGCACCTGCCGTTGGCGGACGAGACCGGGCTTGATCCTGGGGTGGCCGCGCTGCTCGAGGCCAGGGAAGGGCAGGTCCTGCGGGCTGTGGGGGCGGTCATCGCGACCAGTCCGACGGCGGCGGAGAACATCAGGGTCAGGCATGGGCTGGGCAAGGTTCACGTGGTGTTGCCGGGGACCGATCCGGCGCCGGTCGCGGTGGGGACGGACGGGGTCAGCCGGTTGTTGTGCGTTGCCTCGATCACACCGCGCAAGGGGCACGACCTGCTGGTCAGGGCGTTGCGGAAGATCGATCACGACTGGCGGCTCGAGTGTGTCGGGCCGCGGCGGCCGTTCGTCGGGACGCTGCCGGAAGACGATCGTGTCAGCTTTCCAGGGGCGCTCGGTGGCGAGGCGTTGACCAGCGCTTATGACCGGGCTGACCTGTTCGTGCTCGCCTCCCGGAACGAGACGTACGGGATGGTGGTCACCGAGGCGCTCGCCAGGGGTTTGCCGGTCATCGCGAGTGCTGTGCCGGACGCGCTCGGGGACGGCGGGTTGCTGCTGCCGCCGGGGGACCAAAATGCATTGGACGCTGCACTAACGCGCTGGTTTGAAGATCGGGAATTCCGGGCGCAGCTGCGGGCCAGAGCGCTTCGGCGGCGGGCGGTTTTGTCCACTTGGGACGAATCCACAGAGGACCTGCGGAGGGTGCTGGCTAGTCTGCGGCCATGACCTTCGCGCCGGAATGGCTGGCACTGCGGGAGAAAGCGGACGCCGAGGCTCGCTCTGGCGAGCTCGTGGAAGTGGTCCGCGCAACTCTGGTGAACCGAAACCCCCTGACGATCCGTGACCTGGGGTGTGGCACAGGATCGATGGGACGATGGCTCGCCGGGAGGCTCGGCGGCGTACAGCACTGGGTGCTGCACGACCGCGACCCCCGGCTGCTCGGGCTGGCGGAGGCCAGCATGAGCGAGCTGAAGGACGTCACCGTCGAGACCCGTCAGGGTGATTTGACCTCCCTGAACGCCGCTGACCTCGCGGGCGCTGACCTGGTCACCTGCTCCGCATTGCTCGACTTGCTCACTACTGACGAGATGAACGCTCTGGCGGTTGCATGCGTAGAAGCTCATGTGCCCGCACTGTTCACGCTCTCGGTAGCAGGCCGGATCGAACTCGAACCGGCCGAGCCGCTCGACGCCGCCTTCCAGGACGCGTTCAACGCTCACCAGCGCCGCGTCGTGGACGGGCGCAGGCTCCTCGGACCAGACGCTCCGGCCGCTGCTGAAGAGGCATTCGTGGCAGCCGGCGCTTCGGTTCGCACGGAATCCAGCCCGTGGCGGTTGGACGCCGGAGCACTGACTCGTGAGTGGCTCAAGGGCTGGGTCGGCGCGGCGGTCGAGCAGGAACCCGCACTCGCCGGGGAAGCATCGGAGTACCTGCGCCGCAGGTCAGAGGCTTCCGCGGTGGTCCACCACGTCGACCTGCTAGCGATACCGAGGGCTGTGTGATGAAGCGTTTCTGGCCGTGGCTTCGCCTGTTGATGGCGGTGGCGATCCTCGTGGGTCTGGGCCTTCGCCTGGGCACCGGGGCGTTCCTGGACGGACTGCGCGCGATCGACGCGTTCTCCGTCGCCGCCGCGCTGGCGATCGGGTTCGCGACGACGTTGCTCAGTGCTGGTCGCTGGGTGCTCGTCGCGCGCCGCCTCGGCCTGTCGCTGACCATGCGCAGCGCGGTCAGCGACTACTACCGGGCGTTGCTCGTCAACGCCGTGCTGCCTGCGGGCGTGCTCGGCGACGTGCATCGTGCGGTCAACCACGGCCGTGAGTCGGGCGATGTCGGACGGGGCGTGCGCGCCGTGTTCTTCGAGCGTTTCGCCGGTCAGATGGTGCTCATCGGGATCGGGCTCGCGGTGCTGCTCGTGCACCCCGCGCCCGGTCTCGACCTCGAACTGAGCAACACCACCGTTGGGCTCGTTCTCGCTGGTCTGGCCGTTGCCGCGGTCGTCGGCTGGCAGCTCAAGCCGGTGCGGAGGGTGCTGGTCAACACGCTGGCGGACGGCATCCGGCTGCTGTCGCTGAAGACCTGGCCCGCCGTTCTCGGACTGTCGGCCGCCACGGTCGCCGGGTACGTGGCGATGTTCGTGGTCGCCGCCCGCGCCGCCGGGTCGGACGCCACGATCACGCAGCTCGCGCCGGTCGTGGTGCTGGCGCTGCTGATCATGGCGATCCCGGTCAACATCGGCGGGTTCGGGCCCCGTGAGGCGTTCCTCGCGGTGGCGTTCGGTGCCGCAGGACTGGGTGCCCAGCAGGGCTTCACCACGGGCATCGTCTACGGCGTGCTGGCGTTGATCGCGAGCCTGCCGGGCGCGGTCGTGCTGTTCACCTCACGTCGCCGCGCCGCCAGGACCGAACAGGTCGAGGTAGTGGCGGAACGACTCGGTCAGTCCCGCGAGAAGGAGCTCGCCCTTGCGGGCTGACGCCAGGGACGGACGCCCGATGACGCCGGATTCCGTGTACGGCGCCAGACCCAGGGTGAGCATGTGCCGCCGGTCCTCCGCCAGGTGGTCGGAAGTCTCGTAGCCGGGCCGGATGAGATCGGGGTGGGCGTGCAGCAGGATCGAGGTCTCCAGCTCGCCGGCGTGCATGTCGCTGTACGCCGAGGTCTCGATGCCCGCCTTCTCCCGCGCGAACGCCCAGTCGTCGCGGCCGGGGAACAGGGCCAGGCCCTGGGATTCCTGCACGATGTTCGACAGCACGTAGTTGCCGCCGTGGCCGTTCACCAGGACCAGGCCGGTGACCCCGTTGCGCCGCAAAGAGTCCGCTATGTCCGTGACCACTGAGATCAACGTGCGCGCGGAGATGCTGACGGTCCCCGGCCAGTCGGCGTGTTCCTGCGAGCACGAGAACTGGATCGGTGGCAGCAGCCGGACCTGGTGCGCCTTCGAGATCTCCGACGCGATGGTCCACGCGATCACCGAGTCCGTGGCGAGCGGCAGGTGCGGGCCGTGCTGCTCGGTGCTGCCGACCGGGAGCACGGCCACGCGCTGGTCGCGGACGTCGACCGTGGTGTCACTCGGAAACATAGGTTTGACCGTAGTCAATCCGGTGGCACAGCGCCGGAATCTCGCCGTCGGCCAGCTTCGGCATGACGGCCGGCAGTTCCTCGAACGCGCTGGAGCCGGTGATCAGTGCGTCGAACCGGTCGTCGGCGAGGAGATCGAGAGCGAGCGCCATGCGTTCGGCGTAGGTGCGGTCCGGGCGGCCGACCACGCCGACCTGGCTGCTGCGGATCGTCAGCCGGCGCGAGTGGAAGAACTCGCCCAGCGGTACGGCGATCTTCCTGTCCCCGTACCAGCTCAGCTCGACGACCCTGCCCTCCGGCGCGAGCAGGTTGAGCGCTGTGGTGAGGCCCGGTTCGGTCGCACTGGCGTGGAAAACGAGATCGCAGCCGTCGAGAGCGTTGTCCGGCAAGGTGAATCCGACACCCAGACCCCGGGCGACCGCCTCACGAGCCGGATCGGCGTCCACGAGCTGGACGCGCGCGCCGGGGAACGTCGCGAGCACCGCCGCGATGCTCGACCCGACCATGCCGCCGCCGACCACCGCGATCCGGTCGCCGATCAACGGATGCGCGTCCCACACGGCGTTCACGGCCGTCTCGACGGTGCCCGCGAGCACCGCCCGAGCAGCGGGAACGGTCTCCGGCACGAGCGTGACCGAGGTTTCCGGGACCACGTAACGAGTCTGATGTGGATAGAGGCAGAACACTGTGCGCCCGAGCAGTTGTTCGGGTCCATGTTCAACCACGCCCACGTTGAGGTACCCGTACTTGACCGGCCACGGGAACTCGCCCTCCTGGAAAGGAGCCCTCATCGCCGCGTACTGGTTCTCCGGCACGCCACCGCGGAACACGAGGGTCTCCGTGCCGCGGCTGACCCCGGAGAACAGCGTGCGCACCTCGACCTCACCCGGACCGGGCTCGGCCAGTGTGACCTGCCGAACCTCCCCTTTTCCGGATTCATTGAGCCAAAAGGCACTCGCCGTACGTGTCACTCACAACACCTCCGCCGCACGAAGTCCACTAGGGGCACCTGATGATCACACTTCAGCACACCAGGACGGCACCCGTCCTGCGGGAGCCTGCCATCTGGGCGGGGCTTCAGTTCCTCGCGCTGGGCGTGGTCGGTGCCACCACCGGTCTCGGACCGCTGGGCTGGGCCGCCGGTCTGGCTTACGGGTTCGCCACGTGGGCGTTCCTCGGCTACGGCATGCAGCGTCACCGCACCCGGTCGCTCGGGCCCGCTGACCGCGTCACGCTCGCCCGCGGCCTGATGGTCGGCGCGGTGACCGCGCTGGTCGCCGACCGTGCAGGTCAGGACGTGCCGGTGGCGCTGGTCGTGACGCTCGCCGCGGTCGCGTTGTCACTCGACTGGGTGGACGGCCAGGTCGCGCGCCGCACCGGAACGTCGACCGCGTTGGGTGCGCGGTTCGACATGGAGGTCGACGCGTTCCTGATCCTGGTGCTCAGCGCGTACGTGGCCGTGCACATGGGTCCGTGGGTGCTCGCGATCGGTCTCATGCGGTACGTGTTCGTGGCCGCGTCGTGGCGTTTCCGCTGGATGAACGCGCCGCTGCCGGCCAGCTACGCACGCAAGGTCGTGGCGGCGGTGCAGGGCATCTTCCTGGTCGTGGCCGCCTCGGGCCTGCTCCCGTTCGCGACTGTGCTCGTCGGTCTCGCACTCGCGTCGCTGGTGTGGTCGTTCGGCCGCGATGTGCTCTGGCTGTGGCGTGAGGCCAGTGTTTCGGTGGGAGGATCCCGGCATGTCTGAGCAGACCACCTCCACCGCGGCCAAGATCGGCAACGTCGTCGTCTGGATCCTGCAGATCCTGCTCGCCGTGACGTTCGTGAAGAACGGCTGGGCGTTGTTCGGCGACGACTTCGTCAAGAAGTTCGACGACATCGGCTTCGGGCAGTGGTTCCGCTACCTGACCGGCGTGCTCGAGATCGGTACCGCGATCGGCCTGCTGATCCCGCGCGTCTGCGGCCTCGCGGCGCTGGGCCTGGCCGGCATCATGGGCGGTGCCGCGCTCACCGAGCTCTTCCTGGTGACCAACGGCGGCCTCGACGACGCGGCCATGCCGCTGTTCTTCATGGTGTGGGCGCTGGTGATCGCGATCTACCGCCGCGAGCAGATCCTCGGACTGCTCACGCTGGTGAAGCGCTGACTTTCGGGAAGTAGCGCAGCACGGCGACGTCCCCGACTTTCGTGACGTCCTCCAGGTGGAATCGGCGAGCCGGTCCACCGGGGAATTCGGCGGGATTCACGAAACGCGGGGCCGTCGCCTGTCCGATCAGCATCGGCGCGACCGCCACTCTGATCTCGTCGGCGAGTCCCGCTTCGAGAAACGCCGTGTGAATGCTCGTGCCGCCTTCGACCATGAGCTTTCTCACGCCACGCGCGCCGAGATCATCCAGAATCTCTGAGAATTCGCTGAAGGTTTTGGTCTCGGCGAGGTGGTCGACCGTGGTCGCCGGGCTCTTGGTGTAGACCAGCCGCTGGCCGCCGCAGTGCCAAAACCGCAGCTCAGGGTCTAGTTGGCCACTCCTGGTGACGGTGACCCGCAGCGGGAACTCCGGTTTGCCGTCCGCTATTCTCCGCGCGCGCCGCTCGTCGCTGTAGACGAGCAGGCGTGCGTTGTCGCGTCGTAGTGTCTCGGCCCCGGCGAGAATCGCGTCCGACTCCGCGCGCATCCGGTCGACGTGATCGAAGTCCTCGGCGTTGGAAAGCGGAAACCTCTCGGTGCCGCGATCGTCGATGTGGCCGTCGAGGCTGACGGCGACGCTCAGCAGAACGTGCGGGCGGGTCACGGACTCGATGGTAGTGCAGTTGAACCGGATGCGGGTCGCCGTGCGTTTCTCTCATAGGTCAGGAAAGGGGATTCTCGGTGAGGATGTTGCTGCGTCGGACGGCCACTGTGCTGGCAGGGCTGTTCGTGTTGTTCGTGCTCATCGCACCGAGCGACCTGGAGAAGTTCACGCCCGAGGCGTTCCTTCGAGTGCCGCTCGAAGGCCTCGTCGGCGTCATGGTGCTGGTGCTGCTGCCGGACCGGTTCCGCAAGCCCGCCGCGATCGTCGGCGGCGTCGCGCTCGGGTTGTTCACCGTCGTGAAGATCATGGACATCGGCTTCGACATGGTGCTGTACCGGCCGTTCGACTTGGTCCTGGACTGGCCGCTGCTGGTGCCCGCGATCGACTTCCTGGACGTGACGTTCGGCCGCTACGCCTCGGTGCTGGCCGTGGTGGCCGCGGTGACGCTCGTCGGCGGGATCGTGTTCCTCGCCGCGGTTTCGGTGCTGCGGCTCAGTTCTGTCGCCGCCGGCCGGCGGCCGGTCGCTGTCCGCGCCGTCGCTCTGGTGGCCGTGGCGTGTGTTTCGCTTGCGGTGCCGGGGATTCCGGTCTACTCGGACGCGGCGGCGACGTCGCTCGTCGACCACGCGCGGCGCGTTCAGGTCGGGCTGAAGGACCAGGAGGTGTTCGCGGCGGAGGCTTCGGTCGACGCGTTCCGCGGCCACCCGGGGCTGCTGTCCTCGTTGCAGGGCAAGGATGTTGTTTTCACGTTCGTCGAGAGCTACGGCAAGTCCGCGCTCGACATGCCGGACGTCGCCGCGAAGCTCGCTGACGGCAACTCACGGTTGAAGGCGGCCGGGTACACGGCCAAGTCCGCTTATCTGACCTCGCCGACCGCCGGTGGTGGCAGCTGGATGGCGCAGGCGACGTTGCTGTCCGGGTTGTGGATCGACAACCAGCAGCGCTACCGCAACCTCGTGGCTTCGGACCGGCTGACGCTGCCGCGGGCTTTCGGCGAGGCGTCGTGGCGTTCGGTCGGGGTCGTTCCCGGCATCACGCAGGCGTGGCCGGAAGGTGACTTCTTCCACTACGACAAGATCTACGCCGCTCAGGACCTCGGCTATGCGGGCCCGCGGTTCGGTTACGCGACGACGCCGGACCAGTTCACGTTGGAGTCGTTCCAACGCAACGAGCGCGCCAAGAAGCAGGGCCCGGTGATGGCGGCGATCCCGATGGTGTCCTCGCACGCGCCGTGGTCGCCGACGCCGGACTCCGTGGACTGGGACAAGCTCGGCGACGGTTCGATCTACGCGACCATGCCCGCCTCGAACGACCCGCCCGAGTCGATCTTCGGCCGCGACCCGGCGGCCGTGCGCGGCGACTACGCGCACTCCATCTCGTACTCGTTGGAGTCGGTGCTCTCCTACGTCGAGCGGTACGGCGACGAGAACCTGGTGTTCGTGTTCCTGGGCGACCACCAGCCGGCGCAGATGGTGACCGGTGAAGGGGCGTCACGGGACGTGCCGATCACCATCGTCGCCAAGGATCCCGCTGTGCTCCAGCGCGTCGAGGCCTGGAAGTGGGACGACGGGATCAAACCGGGAGGGTCGGCCCCGGTGTCGCGGATGAGCGACTTCCGGGACCAGTTCCTCTCGACCTTCTCCTCGCCGAAGGCTTGAGCAGCCTCAGCCCATCGTCTTCTGGCCGTCGATCGTCTCGCGGATGATGTCCGCGTGGCCCGCGTGCTGCGAAGTCTCGGCCACGATGTGCATCAGCACCCGCCGCGCCGTGTACGTCTTGCCCTCGGGGAACCACGGCGCCTTCGGCAGCTCGTGCGCCAGGTCCAGGTCCACCGTCTCGACCAGCTTGTCGGTGTAGGCCGCGACCTCCTGGTAGCGCGCGAGGACGCTCTCCAGCGTGTCGCCGGGCTGCATGTGGAAGTTCTTCATGTGGTTCTCGGCCGTGTCGGCGTTCGGCTCCATCGCCGAAGAGCCTTCCTCGATGAACCTGATCCAGTTCCCCTCGACCCGCGTGACGTGCTTGATGAGGCCGCCGATGGACAGCGCGCTGACCGTGGGGCTCAGCGCAGCCTGCTCGTCGGTCAGACCCTGCGCGGTGAACGTGAGGAACCAGCGGTGCTGCTGCAACGTCTCGAGCAGGTCCGCACGCTCGCCGGTGAGGGTCTCGGTGGTGGTCATGGTTCCTGTCCTTCGCTCGTTTGTCCCGACACGAAGGACTGTATGACCACTTGCGGTCAGCCTGTGTCCTAGTTGCTCGGCCGCTCCGGTGAAACTTGAGCGGCACTCAAGCGATCCGGCGCTGACCTGGGATCACGCTCGGTGAATCAGCCGAAAGAGACGCCGGTCAGCCCCAGCACGGCCTGTGCGGTCGCTCGGGGTGCGTTGGCCTTGTTGAAGCCCGACGCGTCGAACGCGATCGCGCCCGCGTCCGGTCCAGTGCGGACCTGCAGCGACTTCAGGTAGTCGCGCGCCCTGGCGGCAGGCTTGCCGGTCAGCACCTGGGCCACGAGACCCGTGCTGTTGGCGTTCGATCCGCCCTGTGCGCTCGGGAACCCGCCGTCGGCCTGCTGCTTCGACTTCAGCCACGTGACGGCCTGCCCCGTCGGCTTGCCCTGCGTGCGCAGCGCCTGGACCACGATCGCGGTGGCGTCGACGTCACTCACACACGGCGAGGTCTCGAACGTGACGGGGAAGCCGCCGTCCGCGCACTGGCTGGCGGCGAGGTAGGCGGCGCCCTTCGTGTCCCTGCCGAGGGCGATGAGCGCGTAGGACTGGGTGAAGGCGTTGGAGAAGTCACCGAACTGCGAGCGGTCGGAGAACCGGCCGGACGGCGCCTGCAGCGCCCTGAGCCCGCTGATCAGATCGATGCCCGCGAACGAGCGCGGGTTCTTGCCCTTCACCCGTGCCGCCACGGCCAGCTTGGCGTGCGCGCCCGCGTAGGACTCGCCGTCGCTGCCCAGGTAGGCGCTGGAGATCTCCGGCTTGGCCAGCCACGCGATGGCGCGGTCCGAGTGGTCGCCGGCGGTTCGGGCGGCCGCGAACGCGAAGATCGCGTCGATGGTCAGGCCCTGGTCCGGGTACTTCACGCCACCGAACTCGGTCTCCAGGCGCTCGCCGTCGGCCATCTGTCTCGCGAGCCAGCCCGCGGCGGCGTCGACGCGATGCGAGGTACCGGCGGAAGCGGGGATGGCGGTCGCGACGAGAGAGGCGCCGAGCACGGCGGCGATGATCAGTTTCTGCACATGCTCGACCTTCTCATTCCGGCCCGTCCGACCGACACGCTTTGCGAGACTCGTCGCATGCGTCTCGCCCTGTCGCTGCTGCTGGTCCTGGCCGCGTGTGCGCCCGCGCCCGCCGACCCGGTGGCGTTGCTCGACGAGTGGCTGGACGTGGTGCGCCGGCAGGAGTCGGTGCGGTTCACCGTCGAGATCAAGGTCGAGGGCAAGGATCCGCGGCGACGCACCTATGCGGGCGTGCAGCACATCAACACGGGTGGCGGGGCCACGACGCAACGCGACTTGATCGCGCACTTCGAGAGCCGGTGGGGCGTCACGGACTACCGCGCGCTGATCCTCGACGACGACACCTATCTCCAGCACAACGAGCTGACGTTGCCGCCCGGCAAGACGTTCGCTCTGCTGGACACCCAAGGCGCGACCTGGACGTGGAGCTACCTGACGGACCTGTCCCTGAACGAGAACGACTACCACCCCGGCAGCGTGTTCGGCGACCTCGACCGCGGCACGCTCCGGCTCGTCGAACACACGGGCAACCGGTACGTGTTCAGCGCGGGCGGGGTGCCGCATTCCGGCAGTTACGTGAACGGCGACGTGCGGCTGGTCGTCGACGTGGACGACGACGGTCGCGTGGTCAGGGCCGAGCGCAGCGGGCCGTCGGTCGACCGTCAGCAGGAACACCGCGTCGCCGAGTACAGCCAGTGGGGCACCGCGCCGGACGTGCTGCGGCCGGCGCAGGAGACCGTGGCGAAACCGGCTGAGGTCAGCGTCCGCGAACGTTAGTGTCGGGCCATGATTGCCGAGGATCTCCAGCGGTACCTGCAGGAGTCGCGCGACTCCGTGTTGTCCACTTTGGACGGCCTGAGCGAGTACGACGCGCGCCGGCCGTTGGTGCCCAGCGGTACCAACCTGCTCGGCCTGGTGAAGCATCTGGTCGGCATCGAGTTCGGTTACCTGGGCGATAGTGCTGGGCGCCCCGCACCGGTGTTGTTGCCGTGGAACGAGGACGGTTCGGTCTGGGAGAACGGCGACATGTGGGTCAAGCCCACCGAGACCCGCGAGTACATCGTCGGCCTGTACCGCAGGGCCTGGCAGCACTCCGACGAGTCGATCGCTTCGTTGCCGCTGGACGCACCGGCTTCCGTGGCGTGGTGGCCGGAGCACCGGCGCCAGACCACGTTCGGGCACCTGCTGGTCCGCGTCGTGGCGGAGACCGCGCAGCACGCCGGCCACTGCGACGTCGTGCGGGAGCTGATCGACGGACGGTCCGGCGCGGACAACCCCGACGGCTACTACGACCTGGTCCTGAGCATGGCGAGCGCGCCGATCACCGGTCCCGGCACGAGCAGCAAGAACGCGTAACGCCAGGTCACCACGTCGGCGAGCAGCGGCACGAGCTGGATGCTGACCACCGTCAGCCCGAACCCGACGGCGGTCAGCGCGGTCAGTGCCGTCCCGACGTAGCGCGGGTCGGCGACCTCGCTCAACGACGCCGAGAACACCCCGGAGTCGGCGATCACCGACGCACCCCACACCGCGCAGAACGCGATCAGCAACGGCGTGCCCCAAGCGAGCGGCGAGAGCAGGCAACAAAGCCCGCTCACCGTCAGCGCACCCACCGCGGCGGGCGCGCGGCCGAACCTGTCCGCCGCCCAGCCGCCAATCAGGCAGCCGACGAATCCCGCCACGCCCATCGTCAGGAACACGGTGACGCCGACGGACTCCTGCGAGCTCAGCAGGAACGTCGGCAGCCACGTCCACAGCGCGTACAGCTCCCACATGTGCCCGAAGTAGCCGAGGTTCACCAGCCGCGGCTTGCGTTCGCGGAACATCTGCAGGGCGTACCGCGGGTTGAGCTGCGCCGTCGTGGCGGTGAGGAACGGCCCCGGCCGCACGAAGAACAACGCCGTCAACGCACCCAGGAACGCGATCGCCGCGGCGGCCACCAGCACCTCGCGCCACGGCAGCTGCCCGAACACGTGGGGGAGCGCACTGCCGAGCGTCAACGCCCCGATCAACACCCCGAGCGCCCGGCCCCGATTCCTGGACTCCGACCAGGACGCCATCAGCTTCATGCCCACCGGATAGACCCCGGCCAACGCCACCCCGGTGAGGAACCGCAACGGAATCGCGGCGCCCAGCCCGTCCACCGTCAGCCCGAGCACCAGCGTGAGCACCGCACCCGCCGCCGCGGACGCCGCGAGCAGCAGATGCGGCCGGACGCGGTCGGCGAGGTTGAGCACCGTGGCCCCGACCGCCCCTGTGACGAACCCGAGCTGCACGGACGCGGTCAGCCACACGGCCGCGCCCGCGCTGATGCCCCACTCGTCGCGGAGGGAGGGGACGACCGCGGACATCGAGAACCACACGGCCAGGCCGAGGACCTGGACGAGCGCGATGGCTGCCCGCTGGATCAGCACGGCGCGCCGGCCCGGTCTGGCGCGCTGGTTGGGCACGGTCCGCTGGTTGGGCCCGGTGGGCTGGTTGGGCACCGTGCGCTGGTTGGGCCCGGTGGGCTGGTTGGGCACCGTGCGCTGGTTGGGCCCGGTGGACTGGTTCGGGGCGGTGCGCCGGTCTGGCCCGGTGTGCTGGTTCGGCCCGGTGGGCTGGTTCGGCGAGGCGCGCTGGCCCGGCCCGGTGGACTGGTCCGGCGTGGTGCGCTGGTGCGGCCCGGTGGGCTGGTGCGGCACCGTGCGCTCGTTCGGCGCGCTGAGCTGGACCGGCGCGCTGAGCTGGTCCGGCACGGCGGGCTGGTCGGGCCCGGTGCGCCGGCTCGGGGCGGTGCGCTGGTTCGGGGCGGTGGCGTCACTCGACCGGGTGAAGCTCGTCCGGATCCACGCCTGGCGCCGTCCTGTGGATGTACGTAAACCATGGTCATCCGCATCGCGCAAGCGGAAGGTCGCGAGGGGGCGCACATGATCTCGTCAGCACACCGTGTCCCATCGTCATACCGAGTCTCACCAGCACGCCGGTTCTCGTCGGCACACCGAGTCTCACCAGCACGCCGGTTCTCGTCGGCACACCGAGTCTCACCAGCACACCGGCTCTCATCAGCAGACCGAGTCGCTCGGCTTCGGGTTCGCCAACCCGAACAACGGCCGCAACTTCAGCCCGATCCAGGTGCCGCCGAGCGCGAACACGCCCCACAGCCACCCGTGCAACGACCCGACGGAGATGCCGCCGAGGTACGCGCCGATGTTGCAGCCACCGGCCAGCCGAGCCCCGATGCCCATCAGCACACCTCCCAGCACGGCGGCCAGCGCCGTACGCCACGGAATCGTGCTGTGAATCTTCCACGCCCCGGCCGCCGCCGCAGCGATTGCCGCGCCGACCATGATGCCGATGTTGGTCAGCGACGTCTTGTCCGTCCAGATCGGAGCGGCGAGCGCCTTGGCGTTGGCGGGCGTCTGCCAGAACTCCCACGCCTCTGGATGCAGCCCGACTAGCTGCACGACCTTCGCGCCCCACAACGCGAACGCGAACGTGACTCCCCAGATCCCGCCGGACACCAGGAACACCGCCGCCGCCAGCACTCCCAGCACCACCGCGCCGACCAGGATCGGCCACGAGCCGCGAACCACCCGCGCCAAGCCCCGCGCGGTCGGCACCACGTCGGCCGGCGGTGGGTTGCGGCGGGCCTGGATCAGCCTGGTTGCCACGACGATGGCACCGAGCAGGGCGATGGTGATCAGCCAGGAACCCCACCAGCCGACGTGTTCGGACAGCACCACGGCGGGGAACGCGGGCCAGCCGTCGAACAGCGGGAAAGCCCACGTGTAGACCACGGATCCCGCGATGAAACCGAACAGCGTCAACACGATCGTCGACTGCCCGGACCCGACCGCGAACAACGTGCCGGACGCGCATGCGCCGCCGAGTTGCATGCCGATCGAGAACAGCACCGCGCCCACCAGCAACGCCAGGCCGAGTGGGTTGCCGACGGCCTTGGGCACCGAGCCGAACAGGCCGGAGCCGGTCGAGATGATCAACGCGATCAGCGTGGCCGCGGTGCCGAGCAGCAGGGTGTGGGCGCGCAGGCCCTCGCCGTTGCCGACGGCGATCAGCTGGCGCCACGCGGACGTGAAACCGAAGCGGGAGTGGAACAACGCGAGGCCCAGCGCCAGGCCGAGGGCGAGCAGCACGCCCTGTTTCGGGCCGTAGCCTGCCCACACGAACCAGGTGAGGCCGACCGCCAGGAGCCCGGCGACGACGAGCGGGACGGTGCGGACCGGTTCCTCGGGGGCGGGAACCGGGGCCGCGCAGGATGTCGGGAAGTACTGGGTCGTCACCGGGAACTCCTCAGGGGTCGGGGTGCCATGGCGCGAGAAACCTCGGCGGCCAGATCGCGATAAAGCGGGTGCGTCCGCAGTGCCGCCCCCAACGCCGTCACGCCGGGGTCGGGCCCGGCGTGACGGCGAGAGCGGACCCGGCGCTGGAGCCAGACCGGGCCTCACGCCCGGCGTCGCCGTGGGTTCACCCCTGGCGCAGCACCGGAGCGTCGGGAGCGGTACCGCGAGACGTCCCGCTGATCGCAAACCGGCGCGCCAGGTCCCGCGCCGCCGCGGGCTACTAGTTGGGGATGATGTAGTTGGGCGCCTTGACGATCGACTCGATCAGGCCGAAGACCGGCACACCGAGCGGCGCGGTCGTCCACTTGTCGTTGAGGTCGCTGGTGTCCGGCTTGTCCACGACGACCGGGTCAGCCAGCGCGGGAGAAGTGAAACCAGCGAGCACGGCCCCGCTCAACAGCGCCGCCGCAACGATCTTCTTCATGGAACTTCCTTTCGTGGTGAGGAAAAATCAGCCGCCGACGAACTTGAGCAGTTCGAAGATCGGTGCCAGAGCGGCGGGAACGCCGATGGCCGGGTCGAGGATCGGGCCTAGGTCGACGCCGGGCAGGACCCAGATCGGCGTGGACTCGGCGAGGAACTGCGCAGCAGCCACTTCTCTCTCCTTCAGCTGAGCACCGGACTGACCGGTACGACGGTGGCTTTCGGGATCCATTGCCCCGCAAGCTCTTCCTGCATGGGCATGCCGGGGCCGTGCGCCTCGCCCGGCCCCATCGGCATCGCGGTCACCTGCGCGACCGCGTAGATCTGGACCTGGTCGCCGGCGGACTGGCCGCGCAGCCAGGACCGGAACCCGGCGGGCGTCGGGTTCGTGCCGCCGAACTTGTTGCCCACCTCGACCGCGTAGCCGATCGGCAGTTGTTCGCGCGGGTCGAACCGCAGTGGCACGGCCAACGTGGTCACCGAGGTCGCGATGGGGGTCGTCAGCAACCACGGCGCGACGTACAGGCCGTGCGGGTAGACCGGGCGTTCTGCCTGCTCGACGCCCGCCCGGGACAACGCCCGGTATGCGTCGGACCAGCCGGACAACACGACCAGCGCGTCAGCGGAGTCCTTCACCTCGATGCTGGACCGCACCAGCGCGGCGGCCGCAACGCCGCGCGGTGTGCTGTCCGAGACGAGTTTGACGCTGGTGACGCCCTTGTTCTTCAGGAACACCAACAGCTTGCCAAGCGTGTCAGAGTCCTCAGTGGACAGTGAGTCGGCAGGGCAGGACGTGAGCACGTCCCGTCGTCCGCTCACCAGACCGCCGAGCGCCGCCGTGGCGCACTCGACATCCGCCGCCGGGCCGGGTGCGGTGCCGGTGTCGAACGAGACCCCGAAGCTGTCCTCGCCCGAAGTCACCGTGATCTCGCCACGCCCGGCGGGCAGGTCGACCAGCGCCCACGTGCCGTCCGCGCCAGTGGAAGGCACGGCGGGCACTTCCGGGCCGTCCCCGACCCGCACCTGGTGGTTCCCGGACGGGAAGTGCACCAGGTTGGGACCGGGCCGGTGCGGGCTGATCAGCACCGGGACCTGCCCGGCCGAGGCCAGCACCGGGACACCCGGCACGGGCAGCTCCTGCGGCGAGGGGATCGCGGCGAGGCCGCTCCAGGCGAGCAGGCCGGCCGCGACCGCGAGAGTGCCGTACCGGCGAATCCCCAGCGCTGCCAACGGAAGCAGCACCACGACCACCAGACCGACGCCGAGCGCAGTCTCGTAGACCCGGCGGTCGAACGCGAGCCCGGACGACACCAGCCGCACCAGGCCCGCCAGCGAGAGCACCACGCCCAACGACAGCGCGTGCTGCCGAGCGCGCGGCGAAGAGGACAGCGCCAGCGCCACCCACGCGACCGCGCCGGTCACGTAGACGGTGTTGGCCACCAGCAACAGACCGGAATCCCCCACGGAGGTCTCGATCACCAGCAGCAACGTCAACGCCGCCGCCACCCACCTCGCGGCAGGCCGGCCGAGCAGCACCGGCACGAGGACTACGAGCACCACGTGTGCCAGCGCGCCCAGCACGTGCGCGTCGAAAACCGCCAGCGACACGGTGACGAGCCCGACGGCCAGCGCCGCGAGTGCGAAGTTCGCGGCCCTCACCCGTTTCGGGACCACGACCGCGATCCCGGAGCCGGCGATCAGCGCCGAGACGAGCAGCAGCGCGAGCCGCACGACGACGACCCAGACCGAGACGCCTTCTACCGCCTCGAAACCTCCGTGGGGATGATCCATTACTTCACGTCCGCATCCGTGATCACGAACAGCTCCGAGTGCGGCTTCGCGTTGCCGAACGGGCCGTGCGGCCAGTCCTTGCGGTTGAAGTTGATGCCGACCTGGCCGGAGAACTCGTCCTTGAACGACGTGTCGAGGGTCAGCTGACCGCCGTCGCCGATCTTCACGATGTTGACCTTGTGGTCGCCGTCGAGACCGGTGCGCGCGACGAAGTAGTTCGACACCGCGATGCGCTTGGGCGAGGTGATCTCGCGGTAGAAGCCGTCACCGCCGAGCTCGAAGTTGTCGTAGGCGCCCCAGTGCGGACCCGCGGCGGGCGTGCCGGGGTTGATCGGGACGGCACCCGCGAGCGTCGGGCAGTCGGACTCCGCGCCGCCGTTCTGCGCCTCGGCCAGCGTGTCGATGCGGCACTGGAACGACGTGCCCGCCGCGAGCAGCTTCTCGATGTTCAGCACGTACACGCCACCGGTGGTGCCGGGGTCGTTCGGGCCGAGCGCGCCCTTGCCCCGTCCGGAAATGGCGCGGTACAGGTACTTGTCGTCCGGCGAGGTCTGGATCCAGCCACCGTTCGAACCGCCGCCGTTCGAGTCGTTGCCCGCGTGGATCGCCTTGCCGGCGGACCCGTCGTCGAACACCTCGTACCAGTGCGGCTCGGCGGCCGTGATGTCCGGCGTGTAGTGCACCGCGCCGCCCTGCATGGTCTGGGCGAACGCGCCCTTGTGACCGGGCAGGTTCGTCACCGTCGTCTCCATGACCGCGCGGCTCTCCTGGTGCAGCGGGTCGGCGGGATCGGAGCGGGGCCCGTTCTGCAGGTAGCTGACGGCCTTGAGCTTCGGGGCGTTGCGGTCGGAGATGTCCCACGTGCGGACCGTCGGGCGGCGCAGGTAGGGCGAGGGCGCCTTGACCGGGTCGAGAATGATGTTGCGCGGCTCGGCGTAGTCGGACGTCACGAGGATGTTCAGGTCCTCGCGAGCCTGGATGCCGTGCGGGTTCGCGCACGTCGCCGCCCCCAGCCGAGGCAGGTTCGCGCACAGCTTGGGGTCGTCGCCCTGTGGTGTGGCGGCGGAGGTCTGCGACAACACCTTGCCGGTCTGGTCGAACCGCACCAGCGCGCCGGGCGAGCCCGCGAAACCGTTGCCCACCACGGTCTGGCCGTTGGCGTAGAGGTACGGACCTGGCACCACGGGGCCGCCCATGTAGGTGCCGTACGCCGTGCCGTCCTTCAACGTCCAGTAGGCGTCCGGCACAGACCCGCCGAGCGTGTTCGTCGGCAGGCTGATGCCCTTGAGCTTCAACGCGGGCAGCGCACTCACGTCGAACGCGTAGGTGGCCGCCGCGAACAGCGCGCCCGCGTAGACCGTGTCTCCCTTGTGCCACACGTACTGCATGTGGTGCGGCTCGTTCTCGACCAACGGCCCGACGGTCGCGGTGTTCACGACCTTGCCGTAGCTCGGCGAACCCTCCGTCGCGTCGATCACCGCGAGGAAATCAGGCCCTGGCAACGCGTTGGTGACCTTGCCGAGGCCACCGGCGAGGCTTCCCGGCAGGTTCTTGAGGTCTTTGACGAGCGTGTCCGCGATGTTCTCGTCTCCAGCCCAGACGAGAAGCCACTTCTTGCGGCCGCTGCTCAACGTTTGTGCTTCCCGGGTGAGGTGGTTCTTCACCCAGTACGACTTGCCGTCCGATGCGGTCTTGCTGTCCACGGTCGTCTGCACATCGGCATAAGCGGGGGAGTTGTCCCCGCTGGCCGTGACCACGCCGGCCGCGAGTACCGCGACCGCGGCTCCGGCCAGAGTTTTTCGCCATCGCATTGAAGGCTTCTCCTTGTTTTGGGCACGCCGAATTCACCCGGTTTCGGTCGCAGCGCAGAGACCGGCCGGAATGTGTTGACACAAAGGGGGAAAGGCGCTCAGAGGGAGCGACAGAGTGCGCTGGCCTGCTGGCGCAGGTCCACGTGAAGGCGTCCTACCAGGACGACAGCGGTGCACATGTGGCTGAGGATCTCGATAGTCGGCCAATGTTGTCAATCCGGTGACCAAAGAGTGGGAGATGTCGAATATCGGTACAGGGATCATCTCTGGTGCCGATGTTTCGCATTTGTCGCGCTATTTGTGCCACCTCATTCCTTGTCGAAAGTAAGGTCTGATCGGTTCCGATCGGCAGAGGTGCGCGAGCGGTGGCCTTCGTAGCTTCGGCTGGGTGACTTGGCTGGTGATCGGCACCGACGCGGTGCTGGGTGTGTTCGCGTTGATGTTCTTGGCGCTGTGGTTCAGGTTCCGGCTGAGGGCGTTCCTCGCCGGGGCGGGGGTGGTGGTGGCCTACGCGGTCAGCGAGGTCGTCAAGCTCGTCGTGCAGGAGGAACGGCCCTGTCGCACAACGCCTTCGCTGGCGGCGTGTCCGGAGCCGGGCGACTGGTCGTTCCCCAGCAACCACTCGGTGATCGCCGGGGCGTCCGCGATGGCGATCTGGGCGCTGCACCGGACGCTCGGCTGGTTGGCGGCGGTCTGCGCGGTCGCGGCGGCGGCGTCGCGGGTTGTCGTGGGTGTCCACTATGTACACGACGTGCTGGCCGGGTTGGTGCTCGGTGCGTTGGTGTCGTGGGGAATCGCGGTGCTGCTCAAGAAGAAGCAGCGGAGCAACGACGACGCGCCGACCGTGGTTCTGCAACGCCTGGGATGATGAGCTTTGTGTGGGAGGCAGCGCTCTACCTGGTCTTGTTCGTCGCGGCTTTCGCCGTCGTGCGCACGCGACCCGCGGTCGCTCTGGGCATCGCGCTGGGTGCCTGGCTCGTCTGCTACCTCGTCAGCGTCGAGTTCGACGTCAGGGTGGTCGCGCTCGCTCCCGCACTGGCACTGGTCGGCTTTCTCGCCGGGCGGAATGCGAAAGACCCGCGGGCCACGGCGATCGCGCTCGCCGTGGCGGAGATCGCCGGTGTCGTGGTCGCCCTCACCGAACGGGGCGGGTCGGACACCGCGCTCGCGGTCACCTCCGGCATCGGTGTGCTCGGCGTCGTGCCGTGGGCCTTCGGACGGTTCCGGCGGCAGTTCGCGGAGCTGCGCGAGGTCGGCTGGGAGCACGCGGCGATGCTGGAACGGGACGTCGACAACGCCCGCAACGCCGAACGCGCCCGCCTCGCCGGTGAGATGCACGACCTGGTTGGCCACGAACTGGCGCGCGCCGCCCTGCTCGTGGGCGCGCTGGAACTGGAACCAACCCTGACCGCACAACAACGTGAGGCAGCCAAGACCGCGCGAGCCAGCGTCACGGCCGCGGCGGAACGGCTCGCCGACGTCATGCAGGTGCTCAGGGCCGACGAGGACGAACCTGTGGCGACGATCGAGGAAGTCGTTGCCAGGAGCGGTCTCGACGCGGAGTTGAGCAACGAGCGCAGGACCGCGATCGACGGCATCATCGCCCGAACCGTGCATCGCGTGGCCGCCGAGGCGCTGACGAACGTGATCAAGCACGCGCCGGGCGCGAAGGTCACCGTGAGCCTGACCGCGAACCTCGAGCTGCGGATCACGAACGGTCCGGCGCCGAAAACGCTCGCGGTGGGCAGCGGCAAGGGACTGGTGGGCCTCGCCGAACGCGTCGCGCTGGTCGGTGGCTGGTTCGAAGCCGCGCCGACGGACGAGGGCGGGTTCGAGGTGAGGGCCAAGCTCCCGGAACGCCCGCGAGCGAGAACCACGCCTACGCATGTGCGACGCGAACGCGCAGAGGAAGAGATCCGCAAGAGCGCTCGTAGGACCGTGCTGATCACGTCCGCCGTGTGTGCGGGGATCGCGATCGGCGTGCCGGGCTACATGGTGTTCGACGCGGCGACATCAGTGCTCACGTCGCGACAGTTCGCACAGGCCCAGCTCGGACAGCTGGAGGACGACCTGGACCTGCCGCTGCGCACCCGCGTCGACAACCCTCTGGGCGTGAGGGCACCTGCCGACACCGAATGCCGCTACTACAGCACGCACGCCAACCCGTTCGACAACACCCGGCACGACCTCCACCAGCTGTGCTTCCGGGATGATCGGCTGGTGTCCAAGGAGTGGCTCGCGAGGAGGACCGGTTGATCAGGGTCGTGCTGGCGGACGACGAACCGGTGGTCAGGTTCGGCGTGAAGGCCGTGCTCGGGACCGCCGGTGACATCGAGGTGGTCGCGGAGGCGCAGAACGGCAGCGAGGCGATCGATCTGGTCGCCCGGCACCGGCCTGACGTCGCCGTGCTCGACATCCGCATGCCCGTGTTCGACGGCCTGGACGCGGCCAGGGTGGTCCGCGAGTGCCATCCGGCCACGAAAACCCTGGTGCTCACGACGTTCGCGGACGACGCGTACATCAGCCGGGCGCTGGGGGAGGGTGCCGCCGGTTTCGTGCTGAAGACCGGTGATCCGCAGGAGATCATCTCCGGCGTGCGCGCCGTCGCGGGCGGTGGCGCGTTCCTGTCTCCGTTGGTGGCCAAGAGAGTCGTCGATCAGCTGTCCAGGGCGCATCCACGACCCCTTGCGACGCAACGGATCGAGGTCCTGACCGCACGCGAGCGCGAGGTGCTCGGGCTGGTCGGCGCCGGGCTGTCGAACGCCGAGATCGCGGCCCGCATCCACGTCGTCGAGGGCACCGTGAAGGTGTACGTGAGCACGATCTTCCGGCAGCTCGGCGTCAAGAACCGCGTCCAGGCCGCGATCATCGCCCACGAGTCCGGGATCATCCCGGACTGATCAGGCCCGTTCGATCAGGTGCGGGCCCCGATGCCCGAGATCGCGCGGACTTCCATCTCCGCCGCCTTGGCCGCCATCTCCGGCTCGCGCTTCGAGAAGATCGTCGCGAGGAAGCCGCAGAGGAACGAGAACGGGATCGAGACGAGGCCGGGGTTGCCGAGCGGGAACCACGCGAAGTCGATGTCCGGGAAGATCGAGGTCTTCGAGCCGGACATCACCGGCGAGAAGATGATCAGCGTCAGGCACGAGCCCAGGCCGCCGTAGATGCTCCACAGGGTGCCGGTGGTGTTGAAGCGGCGCCAGAAGATCGTGTAGAGGATCGTCGACAGGTTCGCCGAGGCGGCCAGTGCCAGCGCCAGCGACACGAGGAACGCCACGTTCTGCCCGTTCGCCGCGATGCCGCCGATGATCGACAGCAGCCCGACGACCACCGCGGTCAGCCGGGCGACCCGGATCTCCCTGCGGGGTTCGGCGTTGCCGCGCTTGATCACGTTGGCGTAGACGTCATGGGCGAACGAGGCGGAGGCCGCCAGAGTGAGGCCGGCTACGACCGCGAGGATCGTCGCGAACGCCACCGCGGACACGATGCCCAGCAGCACGGCGCCGCCGATCCGGAACGCCAGCAGTGGCGCGGCGGAGTTCTCGCCACCTGGTGCGGCGGCGATGGTGTCGGTGCCCACCAGCGCCATCGCGCCGAAGCCGATCACCAGCGTGCAGAGGTAGAAGATGACCATCGTCCAGGTCGCCCACACGACCGAACGACGGGCCTCGGAGGCGTTCGGCACGGTGTAGAAGCGCATCAGCACGTGCGGCAGGGATGCGATGCCCAGCACTAAGGACAGCGCGAGCGAGACGAAGTCCAGTTTGGACATCGCGCTGAAACCGTACTTCGCGCCGGGGTCGAGGACGGCCTCGCCGAGCTTGTTGTTCTCGGTGGCCTGCTGCATGATCGCCGACAGGCTGAAACCGAACTTGCCGAGCAGGAAGACGCTCATCAGCGTCACGCAGAGCAGCAGCAGGACGGCCTTGATGATCTGCACCCAGGTCGTGCCCTTCATGCCGCCGAGCAGCACGTAGAGCACCATGACCATGCCGACCACCGCGATCAGGATCGCCTGGCCCCACTTCGAGGACACGTTGAGCAGCAACGCGATCAGGCCGCCGGCGCCCGCCATCTGCGCGATCATGTAGAAGAACGAGATCACCAGGGTGGCGTTGGCCGCGGCCGCGCGGACCGGGCGTTGCTTCATGCGGAACGCCAGCACGTCGCCGACGGTGAAGCGGCCGGTGTTGCGCAGGCCCTCCGCGATCAGCAGCAGGCCGACGAGCCACGCGACGACCCAGCCGACGGAGTAGAGGAACCCGTCGTAGCCGTGCGCCGCGATGCCGCCGGAGATGCCGAGGAACGACGCGGCGGACAGGAAGTCACCGGACAGCGCCACGCCGTTCTGGGCGCCGGTGAACGAGCTGCCCGCGGCGTAGTAGTCCGACGCCGTCACGTTCCGGCTGCTGAAGCGGTAGACGATGTACAGGGTGATCAGGACGAACACCGCGAAGACGCTGAGGTTCAGCACCGGGTTGCCGGTGGTGGGCATGACTTACTCCTCGACGCCTGTCTTCTCGGCGAGCAATTTGCGCTGCGGGTCCAGCCGTCGCTTTGCGTAACGGGCATAACCGAGCGTGATGATGATCGATGTCACAAACTGGCTCAAGCCCAGCAGGATGCCGAGGTTGATCACGCCGATCACCTTGATGCTGACGAACTCTTTCGCATACGCGGACAGCAGCACGAACGTCAAGTAGGACGTGAGGAAAAGCGCGGTCATCGGGAAGATGAACGTTGTGAGTCGTCGGCGCAGGGAGCGGAATTCGTCGGTCTGCTGAATCAGAGCGAAGTTCGGTTTGCCGTCGGAATCGACGTACGACAAAGTCTCGGGGTCGTCGAAGGACGCGAAACCCCGGATTTCCCGGTACTCCTGCTGTGTTTCTCCAGGCGACCGCATCGCCTTGGTCATGTACTACCCGCCCCTCATGCGTGCGGCGACCACTGTAGCGCTCTCACGTGTGCAGTCAACGCTTGTTCGACGATTCGACACCGTGCCCGAGAGGCGCCCGAATGCCGGGAAACGGGCAAAACCGGACACTGCATTTGTCTCAAATGGTACGTCTTAGGTGTTGTAGCACGGTGTTTGAGCTGAACTTGAGGTTCTGTTGCATGTAGTGCAACACAGCTGAGCTGGTCCAGACCGTTGTCGCACGTGTGCACCTGGCCTAGGATCGATCGGTCCGCGTATTTGGTGACGGTTGGGGATAAAGTGGGGTTCTTAGCGCGCGAACGCCAAGTCGCGCCTCCCGGATGGAACCGCTGGCTAGTTCCGCCCGCTGCTCTGGCGATTCATCTCTCCATTGGTCAGGCCTACGCCTGGAGCGTCTTCAAGACGCCGCTGGAGAAATCGCTCGGCATCACGGGAACGCAGTCCGCACTGCCCTTCCAGCTCGGCATCGTGATGCTCGGGTTGTCGGCGGCGGTGCTCGGCACGACCGTCGAGCGCAGGGGTCCGCGCTGGGCGATGTTGATGTCCCTGATCGCCTTCTGCTCCGGCCTGCTGATCTCGGCCGTGGGCGTGTGGGCCGGTCAGTACTGGGTCGTCGTCGTGGGCTACGGCCTGATCGGCGGCATCGGTCTCGGCATCGGCTACATCTCGCCGGTGTCCACGCTGATCAAGTGGTTCCCCGACCGGCCGGGCATGGCGACCGGCATCGCGATCATGGGCTTCGGCGGCGGAGCGTTGATCGCGTCACCGTGGTCCACCTCGATGCTGACGGCGTTCGGCAACACCTCGACGTCGGGAATCGGCAAGGCCTTCCTCATCCACGGCGTCGTCTACGCGGTCTTCATGAGCGTCGGCGTGCTGCTGATCCGCCTGCCCTCCAAGGAGTTCACCGAGGCGAAGGCGGCGCTGCTCAAGGACAAGCCGAAGGGCACCGTCTCCTTCAACGTCTCCGCGAACAACGCCATCAAGACGCCGCAGTTCTGGCTGCTCTGGGTCGTGCTGTGCTTCAACGTCACCGCGGGCATCGGCATCCTGGAGAAGGCCGCGCCGATGCTGGTCGACTTCTTCAAGGAGTCCTCGACGCCGGTCGCCGCGACGGCAGCCACCGGTTTCGTGGCACTGCTCAGCGCAGCCAACATGGCCGGCCGGTTCATCTGGTCGTCCACCTCGGACATCGTGGGGCGCAAGAACATCTACCGCCTCTACCTCGGTGTCGGCGCGCTGCTCTACCTGGTGCTGCTGACGTTCGGCCCGAGCAGCACCCCGCTGTTCGTGATCGCGGCGATGGTGATCCTGTCGTTCTACGGCGCGGGCTTCGCGACCGTGCCGGCGTACCTGCGCGACCTGTTCGGCACCTACCAGGTCGGCGCGATCCACGGTCGCCTGCTGACCGCGTGGTCGGTGGCCGGCGTGCTCGGGCCGCTGATCGTCAACGCCATCGCGGACGCGGGCAAGAAGGCCGGACATGTCGGTCCTGACTTGTACGCGACGTCGTTCTACATCATGATCTCGCTGCTGGTCGTTGGTTTCGTCGCGAACGAGTTGATCCGCCCGGTCAACCCGAAGTTCCACGAGCCGAAGGCCGTCGAGGAGACCGAGAAGCCCGCGCCGAAGTCGGACGACGACGCGACGGTCGCCAAGTGGAACGAGGCCGAGGCTGCGGACGTCGCAGAGTCGGCTGAGAAGGAAGAGGCGGAAGGCGTGGTGAAGAAGTGAGCTCACCCCAAGAAAACCGGTCAAGCACGTTGCTGCTGATCGGTGCGTGGCTGTGGGTGGGTCTCCCGCTCGCGTACGGCCTGTACCGGCTCTTCCTGAACGCGGCCAAGCTCTTCGTCTGATGTTCAACGCGCTCGTCAACTGGCGCAACTGGCGCCTGCCGGTGAAGCTCGCCGCGGTGTTGATCGTTCCGGTCACCATCGCGGTGGGCTCCGGCGTGTTGCAGATCAATTCCCAGATGGAACGCGCCGAGTCCTACGCGGCGCTCCAGCGGCTGGTGAAGGTCCGCGCCGCCCTGATCCCCGTGATCGAGGGCGTGCAGTCGGAACGGCGGATCGTCGCGGAGGGCGTCGGTCCGCAGTTGCTCGCAGAACAGGTCAAGCGCACCGACGACGCCCGCGCGGCGTTGCGCGACCAGATCGCGAAGACCTCGCTCAGCGAGGTCGTGACCGCCCGCATGAACGACGTGCAGGGCAGGGTCGGCGATCTGGACGCGTTGCGCGAGCGGACCAACGACGTGCCGGCCGTGATCAAGGCCTACAGCGAGCTCACCGACTCGTTGCTCGACGTGGACGAGGTGATCGCGAGCGAGTTCGGCGACGCCGCGCTGCTGCGCACGGCGATGGGCCTGCACCACGTGGTGCACGTGCGCGATCAGGTCCTGTACCAGCAGGCGGTCGTGCTGTCCGGGCTCACCCGCGGCCAGCTGACCAACGCCGAGGTGCGGTCGCTGGTCGAGTCGAACGTCAAGCTCGGCTACATCGCGGGCGAGTTCGCCGCGCTCGCGACGCCGGACCAGATGAAGACCTACGGCAAGAACTTCAACGGCCCGGACATCGAGGCACAGCGCACGATGCTGGCCGCCGCGGTGCTGCACCCGACCTCGGACGGGTCGAACGCGAGCAACAACACAGGCAACAACCCCGGCAACAACAACGCGGCCAAGCCCAGGCCGTTGCCGATCGCGGCGGCGGACTGGAGCAAGGCGACGGGCGCTGTCGTGACGTCGATGGGCACCGTGGTGACGGGTCTGCAGGACGACCTGCGCGCCACCGCCGACCGCCTGCGCGACGAGACGAGCGACGCCGCCGGTACCGCGTCCGCGATCCTGTTCGCCAGCCTGATCCTGGCCGGCACCATCGGGTTCGTCGTCGGCCGCTACCTGCTGCGCTCGCTGAACGCGTTGCGCCGCTCCGCTCTCGAAGTGGCGTGGCACAAACTTCCCGAAATGGTGGCAACCGGACGCGGCAGCACCGAGATCGAGCCGGTGCCGGTGGAGACGACCGAGGAGTTCGGCCAGGTGGCGCGCGCGTTCGACGCGGTGCACCAGCAGGCCGTCCGGTCGGTCATCGAGCAGGCCGGCATGCGCGCGAACATGCGCAACATCTTCGTGAACCTCTCTCGGCGCAGTCAGAGCCTCGTCGAACGCCAGCTCAAGCTGATGGAGGAGCTGGAGAAGTACGAAGAGGACCCGGACCAGCTCGCGAACCTCTTCAAGCTCGACCACCTCGCCACCCGCATGCGCCGCAACAACGAGAACCTCATGGTGCTCTCCGGCGGCGACGTGGCACGGCGGTTCACCCGTCCGATCCCGCTGACCGACGTGCTGCGCGCGGCGGCCGCGGAGATCGAGCAGTACCAACGGGTGATGGTGCACACGGCGCCCGGTGCCGAAGTAGTCGGTTATGTCGCAAGCGACCTCGTCCGGCTGCTGGCCGAACTTCTTGACAACGCAACGGCTTTCTCGCCGCCGCACACCCAGGTCTCGATCAGCGCGTCGATCGAGGCGGGCGACATCGTGCAGATCGACGTGGTCGACCACGGCATCGGCATCGACCCCGAGGCACTGGCGATCGTGAACCGCCGTCTCGAGGCCGCCGGCGATGGCGCGGACGTCCAGGTCTTCCGTGAAATGGGACTTTTCGTCGTCGGCAGGCTCGCCGAACGCCACCAGATCGTGGTACGTCTCGATGCCCAACAGGGCAAGGGGACTCGCGCGATCGTGTTGGTTCCGGCCGAACTGGCACCACGACGGGAGGAGTCCTGGGAGTCTTTCCGCGGGGAAGCGATCGTGCAGCAGCAGGCGTCCTGGTTCCAGCAGACGACACCCGCCGCCGCACCGCCGCCTCCCCCCGCGCCCGCACGTCAGACGCCGGAGTCGGCCCGAGGCTTCCTCGACGCCTTCCAGCGCGGTGTGCAGCGAGGCCTTCCCGACCACCAGGAGAGTCGATGAGCACGCAGGTGGACCAGTTCGGCTGGCTGGTCACCAACTTCGCCGAACGCACACCAGGCATCGAGCACGCCGTGGTGATCTCGGCCGACGGCTTGGTGTTGATCTCGTCCACGAAGCTGCCCGCACACGTCGCCCCGCAGTTCGCGGCGATCGTGGCCGGCGTGGTCTCCCTCGCGGAGTCGGCCTCCAAGTGCTTCGCCGGCGAGGCAGTGGTCCGCACGGTCGTGCAGATGGACCGCGGCGTCATGCTGTTGTCGTCGATCAGCGACGGCTCGGTCCTGGCGGTGCTGGCTTCCTCTTCTTCTGACGTCGCGCAGGTGGCGTACGAGATGACGGTGGTCGTGCGCCAAGTGGGCCAGCTGCTCACGCCGGAACTGCGGGCCGAGCTGGCATGAACGGAGATCCCGACGAGCAGGTCAACTTCGGTGACCTGATCAGCGGTTTCAGCTTCGACAGCGAACGAATCCGCAAGCGCGGCAAGAAGAAGGCCCAGCGCGCCCCGGAACCCCCACCGGAACCGGACCCGTACGCCACGCTGCCCTTCGAGCCGGTCCCGCCACTGCCGTCGATCGAGACGTCGATGGAAACGTCGTCCTCGATCGTGCGCGCCTACGCGTGGACCGGCGGCCGCACCACGTCCGACGTGCACCTGGAGATCGAAACCCTGGTGTCGGTGAACGAGCGCTCGGCCACCGCCGTGCGCCCGGAACACCAGGACGTGCTGGCCCTGTGCCACTCGCCGCGGTCGGTGGCGGAGATCGCTGCTCTGCGCGGGCTGCCGTTGGGGGTCACCAAGGTGCTGCTCGGTGACATGGCGTCGCACGGGTTGATCGATGTGCACCGGACCGCGTCGTCCTACGGGGAGGATCGGCCGGACAGCGCATTGCTGGAGCGGGTGCTGGCGGGGCTGCGGCGGCTCTGATCGGGCCGCCGCCGAGTGTCAGACCCCGTGAGTACGTTGGGGTTCTGCCGCAGCGCTGGCCGGAGTCTCCATCCGGGCGGTGGGGACGGCGGAGGGAACCGTGGCATCGATCGGCGACGTGGGGGCCGCGCTCAACGGCGCGCTTGGCAAGATCGAAGATGCGATCAGCGCGGCGCATAGCGCGGCGGAACTCGCCGAGGCCGCATGTGAGCTTCTCGTGGTCGCCGGAGAGGGATCGCTGCAAGCGGACGTTGAAGAAACGCGCGCACTGTTCACGAACGCTGTCGACGGCATCCGAGAGCCTGAAGGGCTGACGTCAGGGCTCGGGACCGTCGCGGACGCGATTCAGGGCATGGTCAGGAGACTGGAGTTGGGCGGCAGGCCTCCGAATACGCCTGCCGCTCCAGTTGCGTCGACCCGTTCGCCGCGGGTTTTGCTTCCGCCACCGAGTTCAAGTGCGCCGAGGCAGGGTTCACCGGAGCACATCAGGCAACTCCGGGAGCAACTGCCAGTTTCGAGACAACGGAAAAGCGGTCAGAAAACCCACGGACGATGGTTCGCGCCAGACCACCCGGACAACGAGATCGTGAGTGGGGAAGGGCCGGACGACAAGGCGGTCGCGGAGTGCCTCAAGTCCCTCATGATGCCCCGTCCAGGACTTCCATTCGCCGCATGGCACGTCGAAACCAAGCTCGCGGTGCACATGCGCAACAACGGTATCCAGCACGCTACCGTGGTGATCGACAACAAGCCGTGTCCAGGTGACTTCGGATGCACAGTGCTGGTCGGGGCGATTCTCCCCGCAGGCTCAACGCTGACCATCCATGGTCCGGACGGCTACCAGCAGACAATCGCAGGAGGGACACGGGCACCGTGGCAACGCTGAAGGCAATCTACGACCACGAGACCGGCGAATCCCCGCTGTTGATCAGCACACAGGACGAGCTGTCTGAGCTGATCACCCGCGTGATGGAGTTGGACGGGGGTCCTGTCCCCTCGATCGTCGAACTCGCGATCAACGAGGACCCTTACGGCTTCCCGCACCTGTACGCGGGCATCGGAGCAGAGTCCGGCTTTGTGCAGGAGTACTGGGACCCGGCGCGCGCGACACTGGGCGACCACACCGCTACGGGGACGGCGTTGTTCGACTTCGCGGCCAACACTCAAGAGATCCCAGCGCAGCAGGTGGTACCGCTGGAGATCGTGCGTGTCGTGCTCGCGGCCTACTTGGAGCACGGTGGGCACATCCCCGCCGACTTCGCCGAACTTCACCTGGTTGACGCAGATTGACGGTGGTAGCTCTCCAGCCGCAGCTGAGTGCCGGACCCGCCGAGTGCCGGACCTGCCGAGTGGCCGGACCCGCTGAGTGTCAGACCCCCTGAGTACGTTGAGATGTAGGGGTTCCCGGCTCGGGGGTACCCCTGCGCAAGCATGCCCGCGGCAGCCCCAGCTCCGCGAGCAGCCGCTCACCCTCGGGGTCGCCCAGCCGCACCAACGTCCGCATCAGCTCCAGCGGCAGCGAGATCCGGCGGAAGATCGCCGCCGCCTCCTCCCAGCAGGCGCGATCTCCTGTCACGTCACCGAGCCGCCGCAACGCCACCGCCGTGCCCTGCGGATCACGGTGCTCCCGCAGCACCTCCAAAGCGGACCGAAGCCGGGAAACCGCCAGATCAGCGTGGCCGGCCACGAAGTCCGCGTACCCGTGCACCAGGTCGAGGTGCGCGAGCCCGGGCCGATCGTCCATCTCCAGGATCGCCGAGCGAGCGACCTCCAGCGTTTCCACCGCCTCGTCGGGCCGGCCGGCGTCGATCAACAGCTCCGCGTACTCCTTCAGCCCCATCGACGTGAGCCGCGACGGCGGATCGCCCAGGAACGACTTCAACACCACCGCGGCCTCGGGCAGCCCGAGGTCGGCCAGCGCGATCCCGAGCCCCCACCGCGTCAGGGCGTCGTGGACCGGCGTGCCACAGGTGGCGAACTCCGCGGCACACACCCGAAAAGCAGCGACGGCCTCGAAGAGCTGGCCGAACCGGGCGGCGGTCGCGGCCACCTGCCAGCGCGCCTCCGCGATCCCCAGCGGATCACCTACTTGTCCCGCGATGGCCTGCACCTCGGCGGCGAGGGCCGGGAGTTCCGCGTTGCGGTCCTGCTGCGTGTACAGCGCGAACAAAGCGCGGATGTTCACGAGTTTGCGCGGGTCGGGGCCCGGCAGGCAGTCGATCACCGCGCGGGTGACGGCCTCGCCCTCGGTGAAGTACTGGCGCACCGAGAAGAACGAGCGGGTGCGCACGGCCAGTTCGGAGGCCTCGTCCGCCAGCGAGAGGGACGCGGCCTGCTGGATGACGGCCACCAGGACGTCGCGTTCCGCCTCGAACCAGTCGAACGGGCGGGTGCTCGCCAGCTCCAGCGCCGTGCCGGGGGCGTTGCCCGGGATGAGGGCGTGGGACAGCACGGTTCCGTGGCCCAGGCGGTCGTCGGCGGTGGCGGCCAACGCCAGCAGGCCGTGGACCAGGCGTGTCACGGCGGCACGCCGGTCGGCGACGGACTCCTGGACGACGAGCTCGGACGCGAACTCGTGCACCAGGTCGTGCAGGAAGAAGCGGGACTGGCCGGCCTCGTCGACGCCCGCTGGCTCGGCCAGGTGGCAGGACAGCAGGTCGTCGAGCAGGCGTTCGCCGGCCTCCCACGGCTGGTCGGCGAACGCGGCCAGCACCCACGCCGGCATCGTCACGCCGCCCAGCAGACCGAGGCGGCGGAACGCCAGACCGGCGGCGGGGGACAGGGCCCGGTAGCTCAGCGCGATGCTGCCGCGCACGTCGAGGTCGCCGACCGCCAGCTCGTCGAGCAACGCGCGCTGGCCCACCAGCCGCGTCAGCAACCGGGCCGGGGTCATGTCCGGGCGGGTCAGCCGGGCCGCCAGCACGCTCAACGCCAGCGGCAAACGTCCACAAAGGACGGCAAGGGACCTGGCTGAGACATCGTCGGACCCTGCAAGCATTGCGGCCGCGTCGTCCAGATCCAGCACGGGAACGACGATGTGCCGGGCCTCGCGCAGAGCGGCCAGCGAACGGCGCGAGGTCACCAGCAGAGCCGAGCCCGGATAGCCGGGCAGCAACGGCCGGACCTGGCGCTCGTCCAAGGCGTCGTCCAGCACGACCAGCACCCGGCGCGAAGCCAGCAGCGAGCGGTAGACGGCGGCGCGTTCGTCCAGATCAGCGGGCACCTCGTTGGGCGGCACGCCCAACGCACGCAGGAACCTGCCCAGCACCTCGAAGGCGGAGGACCCCAGCAGCTTGGCGTACAGCTGACCACCGGGATAACGAGCAGCGAGATCATGCGCGACCCGGACGGCCAAGGCGGACTTCCCGACGCCACCCTGCCCGGTCAGCACCACCACCGGGAGCGCGGAAACCACCTCGGCCACCAGTGCGGACCGTCCACACAGGTCTGAAGGCGGCGGGAGCTGACGCGGACCGGACACGCCGGCGTCCAGGTCCTGGCGCAGGATCTGTTCGTAGAGCGAGCGAACAGCCGGAGACGGAACGACACCCAGCTCGGCGTCCAGCAGATCACGCAGGCGCTGGTAGGCGGCGAGCGCATCGGCCTGACGTCCGGCCAAGTAGTAGGACCGCATCAGCAAAGCAACGAGCGTCTCGCGGTACGGGTGCAGCGAAACGAGCGCGCGAACCTCCTCCAGCACGTCCCCGCCGGAGTCGAGATCGGCGCCGATGCGTTGTTCCAGGGCCGCGAGCCGCCGCGCGTCCAGGGCCTCGGCGGCAGGAGCCAGCGCCGCGCTGCCCAGCCCGTCCAACGCCGGACCGCGCCACAACGCCAGCGCACCGGCCGGATCGGAGACCACCAGCCGGTCGAACTCGGCCAGGTCGAACCAGCACCCCGTCAGGTCCAGCACGAACCCCGGCCCGCCGGCCGCGATCACCCCGTCCGGAGCACCTGCCGCAACGAGGTCGCGGCGCAACGACGTGGTCGTGTTGCGGATCTGACGGGCGGCGGTCTGAGGTGGATCGGCGTCCCAGACGGCGGCGGTCAGCTGGTCGACGCTCACCACGCGGCCCGCGTTGAGCAGCAGCGCGGTGAGGATCTTGCGCTTGCGCGGGCCCACGACCTCACCAGGGGAGACGTCGAGTGGACCCAGCACACGAAACCGCACGAAAAGCGACACTAGCGGCGTAGCGCGGGCCGTGTGAGGCGAATCGCCACACCGCTAGCAGCGCAAATGCGCCCACGGTGCGGAAACGATGCACGCCGTCGGCAGGCTGCGAGCCGTGACGGCTCAGATTGTCAGCGACCCGATCGCGGCCACAACGAGGGAAACCCCTCGGGTCGGCCGCGACCGCGAATGGCAGCAGCTCACCCGGCACCTGAACGACGGCGCCGTGGCCCTGGCCGGTGATCCGGGCATGGGCAAGTCCACGTTGCTCGGCGCCCTCGCCGCGCACCACCCGCGCGTGCTCGCCGGGCGGATCGGCGAGTTCGAGCGCAGCATCCCGTTCGGCGTGTTCGTGGACGCGCTCGGCGAACACTGGACGCTCGACCTGGGCGCCGACCTCACCGCGATCGGGAGGCACCGGCTGCACCGGGAGATCAGGTCGTTGCTGCACGGCCTCGGTGACGTCCTGCTGGTGCTCGACGACCTGCACTGGGCCGACGCGGCGTCGATGGACCTGCTCCACCACCTGATCCGGCACCGGCCGCCGCAGACCAAGATCGCCTGCGGGTTCCGGCCGCGCCAGCTGCGGATGCACTGCCTGCCGGTCGTCGAACTCGGCCCGCTGACCAGGGTCGAAGCCGCGGAACTGCTGAAAGCGCCGGTCAGCAAGGCGTTGTACGACGAGAGTGGCGGCAACCCGTTCTACCTGGAGACGCTCGCGGGTGGATCGGAGGCGCTGCAAGCCGCGCTGAGAGGCGAGATGTCCGTGCTGGCACCGCGAACCGCCAGGTTGTTGCAGGTCGCGGCGGTCATGGGCGACCAGTTCGAGGCTGCGGTCGTGGCCGAGATCGCGGACCTGGACGTCGAGGACGCCCTCACCGCGCTGGACGACCTCATCGCCGCCGACCTGGTCCGGCACGACCAGCGGGCCTACCACTTCCGGCATCCGACCGTCCGCAACGCCGCCTACCACTCGGCCCCGGTCGCCACCAGGCACAAGGCCCACAGCAGAGCCGCGAAGGTGCTCGAACGCCTTGGCGCACCAGCGGAAGCCCGCGCCCACCACGTCGAACTGGCCGCGACACAGGGGGATCGGCACGCCGTCAGCATCCTGTCCGCCGCAGCGAACTCGGTGATGCACAAGGCACCGGCGACCGCGGCCCAGTGGTACGCGACGGCGTTGGCGTTGAGCACCGACGACGAATGGGAACTGCGTTGGGGGCACGCCCGTGCACTCGGCCTTTCCGGACGCCTCAACGACAGCCGCGCCGCACTTCACGACCTGCTGAACGCCTTGCCCAAGGACCATCCGCAACGGCTCGACGTCGTGGCCTTCTGCGCCCACGTGGAACGTGCACTCGGCCTGCACGCCGAGGTCAGGGCGCTGGCGGCCCGGGAGCTGGAATCCGCGCAGGACAACGCGGTGCTGAAGCTCGTCCTGTCCGTGTCACTGCTGCAGGTCATGGAGTCGGCGGACACGATCGCCTCCCTGCTGGCGGACGTGCGGGAGATCGCGCAACGCGAGGGTGACGCGGTTCTGGAGGCCGGCGCGGCCGCGGTGGCCTCGCTGTCGGACGGCGACGCGTCCCGGCTCACCTCCGCCGCGTCCGCTGTGGACGGTGCGACGGACCGGGACGTGGCCCGCAGACTGGAATCCGTGGTCTGGCTGGCGTGGAGTGAACTGCGCCTCGGCCGGTTCCGGGAATCGTTGAGGCATTACGAACGTGCTCTCGCCGTCGCCCATTCGACCGGGCAGCACCACGTGCTCGGCAACCTGCTGCTCGGCGTCGCGAACGCGTTGCGCTGGCTCGGCTGCCTGAAGGAAGCCTGCGAGGGCGCTGCGGAGGCGGCCGAAGCGGCGTTCCTCAGCGGCAGCAAGGACCTGCACGCCCTCACGCTCTCGGTGCACTCGTGGTTGCTCACGTTGCGAGGCGACTACATCACCGGACTTGAGGTGGCGCGCCGAGCCGTCGACGTGGCTCGCGCGATCGAGGGCTGGCACCCGACGATCGCCCGGATCCGGGTCGGCCACGCGCTGCTCGCGGCGGGGGAGAAGGACGCGGCGGCGTTCGAGATCCTCTCGGCCGGCGGCGGCGCGGAACTGCCCAGGGTCCCACCCGCCTACCGGCCGGAGATGTACGAACTTCTCGTGCAGGCAACAGGTTCCGCCGACTGGGCCGAGCACGCGGCGGCAACGGCCGAGCGGGCCGGACTGCCGGGCTGCCTCGGGTTCGCGGACCTGGCGTGGGCCCAGGTGCACCAGGCACGCGGCGAGCACGCGGAGGCCGGACAACGGGCCGCCCAGGCCGTGCACCACTTCGACACGGCAGGTCAGCAACTCGAGGAGGGGCGAGCGCGGCTGACCAGGGGTGCCGCGCTCGTCTCCCTCGGCGCACGGGCGGAGGGCGAGGCCGAACTCCGCCGCGCACAGGAGTTGCTGGCCGCCTGCGGTGCGCCGATCCCGGCCCAGGACGGGCTCGACGCACTCACTTCACGGGAACGCCAGGTCGCCCAGCTCGTGGGCGAGGGCCTGACGAACCGCCAGGTCGCCCGGCAGCTCCGGATGGCCGAGAAGACCGTGGAAGGCCACCTCTCGCGGATCTTCGCCAAGCTGGAGGTGCGGTCCAGGGCCGGGGTGGCAGCCCAGGTAGGACGCCTCGGTCGCTGATACGGTCGAGGTCTCTATCTGGGGGAGGTTGACGTGGAGTTCCAAGATGTCGTCCGGCGCCGGCGGATGGTGCGCAAGTTCACCAGCGAACCGGTCAGCGACGAGAGCATCCAGCGGATCATGCGCAACGCCGTGCGCGGCCCGTCCGCCGGGTTCTCGCAGGGCCAGGGGTTCCTGGTGCTGCAGGGCGAACCGCTCAAGAGGCTCGCCGAGAAGTTCGAGTGGTGGGCCGCGGACGAGGTCAAGGCGGCGCCGGTCGTCGTCATCCCGTTCTCGGCCAAGGACATCTACCTCGACCGGTACGCGCAGGCCGACAAGGGCTGGACGGACCGCTCCGAGGACCACTGGCCGGTGCCGTACTGGGACATCGACACCGGCATGGCGTCGTTGCTGATCCTGCAGACCGCCGTGGACGAGGGCCTCGGCGCGGTCTTCTTCGGGACGAACAAGGAGGAGTGGCCGGCGCTGAGGGCGGAGTTCGGCGTGCCGGACATCTACGTGCCGATCGGCATGATCGCGATCGGGCACCCCGCCGAGGAGACCATCTCCGAGGGTGCTTCGCCGCTGACGCGCAAGCGCCGGCGGTTCGACGAGCAGGTCCACTGGGGTCAGTGGAAGTGAGATCGTTCGGCCTGCTCGGGCCGTTGGACGTGGTGCTCGACGGGCACCGCGTCCACGTCCCGCCCGGCAAACGGCGGGTGGTGCTCGCCGCGCTGTTGCTGCGTCCCGGCCAGGTGGTCGGGATCGACGAACTGGTCGAGCTGGTCGGTGGTTCTCGCAACGCCCTGCAGACGACGGTGGGCCGGCTGCGCGAGGACCTCGGCCGGCCAGAACTCGTGCGGACGAAGCCCGGCGGATACCTGCTGGACGTGCGGCCGGACGAGGTCGACGTCCACCGGTTCGACCAGCTGGAACCAGTGCAGGCGTTGGCTCTGTGGCGCGGCCGCCCGTTCGCCGACATCGGCAGCGACGCGCTCGAACGCGACCACCTGCCCGCGTTGACGGAGAAGTACCTCGCGACGCTGGAAGCGCGCATCGAGACCGACCTGCGCAACGGCAAGCACGAGCAGCTCGTCCCCGAACTGCGCACGCTCACCGGTCAGAACCCGACCAGGGAACGGATGTGGGCGCAGCTGATCGTGGCGCTGCACCGCTGCGACCGGCAGACCGAGGCACTGCAGGCCTACGACGACATCCGCGCCAGGCTCGCCGAGGAGCTCGGCCTCGACCCCGGCAAGGACCTGCAGAAAGCCCACCAGCAGGTGCTCACGGCCGACAACCGGCCGACGTCCCGCAACGACCTGCCCGGCGACATCCCCGACTTCGCCGGCCGCGCGGAGGACCTCGACGAGATCCTCGCCGCGGTGCCGTCCGGCTGCGTCGCGATCACCGCCATCGACGGCATGGCGGGCATCGGCAAGACCACGCTCGCGGTCCGCGCCGCCCACCGGCTCGCGCAGAAGTTCCCCGACGCGCAGCTGTTCGTCGACCTGCACTCCTACACCGAGGGCGTCGAACCGCGCACCCCGTCGGACGCCCTGCTGGCGTTGCTCACCGCGCTCGGCGTGCCGGCCCACGACATCCCGGACGGCCTGGACGCCCGCGCCGCGCGGTGGCGAGCGGAAATGGCCCACCGCAAGGCACTCGTCGTGCTGGACAACGCGGGCAGCGCCGCCCAGGTCCGCCCTTTGCTGCCCGGCACCGGCATGGTGCTGGTCACCAGCAGGCGCCGGCTCGTGGACCTGGACGCCGCGCACACCGTCTCGCTCGACGTTCTGTCCGAAAAGGACTCGCTGAACCTGCTCACCGGCATCGTGGGGAAGAGAGCCGATCTCGAAAGCTGCCGGGAGATCGTCCGGCTCTGCGGTTACCTGCCTCTGGCCGTGCGGATCGTCGGTGCCCGCTGGCGCACCAGACCCGCGTGGACGGCGCAGGACGTCACCCTGCGGCTCACCGAACACCGGCTGACCGAGCTGACCGCGGGCGAACGCAGCGTCGCGGGGGCGTTCACGTTGTCGTACCAGCAACTCACGCCCGAGCAGCAGCGCTTGTTCCGGCGGCTCGGCTTGCACACCGGCGAGGACTGGGACGCCTACCTCGCGGCCGCGCTGATCGGTTCGACGCGCGCGGAAGCCGAACGCCTGCTGGACGAACTGCTCGACGTGCACCTGGTGCAGCAGCGGGAGAACGGCCGCTATCGGTTCCACGACCTCCTGGCCGAGCACGCGAAGGCCAGCGCCGAGCCGGAGGAGGCAGAGGAGGCGGTGCTGCGCATCCTCGACTTCTACCTGCACACGGTGGTGCTCGCGGAGTACCGCATGTCGCCAGGCCGGTCACGGATCCGCTCCGTCGTGCGGTACCTCCCGTTCGACCCGCCGCCGCTCACGACCGTCCGCGAGGCGGCGCGATGGCTGAACGCCGAGCGGCTGAACCTCAGAGCGTCCGTGTACCTGGCGGCCTACCGCGGCCACTACGCGCACGCTTGGCAGGTGCCGCACCACATGGCGAACTTCCTGGCGTTGCGGGGCCACGGCCGCGAACGGATCGAGCTGCAGAACGTCGCGCTCGCCGCGGCACGCCAGCTCGGCGACCTGAAAGCCCGCGCGGAGGCGTTGAGGGGCCTCGGATCGGCCTATATCGCGCGCCAGGACTCGAAGCCGCTCGAGCACCTGTACGAGTCACTGGAACTGATGCGTCAGATCGGTGATCTGCACGGGGAAGCGTCCGTTCTGGCGTTGCTCGGCATCATCGCGCGGGAGACCAACCAGCTCGCCAAGGCGGAGAAGTACCTCGAACGCGCGGTCGCGCTGATGCGGGCGACAGGAGCGCCGACAGGTGAGGCGAGCGCGCTGCACAACCTCAGCCTCGTGTACGTGCTCCGTGGACAGAACGACGACGCACTGGCACACGTCGAGTCAGCGCTCTCGTTGCTCGAAGAGCACAACGACATCTCGCGGACCGCGATGGCGTTGCAGGACGTGGGCTACACGCACTTCTACCTGTACAACGACGACGAGTGCGTCGCGTACCTGGAACGGTCCCTGCTGGCGTTCCAGGAGTACGGGGACTGGCGCAACGAGCTGCTCGCCCGGACCGACTTCGCCTACGCGGCGCTGGAGTTCGGCATGCCCGGCAAGTCACTGGAGATGGCGCGCGCGGCGGTGGACCTGTGTCGCGACGGCCTGGGAGTGGCCGGCGACGAGGACGCGCTCAGAGCCATGGAAGAGCTCGAGGACCACGCCGGTGAGCTGGAGCTGGCGTTCGTGATGGCCATCCGCGCCGAGTTGGAGGGACGGCTGACCGACGCCGTGAGGTACTGCGAGTGGACCCTGCGGGCGATCCAGCGAGCCAGGCGCCTGTGGATGGGGGATCGCGTGCTCGGCCAGCTGTGCCGGCTGCACGTGGCGCTCGGCGACCGCCAGACGGCCGTCCGCTACGGCGAGCGGGCGGTCGAGGCCGCCGAGCGCCTGCGTCAGCCGCGCGCGGTGGCCGTGGCGAAGCGGATCCTCGCTACAGCCACAACGCCAGCAGAGCCAACGCCGTAACGGCCGCTGCGACCAGCGCGAACGCGGTGTACTGGGCGAACTTGTCCTGGGTCCTGCGCATCCCCGGCTCCCCTCGGTGGTGGTGCCACCGAGGGTGTGGGAGTGCGTCCACACATCGTCCCCACCGCGATCACACCGTCTTGAGATGCGGTGAACGGCGAAATTCCGGAGATGCGATGAATTGCTCGGAAATCGGACTCGCGCGGCACTCGGCGAGCATCGATCAAGACTGCTCTGAACGGCAGGTCACTGCACGTCACAAGCCCTGAGGGCGGCCGCAGGTCCCGTCTCGTCACCGTCTCGCTACCGCTGCCGCAACCAGCGGAAATGGCCCTACGGTGGCGCGGTGGAATTCGGGATTCTGGGGCCTGTCCAGGCACGCGACGGGGGCGTGCGGCTGGAGCTCTGCGGCGCGCGCGGGCACAAGGTGCTCGCCGCGCTGCTGCTCGTGCCGAACCGGGTCGTGCCGTTGACGCACCTGGTGGACGTGGTGTGGGACGGGGAACCGCCGTCGACCGGCAAGCACCAGATCCAGAAGTCGGTGGGAGACCTCAGAGCGGCGCTCGGCAAGCCCGGCATGATCGTCACCGACGGGCCCGGTTACCGGTTCGTCCTCGGTGCGGCGGCGCTCGACGTCGTCACGTTCGAACGGCATGTGGCGACCGCGCAGACCGCTGAACCCGCTGACGCCGTGCGGTTGTTGCGCACGGCGTTGTCGTTGTGGCGCGGCCCTGCGCTGGCGGGCCTGAACAGCCAGGTGTTGCGGGTCGAGGCGGAGCGGCTCGACGAACGCCGGATCGCCGTCGCCCAGCAGTGCTTCGCGCTGCAGCTGGAACTCGGGCAGCACGAGCAGGTGATCACCGAGTTGTCCGCGCTGGTGGCCGCGAACCCGTTCCGCGAGCAGCTGGTCGAGCAGCTGATGCTCGCGCTGTACCGGTCGAACCGGCAGGCGGACGCGCTCGAGCTCTACGACCGCACCCGCCGGCTGCTCGCCGACGAGCTGGGCGTCGACCCTGGACGCAGCCTTCGCAGTGCACACCAGGCGATCCTCAACCAGGACACCGAGTCCGTGCCCGTCCCCAGGAAGGCTCCCGCGCAGCTGCCGGCCGACCTGGCGCGGTTCACCGGCCGTCAGTCCTCTTTGGACGAACTGGACGCGAGCCTGGCGGCGTCCACCGTCGCGATCACGTCCATCGCCGGCACCGCGGGTGTGGGCAAGACCGCGCTGGCCGTGCACTGGGCGCACCGCGTGCGGGACAGGTTCCCGGACGGCCAGCTCTACCTGAACCTGCGCGGCTACGACGACGCGCCCGCCGCGACCCCGGCCGAGGCGCTGACCCAGCTCCTGCGCGGTCTCGGCGTCGAGCAGGACCAGATCCCCGGCGAGGTGGACGAGCAGGCGAGCACGTTCCGCTCGGTCCTCGCGAACCGGCGGGTGCTGATCCTGCTGGACAACGCCGCGAACGAGGACCAGGTCCGGCCGCTGCTGCCCGGTACGCCGGGGTGCGCGGTGATCGTCACCAGCCGCAACGACCTGCGCGGGCTGACCGCGCTGGACGACGCCCGCCGGGTCGAGCTGGACCTGCTGGCACCGGCCGAGGCGCACACGTTGATCAACCGCGTGCTGGGTTCCGCGCGCGCCGACGCCGAACCGGACGCGGTCGCAGACCTCGCCGCGCTGTGCGGCTACCTGCCGCTCGCGATCAGGATCGCCGCCGCGAACCTCGCGTGCCGGCCGCACGACCGGATCGCGGACGCCGTCGCGGATCTCGCACGGGGCGACCGGCTCGCGCAGCTCGCGATCAGCGGTGACCGGCGGGCGGCGGTGACAGCGGCGTTCGAGCTCTCGCTGAAGTCGTTGCCGGACGAGGCCGCGCGGCTGTTCCGGCTGCTGGGGTTGTTGCCCCGCCCGGACTTCACCGCGCACACCGCGTCCGTGCTGATGGGCGTGGACGACGTCCGAGTGCTCATCTCGTCGTTGGAGAGCGCGAGCCTGATCGAGCCGCACACCCGTGGCCGGTTCCGGGTGCACGAACTGCTGCACCTCTACGCGCGGGACCTCGTCAGCACCGAGGAGGACGCCGAGAAGGCCCAGCTGCGGCTGCTCGATCACTACCTGCACACCACCGACGCGGCACTGGACGTGCTGGCACCGGAGATGTACCGGCTCGACCGGGACGGCACCCCGGGGCTCACGTTCGGCAGCCGGGAGGCGGCACTGTCCTGGTTGGACGGTGAAGGTGAGTCGGTGGCGGCCTGCGCGTTGTGGGCCGAGCCGCCGCACTACCGCTGGGAGCTGGCGGACGCCTTGCGCCGCAGGTGGTATCTGCGTCGGCAGTTCGGCAGGTGGCACGAGACGTCGTCGGCCGGACTCGCCGCCGCCGAGGAGGAGAACGACCTGCGCGGCCGGGCGGCGATGCACCTCTCGCTCGGCACGCTGCACTGCGAGCTCGACGGGCGGCAGGGCGTCGGGCACCTGGAAGCCGCGCTGGGGCTGTACGAGGAGGTCGGCGACCAGACGGGGAAGTTCCACTGCCTCAACGACCTCGCCGTCCTGCACCTCGCGCTCGGCCGCACCCAGGACGCGATCGGCCTGCTGCACCAGGCTCTGCAGTTGACGGACGACCCGAGGCTTGCCGCCGCCGTGCACCTCACCCTCGGCCTGGCCGCGGCGCGATCCGGCCGGCTCCGAGAGGCGTTGGAGCACTGCGAGCGAGTGGACTTCGCGTTGGGCGAGACGCACGTGTTGCCGGGCCTCGTGATCGTGGGAACCACCCGGCATCGGCTGGGGCAGCTGGACGAGTCGGCCGAGGCGCTGCGGCGCGGGCTGAAGCTCGCCGAATCGCTGGGGCGGGAGGAGAAGGAGACCGAGTGCCTGGTCGACCTGGCGCGCGTCCTGCACGCGTCCGGCGACGAGTCCGCCCTCGGACTGGCGGAACGTGCGCTCGCGCAGGCCACGTCGTCCGGGTTCCTGAGGCAGCGCGGCAGGGCGTTGGCGACGATCTCGTTGTTGAGGCTCAAGGCGGGCGAGGTCGAACGGGCGCACGAGCTCGCTGTGGAAGCACTGGCGGTGCAACGGGAGACCGGATTCGTGCTGGGGCAGGCGGAGTCGTTGCTCGCACTGAGCCGCGCGGACGACCCGGACTCCGCCGCACACCTGCGGGAAATGCGAGCGATCGTCGCACGGGCAGCCGGAATCCACAGCGGTGATCTCGCGGGAGTTCTGTGTGAGACTGATTTCGACTGACGGTCTCCGGCGGAGGGAGCGGTTGTGCAGACCGGCCTCTTCCCACGCCCCCGCCAGTTGCCCGCCGCGATCTCCGACTTCGTGGGACGGGAGGAGCTCGTCCAGTCCGTAGTGGACCTGATTACCCTGTTTCCGCAGGTGGTGCTGCTGACGGGACCGGTGGGCACCGGCAAGACGACGGTCGCCGTGCACGCCGCGCATCGGGTGGCGAACGGCTGTTTCCCCGACGGTCAGCTGTTCGTCCGGCTGCGTGGTACGACCCCTTACGAAGTGCTGGGCCGGTTCCTCGCCTCGTTCGGGATGTCCGTTCCGGCGGATTTCGCCGCACGCCTGAGCGCCTATCGAGACGCTGTTGCGCGCCAGTCACTTCTGTTCGTTCTGGACGACGCGACGAGCGTGGGGCAGGTGACTCCGTTGCTGCCGCACAGTCCTGGCTGCGCGGTGCTCGTGACGTCCCGGCACCGGTTGCGGTTGCCGCACGTCGTCGAGGTCGGCGCGCTGGAACCCGCGCAGGCGATGACGTTGCTGGGCAACCAGATCGACCCCGCGCGCTGGTCGGGGAAACACGCGGAAGCCCTGGTGGCGGCCACGGACCGGCTGCCACTGGCGTTGCGGATCGCCGGTGCCCGGCTCGCGGCCCGTCCGCACTGGCCGATCTCGCTGCTGGTCGACCAGCTCCGCGGCTCGCGGCTGGACGTGTTGGCACACGGCGGTTTGTCCATCCGGGAACGGTTGGAGGAAACGTCCGGCGACCTGAGCCTGCACGCACGCCGGCTGCTGGGCCTGCTGGCCGCACTCGGAGAGCGGCGGTTGCCGTCGTGGGCGCCCGTCGCGGCTTTCGGTGACGTGCGCGGACAGTCCGCTGTGGACGAACTCGTGTCCGCGCATCTCGTCGAGGCTGACGGCTCTGGTTATGTCGTGCCCGCGCTGGTGCGGGAGTTCGCGGAGGGGCAGGCATCCGCCGCCGACGCCCTGCGGCGCGTGCTCGGCGGCTGGCTGTACCTGGTGGATCACGCGCGGGCGGCGGTGTACGGCGGCGAGTTCTCGGTCGTGCGAGGCTCATCTGTGCGTCAGGTGGTGCGGCTCGACCCGTTGCTGCGGTCCGACCCGTTGGCGTGGCTGGAGTCCTCGCACGCGAACCTGTGCGAGGCGGTGTTGCTGGCGGCCGAGGCCGGCCTGGACGAGCTGTCCTGGGAGCTCGCGCACCGGCTCGTGACGTTGTTCGAGACCCGTACCGACTACGACGGTTGGCAGCGCACGCACGACATCGCGCTGGCCGCGTGCGAAGAGGCAGACAACCTGCGCGGTTCGGCGGTGCTGCGGTGCTCGCTCGCGTCGTTGCACATCAGCCAGAGTCGCTACGACATCGCGCACGAGATGACCGTGCTGGCCAAGGACGTCTTCGAGGACCTCGGTGATCTCGCCGGGCTCGGGCTGGTCTACCGCAACCTCGGCATCGTGGCGCGGTCGTCGGGTGAGCTGGCGCAGGCCCGGCGGTGGTACCAGCGGGCGCTGGCGGTCCACGAAGGGCTGACGGACCCGATCGGCCACGCGTCCGTGTTGCAGCACCTCGCCCAGATCGACCTGCACGACGGCGACCCCGCCGGTGCTCTGTCCAGGCTCAACGCCGCTGTGGACGTGTGCGGCGGGGTCGGGCCGCCCCGCGTGCTGGCGCAGATCAATTACCGGCTGGGCAAGCTCTTGGCGGCAGAAGGACGGCACGACCAGGCTTTCGACGTGCTGACAGCCGCCCTGGACCTGGCACGCACCGCACGGGACCGTCGTGGCGAGAGCTTTGTGCTGTACGCGTTGGGGCGCAACGAGTTCGCGCGCGATCGGCTCAGCGCCGCACTGACGTTGCTGCACGAGGCGGCGGCTATCTGCGACACCAACTTCGACGTCGTGGGCGCGGCCAGGGCCCGGCTGGAACTGTCCCGCGTGCATCTCGCGGGTGGCGAAACCCAACTCGCTTCCGAGATGGAAGCGGAGGCCCGTGCGGTTTACTCGGAATTCGGACTGAAACCGGTACGGGGAGATTTGATCTTCCAGATGTAGGGTACCTGTGAAGTATTGCTCCAACCGAGTGCTTGGCTGGCCCGTAAGATTCCGTTAGGGTCGCATTCGCGAGCAATTGGCGGAGGCGACGGCGTTACCGAAAATCGCCCGAAAATTGATCAAAAATTAGCCACTTGTTCGATTGCAACCAAACCGCTGCTCCGTCCGGGTGGCGCCTTCCACGGCAGGACCACTGGACGCTCACCCAGCGGGACGGGCGTGACGGAGACGTGTGCGTGCAGTTGTGCGAGGTCGGCCAAAAGGGGCTTGTGAGTCGTGAGAATCGGACCAGTCTTGTCTAATGGCATCGCCGGGATCCGTCCGGCGGACAGTGGCCTCGACGCGGGGGTGGAACGCACCATGGGTGGTGTCCCGACATTTCCCCACGGCAGGCCATTGACGTGGGCGGACTTGGAGGCGATGCCTGATGACGGGCACCGTTTCGAACTCGTCGACGGGGTGTTGGTGATGAGCCCCTCACCCCGTCCCATGCACCAGCGGGTCGTCGCCCGGCTGCTGGTGGCGCTGACGGCTGTCTGCCCGCCGGAGCTGGAGGTCCTTCCCGCTCCGGTCGACGTGGTGCTCGCGGACGACACGGTCTTCATCCCCGACCTGGTGGTGGGCCGGCGTGAGCAGTTCACGAGGCAGGCGCTGATGGGACCGCCCGTGCTGGCGGTCGAGGTCCTGTCGCCCCGGACGCGGCACGTGGACCTGGAGCTCAAGCGGGCGAAGTTCGAGGAAGTCGGCTGCGAGAACTACTGGATGATCGACTACGACAGTCCGTGGATGCGGTGCCTGCACCTCGAGAACGGCGTCTACGTCGAACAGGCCCGTTCCGACGGCGAGGAGATCGTCGAGCTGCAATTCCCGTTCGCGGTGAAACTCAGCGCGCAGTCACTGGTGCGCTGAGTGCCTGCCGATTGAGATCGGCTGGGCTGAACGGGCGATGCCGCCCTACGAACGTGTAGATCAAGGTTTCACCATCTGGCGTGCCCGTGCGTTGGGCTGGTTGCGTGCATCGCGATACGTCCAACGCGCGGAGGTCCAACGCACATGCAGCCGTTCCAGCTGCCGGAGTTCTACACGCCCTACCCGGCCCGGCTGAACCCGAACCTCGAACGCGCCCGCGTCCACACGCGCGCCTGGGCGCACGAGATGGACATGATCGACGTACCGCAGCACGGCACGGTGATCTGGACCGACGACGATCTCGAGTCGCACGACTACGCGCTGCTCTGCGCGTACACCCACCCCGACTGCGACGGTGAGACGCTCGACCTCATCACCGACTGGTACGTGTGGGTCTTCTACTTCGACGACCACTTCGTCGAGCTCTACAAGCGCAACCCGGACATCAAGGGCGCCCAGGCGTACCTGGACCGGCTGCCGCTGTTCATGCCGGTCAGCGGTGTCATCACCGAGGAGCCCACGAACCCGGTCGAGAAGGGCCTCGCGGACCTCTGGCGCCGCACGGTCCCGTCTCACTCGGCCGACTGGCGCGAGCGGTTCGCCTACAACACCAAGCACCTGCTCGACGAGTCGATGTGGGAGCTGCACAACATCAGTGCGAAGCGGCTCTCCAACCCCATCGAGTACATCGAGATGCGCCGCAAGGTCGGTGGCGCGCCGTGGAGCGCGAACCTGGTCGAGCACGCGGTCGGCCTCGAGGTGCCCGCGCAGATCGCCCTGTCCCGGCCCATCGGAGTCCTCAGGGACACGTTCAGCGACGCCGTGCACCTGCGCAACGACCTGTTCTCCTACGAGCGCGAGGTGCTCGACGAGGGCGAGCTGTCGAACAGCGTGCTGGTGTTCGAGAAGTTCCTCGACCTCCCCACCCAGGACGCCGCCGAGGCCGTCAACGACCTGCTGACGTCCCGGCTGCACCAGTTCGAGCACACGGCCGTCACCGAGGTCCCGATCCTGCTCGACGAACACGCCATCGACCCCATCGGCCGCGCGGCCGTCCTGGGCTACGCGAAGGGCCTGCAGGACTGGCAGGCGGGCGGCCACGAGTGGCACCTGCGGTCGTCGCGGTACATGAACAAGGGCCTCGTTCAGGCGGACACCCCGCTCGGCATGTCCGCGGCGAACATCCTCGGTTCGTACGTCAAGACCATGCCGCAACGGCTGAAGCAGTTCTCCAACACGCCCAAGGTCGTCGAACCGTACGAGGTGCCGTTCCACTTCCCGTTCCCGCTGACCCTCTCCCCGCACCTCGACCAGGCGCGCGAGGAGGTCATCAGCTGGGGCCGGGAGATGGGCCTGCACAGCGAGGGCATCTGGGACGAGGCCAAGCACCGCGGCTTCGACCTGCCGCTGTGCTCGGCCGGACTGGACCCGGACGCGACGCCGTCCGAGCTGTTCCTGTCGGGGGCCTGGCTGACCTGGGGCACCTACGCCGACGACGTCTACCCGTGGGTGTTCGGACGCCTGAGGGACCTCGTGGGGCTGAAGGCGCAGACCATCCGGCTCAAGCAGTGCCTGCCGCTCGACCTCGTCCCGCAGCTCGTCCCGGCGAACGCCACCGAGCGCGCGCTCGCGGACCTGTGGCTCAAGACCGCGACACCGATGCCGGCACATTTCCGGAAGACGTTCCGGGAGACCCTCGACGCGATGCTCGACGCGTGGGTGTGGGAAGTCGTGAACATCCAGCAGAACCGCGTTCCCGACCCCGTTGACTACCTGGAAATGCGCCGATCCACGTTCGGTTCCGAGCTGACGACCTCGCTGAGCCGCTTTTCGCATTCGACGACGGTGCCGCAGGAGATCTGGGGAACGCGGGTCGTGCAGACCATGGAACGGTCGGCCATGGATTACTGCTGCATGCTCAACGACGTCACCTCGTACCTGAAGGAAATCCAGTACGAGGGCGAGGTGCACAACATGGTGCGGGTGATCGAGAGCTTCCTCGGGGTGTCCCAGTCCCGGGCGTTCGAGATCACCTACAAGCTCATGGACGCCCGGCTCGCGCAGTTCGTCAGGTCCGCCGACACCGACCTGCCGAAGCTCTGCGACGACCTGTCGCTCGACGACGCCACGCGTGCGTCGCTGGCCCGGTACGCGGACGAGCTGAAGGACTGGATCGTCGGGATCGTCAACTGGCACAAGGAAACCTCGCGCTACGGCGAGGAGGAGCTGAAGACGCCGGTGAACGCCCACCTGCTGGCCGGAGCGTTCCACCAGGGCCCGTCGGGACTCGGCACCTCGGCGGCCAGGATCACCGCCCGGACCTGACCCCTGACCGCGGCTGACCGTCGCCGGCCACGTTTGGTCAGTGGACGGTCAGCGCCGGTCGGCACCTTGTGGGCAACACCGACTCACAGGGGGCAACACCATGAAGAACGTCCTGATCTCCGGCGCCAGCATCGGCGGACCCGCGCTCGCGTACTGGCTGCGCCGCTACGGCTTCACCGTCACCGTGGTGGAGCGGGCGCGCGGTCTGCGGCCCGGCGGCCAGGCGATCGACGTGCGCGGCCCGGCGCTGGAGGTCATCGAGCGGATGGGGCTCGGCGACCAACTGAAGTCGTTCGACACCAACATGCGCGGCATGAACATGGTCGACGCCGAGGGCAACGAGCTGTTCCGCTCCACCACGCACACCCTCAGCGGCGGCGACCTGGAGAGCCCCGACGTCGAGCTCCTGCGCGACGACCTCGCGAACATGCTGTTCGACGCGGTCGACGGCGTGGAGTACCTGTTCGACGACACGATCACCTCGATCGACGGCACCCGCGTCACGTTCGAGAAGGCCGCGCCCCGCGACTTCGACGTCATCGTCGGCGCCGACGGCCTGCACTCCAACGTCCGCCGGCTCGCGTTCGGCCCGGAATCGGAGTTCATCAGCCACCTCGGCATGAACCTGGCCGTCTTCACCGCGCCGAACTTCCTGAACCTCGACCACTGGCAGACCTTCCAGCAGGGCGACGTCGTAGGCGGCGGCATCATGAGCGCCCGCTCGAACGCGGAATGCCGTGTCTACATGGGTTTCAACGGCGAGGTCTCGTTCGACTACCGCGACGTCGACGCACAACGGGCGTTGCTCGCCGAGAAGTTCGCCGACGCCGGCTGGGCGTGGCCGACCGCGCTGAAGCACATGTGGGAGGCGCCAGACTTCCACTTCGACTCGATGAGCCAGATCCGGATGGACTCCTGGTCGCGCGGCAACGTCGTGCTGCTGGGTGACGCCGGCTACTGCGGTTCGCCGTTGTCCGGTCAGGGCACCAGCATGGCGTTGGTGGGCGCTTACGTGCTCGCCGGCGAACTCCGCGACGATCCTTCCACGGCTTTCCAGCGCTACGAGGAGATCCTGCGGCCGTACGTGACGGCCAACCAGGACATGGCGCTGCGCAACCAGGAGCGGGGCGGCGCACCGGGCGACGACTTCGCCGAGGTGGTGAACAGCCTCAGTCTTCCCAGCTACTGATACATGTCCTGGATCGCGGCGGTGAGATCGTCCTCCGGAAGCACCCTGCCGGTGAAGCGGGTGACCGCCGTGATCCCCTTCGCGTTGGTGTGCCGCCAGTCGTCGAAGTCGAGTCCGTCGAGTGCGGCGGCGACCTCCGGGTCGTCGCCGAAGTCGGCTTCCTCCCACGGTTCCTCGGACGAGATCAGCTGCCCGTCGCGGGCGAACGACAGCCGCCTGACGGCGTTGACGTTCCAGAAGAGGCTGGCCGCCTTTCCGTTGCGGGACAAGCGTTCCAGCACTTCTCGTTGGGAGCCGACGTAGTTGTTGCACTCCACCACCACGGTTCCGCCGTCGATCTCCACGGCGATGGAGTCCTCTTCGAAGTCGTCGACCACGTCGTCGACGTCGAGACCGTTGACGACGGTGACGGTCGCTGCCTCACCGAGCAGCGCGGGCAGCCACCGCAGCCCGGCCTCCGGCGGGATCCTGACCTCGGGGGCGGGTTCACCGCGCAGGAGATGGCCGACGCGATCCGTCTTCTTGCGCACCAACGGTTCTGAGTGGGGCTCCGGCCAGATCAACAGCTCGTAGCGTTCCTCGTCGTCCCCGTCCCGTCCACGTGCGTGCACCCGGACGCGGAACTCGCCCGGCCACGGCGGCATTCCGCCATGACCGAGCCGAGCGTCACCCTCCTCGGCCGTGAAGCTCGTCTCGGCCACCTCGTCCCAGTGCCCGATCTCCTCCTCACCGGGGACGTCGAGCACCACCCGGACGGACACCGGCACCGTGCCTTCCTCTATCCCGGTGCGCACCGCGAACCCGGTGCTGATCGCTGCCACGAGTCCGGTGGCCCCGAAGTCCGCATTGTCGAGACTCGGCTGTTCCACGAACACGAACTCGTGGCCGAACACCGGAACGTTCGTCGGCCAGGACGAGCCGATGTACTCGGCCCTCCGCTTCTCCAGCACCGCCTGCTCGTACGCGGGAGGCTTCGGGATCGACGGCAACAGCAGCGCGGTCACGCCGATCGCGACACCGATGATCCCCACCGGGTCGGTCGCGGTCGGCGTGCCGATCGCCCGCAGCACCGCCGCCGACACCGCCACGGCCAGTGCGAGATGCGCTGCGCCGTGCTTGGCGATGATCGAGGCCTCGTCTCCGCTCACCTCACCGAGGTCGAGCAGCCCCGCCATCGACCGCACGTGTTCGGTGACCAGTTCGGTCGCGCCGCGGTGGACCGCCGTGATCATGGAGACCGGTGTCTTGAGCGCGCTCTGGTCGTTGGACGAGATGAGCGAGAAGAGGCTGCCGTCCGGGAGCGGCTGCAGGCCGGCCACCACCGTCGCCGGCGCCGTCAGCGTCAGCCCGGCCACGCCCAGCTCCAGCGCGCCGAGCAACCGCTCCGCGGTCAGCCTCGCGAAGTCGTCGAGCGCTCGCTGGACGGGCGTGCCGTAGTCGGGGCGACCGGTCCACTGGCGCGGTTCGTACCTGCCCAGTTCGGCGGCTGGAGCGGCCGGGATGAGCGCCTCGATCGACGGTACCGCGGCCATGATCATGTTTTCGAATTCCCCCACACCGCGATTGTGCCGGTGGATGGCCCAGCTCACAGCCATTTGACTCGGATTGATCCCTCCCGCACGATCCTGGGTTGACAACAGCATCCGCACGCCGCGGGGGAAGCCGGTGAAATTCCGGCACTGACCCGCAACGGTGATAGTCCGACTGCCCGTGGCGCGCGGTAGCTCCACCAACCCCGTCGAGGACCGCGGGGCAGGGAGGCGTAGTGAGACGGACATCCGTGCTGGTCGCGATCATCGCGGCCGTGCTCGTGGCGACACCGCAGGCGCAGGCCACTGAAGACACCGCGGCCGCGCCTTCTGCCGGTACGTGGCTGACCGGCCAGTTCATCGGCGGCGACCACCTGCTCAAGGGCCCTGATCTCGTCGATCCCGGGCTGACCGCGGACGGCGTGTACGCGCTGGCGGCGGCCGGGGTCGGCAAGTCCACCGCCACCAAGGCCGCTGCCTGGCTGGCTCAGCCCGAGCAGCTGGCGTTCCTGGTCGGAGACGGTGAGGCCGAGTCGTACGTCGGTGGCCTGGTGAAGCTGGCGCTGGTGGCGCAGACGCTCGGCACCGATCCGCACAAGTTCGCGGGCGTCGACCTGCTGAAGCGGCTTTCGGTGCTGCAGGAGGAGTCGGGCCGGTACCGCGACAAGACCGATCCCGAGTGGGACCAGACCAACGCGTTCACGCAGGCGTTGGCGATCATCGTGCTGAAGCGCGCTGCTCTGCCGTTCGACAAGGGGCTGGCGTACCAGGTTTCCACGCAGTGCCCGGACGGCGGGTTCCCGATCGCGTTCGGGCAGCCGACGTGCAAGTCCGATGTGGACGGAACGGCGATGGTGCTGCAGGCACTGCTGGCCGTGGGTGAGAAGTCCGCGTCACCGAAGGCGTTGGCCTGGCTCGTGGCGCAGCAGAAGGCGGACGGCGGGTTCCCGTCGGCGACGGCAGGGTCGAACTCCAACAGCACCGGACTCGCGGTCGGCGCACTGGTCGCCGGTGGCCGGGCAGAGTCGGCGGACAAGGCCGTGGCGTACCTGAAGTCGCTGCAGGTCGGATGTGCCGGACCGGAGGCGCAACGCGGTGCGGTCGCCTACGACAGCGCGGGTTTCGAGCTGTACCCGGCGGTGCGCGCGACCACCCAGGCGATGCTCGGCCTGGCTCGGGTGAGCCTCGCCGACGTCTCGGCGTCGTCGGCTTCCGCTGGTGTGCCGGCGATCGACTGCACGACCATTCCTTCTCCTTCGCCAACTCCGTCGCCCACCGTGCCCGCTCCTGCCGGCCCCAAGGCTCCGGCCGATCCGCCGCTCGCCGTCACGGGTCCCGACAACGCCGTGCCGCTGACCCTGTTCGGTTCCTTCGCGGTGCTCGCCGGTGCCGTCCTGCTCGTCGTTTCACGTCGTCGGAAGGTTGGTGCCTGATGCGCCGCATGCTTGCCGTCCTCGCCCTGCTCGCGAGCACGTTCGTGGTCACGTCTCCCGCCGCCTCCGCCGTTCCCTGCGCGGGTGTGAAGGTGGTGGTGGACTTCGCCGCGCTGGGCGGCGGCGTCCAGACCGGATGCACCACGACCGACCCGGCCACCGGCCTCCAGGCGCTGACCGACGCGAGCTTCACGTACTCGTTCGTGCCGCGTCAGCCCGGTTTCGTGTGCCGGATCAACCTGCTGCCGAACCCGTGCACCGCGCCCACGACCAGCGCGTACTGGTCGTACTGGCACGCCACGCCCGGCGGCACCTGGACCTACAGCACCTCGGGCGCCGGCAGCTACAACCCGGAGCCGGGCACCGTCGAGGGCTGGGCGTTCGGCGCGGGCGTCGCCCCGGCAGCCACTCCGTGAAAAGGCTTTTCGTCGCGCTGGCACTGGTAGCCGCGTTCGTACCGGTGCCGGCGCACGCGGCGGGCTGTGACGGCGTGACGGTCGTCGTGGACTATCGCGGTCTCGGGGGAGGCGTGCAACAGGGTTGTGCGTCGGGTAGTCCGTCGTCGGGGGTGGCGGCGCTGACGGCGGCCGGGTTCGGCTACACCTACGCATCCCGGCAGCAGGGTTTTGTCTGCCGCATCAACGGAAAGCCCGGCGCGGACGCGGACAAGTGCGTCAACACCTCGCCCGCCACGGCCTACTGGTCGTACTGGCACGCGCCCGCCGGTGGTTCCTGGACGTACAGCAACCAGGGCGCGGCGACCTACGTGCCGGCCCGTGGAACCGTTGAGGGCTGGGCGTTCGGTGCGGGAGAACAGCCCGGCATCGCACCGCCCGCTGCTCCGGCACCTCAGCCTCAGCCGCCCGCGCCGCAACCGCCGCCGGTGGGGCAACCTCCGGCCCAGCAACCGCCTGCGGTGACAACAACTACCACTGCACCGCCCAGTTCTTCGGCAGCTGCAACGTCGTCTTCGGTGGCGGCTCCTTCTTCGACACCTTCATCGGCCGTGTCGTCGTCGGTGGCGGCGGGGGAGATGTCGGCGGCTGTGGAGGAGAAGGCGCAGCAGGCGGAAGAGAAGTCCGGATCCGGCTGGTTGTGGACCGCGATCGGTGTGTTGCTGATCGCGGCACTCGTCGTGGCAGGGCTGGTGGTCGCACGCCGTCGGCGTGGTGCGGAAGCCGAGTGAGGCTCCACTCCGGCGCGTGGTGGCTCTGGGCCCTGGGCCTCGCCACCGCCGCCAGCCGCACCACCAACCCGCTGATGCTGGGCCTGATCCTCGCCGTGGCGGGCGTGGTCGTGGTGACCTGCCGGGCGAACACGCCGTGGGCAGGAACCTACGGCGTGTTCCTGAAGTTCGGCCTGCTGGTCATCGGTCTGCGCGTGGTCCTGCACATGTTCCTCGGCGGGATCGCGGGCCCGACCGTGCTCTTCACCCTGCCCCAGATCCCGCTCCCGGACTGGGCCCAGGGCATCAGGATCGGCGGCCCGGTCTCCGCGGAAGGCCTGGTTTTCGCGCTGTACCAGGGTTTGCTGCTCGCGACGATCCTCAGCTGTGTCGGTGCCGCCAACGCCCTCGCGAATCCCAAACGCCTGCTGCGCTCACTTCCCGCCGCGTTGTACGAGGTGAGCGTGGCCGTGGTGGTGGCGCTGACCGTTGCCCCACAACTGGTCGCGTCCGCACGGTCGGTGCGCAGGGCTCGTCAGCTCCGCGGCGACACGGCACGTGGTGCGAAGGCGATCCGCACGATGTTGGTGCCGGTGCTGGAAGACGCCCTCGAACGGTCGTTGGTGCTGGCGGCCTCCATGGATTCCCGCGGCTATGGCCGCACGGCCGGCATCTCACGCCGGGACCGAGCGCTCACCGGGACGTTGGTGCTGGCCGGGCTGTTCGGGTTCTGCATCGGCATGTACGGGCTGCTCGCCGACGCCTACTCCGGCTGGCCGTTGCTCGCGCTCGGTGGTGTGCTGGCGATCGCGGGCCTGAAGGTCGGCGCGCGCCGGGTGCCGCGCACGCGTTACCGGCCGGATCGGTGGACGGCCAGGGCCGTTGGGGTGGCGTTGAGCGGAGCGGTGGGGGCGGTGGCGCTGGTGTTCTCGTCGGATCCGGCGTTGTCGCCGTCGACGGTTCCGTTGCAGGCGCCGGAACTGCCGCTGGTACCGGCATTGGCCGTGCTGCTGGCGCTGGTGCCGGTGGCGATCGTGAGGGAAGCATGATCAGGTTCGAGGACGTCACGATCACCTACGCCGACCAGCCGGTGCTGTCGGACCTTTCGGTGGAGATCCCCGAGGGCGAACTGTGCCTGGTCGTCGGCCGCACCGGTTCGGGCAAGTCGACGTTCCTGCGCGCGATCAACGGCCTGGTGCCGCACTTCAGCGGCGGCACTCTCGCCGGACGCGTGCTGGTGGACGGCCGTGACACCTCGCGGTTCCCGCCCCGCGAGCTGGCGGACGTGGTCGGATTCGTCGGCCAGGACCCGATGGCGGGCTTCGTCGCGGACAACGTCGAGGACGAGCTCGCGTACTCGATGGAGTCGCTGGGCCTGCCCGGTGACGTCATGCGCAAGCGCGTCGAGGAGACCCTGGACCTGCTGGGCCTCGCCTCGCTGCGGAACCGTCCACTCGCGACTCTGAGCGGCGGTCAGCAACAGCGGGTCGCGATCGGCGCGGCCCTCACCGCCCATCCGCGGATCCTCGTCCTGGACGAACCCACGTCGGCACTGGACCCAGGAGCGGCCGAGGACGTTCTCGCTGCGGTGCAACGACTTGTGCACGACCTCGGGATGACCGTGGTGATCGCCGAGCACCGCCTGGAACGCGTCGCCCAGTACGCGGACCGGGCCCTCCTGCTGCCACAGGGCGAGATCGGCGACGTCGGTGAGGTGCTCGCCGCCGCACCGGTCGCCCCGCCGGTGATCCGGCTCGCCCAGCTCGCCGGGTGGTCGCCGGTACCGGTGTCGGTCCGAGACGCACGCCGAGTCGCCGCACCACTGCGCGCACGGCTCCCCGAACCCGCGCCCGAGACGGTCGACATCGCCAAGCCCGTGCTCGAAGCACGAGACGTCGTCGTGAAGTACGGCGATGTGCATGCCGTGCAAGGGGTTTCGCTCACCATCGGCGCCGGCGAACGCGTCGCGCTCATGGGCCGCAACGGTTCGGGCAAGTCGTCGCTGCTCTGGGCGGTGCAGGGGAGTGGCAAACGCACGTCCGGCACCGTCGCGGCCGGCGGCACCGATCCGAAGACGCTGAAGCCCGCCCAACGACGCCGAACCGTGGCGCTGGTGCCCCAGCAGCCGTCCGACCTGCTCTACCTGGAGACGGTCGCGGAGGAGTGCGCCCAGGCCGACAGCGAGACCGGCCAACCAGCGGGAACGTGCCGGAAGTTGCTGGACGGCTTGGCTTCCGTGCCGCAGGACGTCCACCCGCGCGACCTGTCCGAAGGCCAACGGCTGGCGCTCGTGCTCGCAGTGATGCTGACCGGTGCCCCGGACGTGCTGCTGCTCGACGAACCGACGCGCGGCCTCGACTACCCGGCGAAGGAAGCACTCGCCAGGGTTCTCAAAGACCTCGGCAGCGCCATCGTGCTGGCCACGCACGACGTCGAGTTCGTCGCCGAGTACGCGACGCGGGTGATCGTCATGGCCGAAGGCGAAGTGGTCGCGGACGGCCCGGCGCGCGAGGTCGTCACCTCGTCACCGATCTTCGCGCCGCAGGTCAGCAAGATCCTCGGGCCGTGGCTCACGGTCGCCGACGTCGAGGCAGCCCTGTGATCGCGATCAAGAGCCGGTCCGCGGTCGCCCTGCTGGTGTCCGGCGTGATCGGCCTGGCCGCGTTCACCTGGCCGCTGTTCGTCGCGCCGTCCAGCGACATCGCGCACGGCGGTGACGCGCCGTGGACGTTCGCGCTGCTGCTGCCGTTGGTGCTGGCCGTCGTGCTGGCCGAGCTGAGCGACAAGGGCATGGACTCCAAGGCGATCGCGATGCTCGGCGTGCTGTCCGCGCTGGGAGCCGCGATCAGGCCGCTGGGCGCCGGCACCGCGGGCATCGAGACGATCTTCTTCCTGATGGTGCTGAGCGGCAGGGTGTTCGGCCCGGGATTCGGTTTCGTGCTGGGCAACACCACGCTGTTCGCCTCGGCGCTGCTGACCGGCGGCGTCGGCCCGTGGCTGCCGTACCAGATGTTCGGCGCGGCCTGGGTCGCTCTCGGGGCGGGCCTCCTCCCGCAGTGGCGCGGCAAGGCCGAGATCGCGCTGCTGGCGGGGTACGGCGTGATCAGCTCGCTGCTGTTCGGGTTCCTGCTGAACCTGTCGTTCTGGCCGTTCGCGGTCGGCGAGGGCACGTCGGTGAGCTTCGACCCGGACGCGTCCGCGGGCGCGAACCTGGTGCGGCTGGCGGCCTTCACGCTCGCCACCTCGCTCGGCTGGGACCTCGGGCGGGCCGTCACCACCGCGGTGCTCGTGGTGGTGACGGGACCCGTGCTGCTCCGGACGCTGCGGCGGGCGTCCAGGAAGGCCGCGTTCCGGCCGGCTCAGTCGTCCACCTGAACCTCGCCCGTCGCCCTGCACTCGCCCTTGACGGTCGAGTGGTAGACGAAGCGCGTGGCCTCGCGGAACGTGAGCCGATAGGTCTGGCCGGGGCGCTTCAGACCGCTGTCAGGGCCGCTGAGGTACCGGCAGGGCTGCGGCGGGGTGAGGCCCTTGCGAACGCGTCCCAGGCCGGGGCCGCGGAACACCCACTTCACCGTGTCACCGGTCTTGATCGAGACGACCTCGGGCCTGAACTCGTCACCGACGAGCTCGACGACGTGCGTCTTGCCTGGTGCGGCAACCGATGCCGGCGCCATGACCGCGGCGAGTGCCAGTGCGAGTGGGAGAACGAGCAGTGCGCGCATGTGCCTCTCCAACGTCGAACGGGAGCGGCGGACGTCCATGATCCCAAGAAACATCGGAGGTGTCCAATAATTGGCTCAGACCATTGACGGCAAAAGGGATGTTTGAGCAGGCTGAGGACAGGGTCGCCGCCCCCGCCCCATGAGGAGGAGCCGTGAGAACTCGCGTTCTCGCCGCGGTCATCGCTGTCACCGCAGCGCTGTCCGTGAGCGCGCAGTCGCAAGCCGCGGAGCCGTTGCAGAGCCTGGTCCCCGTCCCGGTCTCAGTGCAGGCCAGAAGTGGTGTCACGCACACGCTGACGGCCGCCACGAAGATCTACACCGCCCCTGCCGCGCGCGACGTCGGCACCTTCCTCGCCGGAGTCCTGCGGCCCTCGACCGGCTACGCGCTGCCGGTGTCCGATGCGGCGGGAACCCCGGCGGACGGCATCTCGTTGCTGCTCTCGGGCGCGCCGGGCACGGTCGGCCAGCAGGGTTACCAGCTGGACGTCGCCTCCAGCGCCGTCGTGGTGCGCGCCAACACATCGGAGGGCTTGTTCGCGGGCGTGCAGACGCTCCGTCAGCTGCTGCCTGCGGCGGTGGAGAGCGCGACCACGCAACCCGGTCCGTGGACCGTGCCGGGTGCACTGATCGTCGACCACCCGCGGTTCTCCTACCGCGGCGCGATGCTCGACGTGGCCCGCCACTTCCACCCGGTCTCCACGGTCAAGCGGTACATCGACCAGCTGGCGCTCTACAAAATCAACTACTTCCACCTGCACCTGAGTGACGACCAGGGCTGGCGGATCGTGATCGACAGCTGGCCGCGGCTCGCGACGTACGGCGGCAGCACCCAGGTCGGCGGTGGCCCCGGCGGTTACTACACGAAGGCGCAGTACAGCGAGATCGTGCAGTACGCGGCGTCGCGCAAGATCACGGTGATCCCCGAGATCGACATGCCGGGCCACACCAACGCCGCGCAGGCCTCGTACGCGGAACTGAACTGCAACGGTCAGGCCCCGCCGCTGCGCACGGACATCGAGGTCGGCTACTCCTCGCTGTGCGTGAACAAGGACATCACCTACCAGTTCGTCGACGACGTGGTGCGCGAGATCGCGGCGCTGACGCCCGGCCCGTACTTCCACATCGGCGGGGACGAGGCGCACGCGACCTCCGACGCCGACTACCAGGCGTTCATGAACCGCGCTCTGCCGATCGTGAAGAAGTACGGCAAGACCGTGCTCGGCTGGCACGAGTTCGTGAAGACCACGACCGACACCACCGCCATCCCGCAGTACTGGGGCACCACGACGTCCAACGCCACGGTGCAGGCAGCGGCGGCGCGCGGCAACAAGGTCATCATGTCGCCCGCGAACAAGGCGTATCTGGACATGAAGTACAACTCCAGCACGCCGCTGGGCCTGTCGTGGGCGGGCCTGATCGAGGTGCAGACCGCCTACGAGTGGAATCCCGGCACGCACCTCAGCGGTGTCCCGGAGTCCGCGGTCCACGGCGTCGAAGCTCCACTGTGGACCGAAACGCTGGTGACCGGGCGGGACATCGAGTTCATGGCGTTCCCGCGGCTCGGGGCGATCGCCGAACTGGCCTGGTCGCCGTGGTCCACGCACAACTGGGACCAGTTCAAGGTGCGCCTGGGCAACCAGGGTCCGCGCTGGACGACCATGGGCATCAACTTCTACAAGTCCACGCAGGTCCCGTGGGACACCGGCGGTCCGCCGCCCGGCCCCTGCGCGCAGCCGGCGTGGGAGCGCGACAAGGTCTACACCGGCGGCAACGTGGTCTCGCACAACGGCCGCAAGTGGACCGCGCAGTGGTGGACGCGGGGCGAGGAGCCCGGCACCACCGGCCAGTGGGGCGTCTGGCGGGACGGCGGCGTCTGCTGAGTTCTGATTGATCCAGTGCGGGCGAGTACCGCTCGCCCGCACTGGGTACCAGAGTGTCGTGGATGCCCGAGTTGCCGTATTTGCGCCGTCCCCTCAGTTGACCGTCACCGTCGAGGACCTCAACGGTGAGCCCGACGTGCACCTGCACGCGGGCGGCCAGGGTTTCTGGCAGTCGAGAATGATCGCCGCACTGGGCGTTGAAGCCGTGGTGTGCGCGACGTTCGGCGGTGAGACAGGCCGTGTGCTCCGTACGTTGCTAGAGGGCGAGCACGTCGACCTGCGTGCGCAAGACGTCGCCGCGCGCAACAGCGCGTACGTGCACGACCGCCGTGACGGCGACCGTTCCGAAATGGTCGAGATGCCGCCGGACGCGTTGTCCCGGCACGAGCTGGACGACCTCTACGAGTCGGCGCTGGTCGAAGGCATTCGCGCGGGCACGGCCGTGTTGAGCGGGCCGTCCGACGATCGCGTGCTGCCCCACGAGACGTACTACCGCCTGACCAAGGACCTGACCAGCAACGACTGCCGCGTGATCGTCGATCTGTCCGGCGACCGGCTCGCTGAAGCGGTGCGCGGCGGTCCGCACGTCGTGAAGGTGTCGCACGAGGAACTGGGCGAGGAAGACGTGCCCAAACTCGTGAAGAAGGCCCGGGAGATCGCTTCTTCGTGCGTGCACGGCGTTGTCGTGTCACGTGCCGACGAACCGGCGTTGGCCCTGCTCAACGACCAGTTGTACTTCGTGCGGATGCCTCAGTTGCAACCCGTCGACACGCGCGGCGCGGGCGACTCCATGACCGCCGGGATTTCGGCGGGCCTCGCGCTGGGTATGTCGTTGGAGGACGCGGTGAAGCTCGGCGCGGCCGCCGGTGCGGTCAACGTGACGCGGCACGGCCTCGGCAGTGGCGGGGGAGAAGCGGTGCGCGAGCTGAGCAAACGCGTGGAACTGGAGCCGATCGAGGAATGAGCGGATGCGCGCGCTGATCACCAACGACGACGGAATCGACTCGCCCGGCCTCACGACCCTGGCCTCCGCCGCCCTCGACTGCGGCCTCGAAGTGGTCGTGGCGGCGCCCTCCTCCCAGGCCAGCGGCACGAGCGCGTCGGTCGCAGCTCTCGGCGACAGCGGCCGGGTGCTCAGCGAACGCCGGACGCTGCCCGATCTCGACGTGGAGGCTTATGCGGTAGCCGCACATCCGGGCCTGATCTCGCTGATCGCCTGCCGCGGTGGCTTCGGCGGCAAGCCCGACGTGGTGCTGTCCGGCGTGAACCTCGGCGCGAACGTCGGCCGCGCGATCCTGCACTCCGGCACCGTCGGCGCCGCTCTGACCGCGCACCTCAACGACGTCACGTCGCTCGCGGTGTCGCTCGACGTGGGATTGGACGGGCCCGAACCGTTGTGGGACAAGGCGGGCGAAGTGGTGCGGGTCGTGCTGCCGATGCTGCTCGAGATGCCCGCGGCGTCGATCATCTCGCTGAACGTGCCCAACATCGTTGACGTGCAAGGACTTCGCTGGGCCGAGCTGGCGCGGTTCGGCGCCGTGCAGAGCCGCGTGGACGACGTGGGCGACAACGAGGTCGAACTGGTCCACGTCTACGCCGAGGAATCGCTCGTGCCGGGCACCGACACGGCCCTGCTGGCCGACGGTTTCGCGACCCTGACCGCGCTGCGCTCGGTGGACCGCGACGTCAGTTCGGAGTGCGCTTTGCCGGCCTGGCCAGCGTGATCACCAGCCCGATCAACGCCGTTCGCACCTCGAGAAAGCTCTCGGTGGTCACGTCGTTGAGCGAGAACGCCAGCGTCCCGAACGAAAGCAGCAACAACAGCCCGTACATCCGCGCCAGGTCGTGCCGCCACGCCATCGCGACACCCAGCGCCCCGACCCCGATCTGGATCACGTGGTAGTTCGGGTCCAATCCGAACACGTCGAACCAGCCGAACGCGAGCTGCAACGCCCCCGCTGTCAGGGTGAGTATCTGCGGCCTCGTGAACTGCAGTTCGTCGCTCAACAAGGCCATAGGTCTCTACCCTTCGGATCGCCGCCAGACCGCGTCGTACTTCGCTTGTCGTTCGCGGTCCTGCGCGGCGTTTCGCTCCCGGCGCCCCTGAGTCGCCGACCCTCGTGGGTACCCATATTTCGTGAGCCGGTAATCCACACTTTCAGGTGCGTAGGACAACGCGAAGTACAGTCCTACAACGAAACCGAGCCCACCGCACGCAATTGCCAACGGCCACGGCGAGCCGAGCCCGTACACCAGCGCCAGCGCGATGGCCGTGACCAGCGGCGTGACCTGCACCAAGCTCCTGATCGTGAAGCGCACCAACCACTTCGGACCGGTCACGTCCTCGTAGACGAACTCGCGGTACTCCTGCGGCAGCCTGCCGCCCGCGTAGTACCAGGCCTTCAGCGCGGGGTTCATCTCGTGGCCTTGGCGATCACCTTGTGCAGCACGACGTTGAGCTGCGCGAGCTCCTCGAACGACATGTCCAGCTGCTCCACGACCTTGAAGGGGATCTTCAGCGCCTCTTTTCTGAGCTCCTGGCCGGTTTCGGTCAGGGTCAGGGCCAGCGCGCGCTCGTCGGCCTTGTCGCGCTGACGCTGGACGTAACCGATCGACTCGAGGCGCTTGAGCAGCGGGCTGAGCGTGCCGGGGTCGAGCTGCAGCGCGTTGCTCAGGTCCTTGACGGTGCGCGGGGACCGTTCCCAGAGGGCCAGCATCACCAGGTACTGCGGGTGGGTGAGGTTGAGCGGCTCCAGGATCGGGCGGTACACCGCGATCACCGTCCGGCTGGCCACGGCGAGGGCGAAACAGACCTGCCGTTCCAGCTCGAGCGGGTTCTCCGGAATGCTTGGTGTACTAATCATTTGTGTACACGGTAACTCGTGGCCGTGCTGAGGTCCACTTCGTGTGGCGCACTGCTCAGGGTTACTTCAGGGCCTCGGCGAGCACCTCGGCCACGACGGCGGCGCCGGCCCTGGTCATCACGGTGCCGCCGTGGTCGACCTCGTTGATCAGCACGGGCTCGTGCAGCACCGGGAGTTCGGCGCGGAAGGCCTGCGCCTGCTCGACCGTGTAGGCGGGCGGGGAGTCCGGGCCGGTGCTCCACTCGGCGTGCACGAACCACGTCGGCATGGTCAGTTCGCGCCACCGCGACTCGCCGAAGACGACATCGGTGGCGTCGGCGATCAGGGTGTCGGCGGACAGCCTCAGGTGGCCGTCGTCGGTCAGGTCGTGGGCGAAGTAGTCGCGGATCAGCGGGTCGGTGGCGTCGATCAGCGGGTTCACCATCGCTTGGACGGCGAGGTAGTCGTCGGCGGTCCAGGTGCGTTCGCGGGCGGCCAGCTGCGGGGCGAAGGCGGCCGAGAGCGTTTCCTGGGTGAGTTGGGCGTGCGCGGGCATGGGGAAGCCGCCGTCCACGAGCACGAGCGCGCGCACTCGGTCTGGGTGGCGCACGGCAAGTTCGACGGCCACGTACGCGCCCATGGACATGCCGCACACCGTGACGGAGGCGAGGTCCAACGCGTCGAGCACGGGGAGCATGTCGTCGGCGTGCTGCTTGATGGTGGCGCCGGGGAGGGTGGCGCTGTCGCCGCGGCCGCGCAGGTCGGGGGTGATGAGCGAGAAGTTGTGGGCGGCTACCCAGTTCCACAGTTTGCGGCTGCCGCTGACGCCGTGGATGGCCAGCACTGGTGCGGTGTCGCCGTCGTGTGTTTCAACGGCTAGTTGGCCGCCGTCTACTGGAACGAGCATGCGGACTCCTTAGGCCTTGCCTGGGTTGAAGAGGTTCAACGGGTCGAGGGTGTTCTTGACGGCCTGCTGCACGGCGCACGTGTCGGGGCCGAGTTCGCGGATCATGCCGTCGCGCTTGAGCAGGCCCACGCCGTGTTCGCCGGTGACGGTGCCGTCCAGCGCCAGAGCGTGGTCGATGATGTCCTCGAACGCTGCCTGCGCGGCGATCCGCGCGTTGTCGTCGCCGGGTGGGGTGATCAGCAACGGGTGCAGGTTGCCGTCGCCGGCGTGCGCGATGGTGGCGATCTGGACGCCGTGCTTCGCGCCGATCGCCTCGATGCGGGCGAGCATCTCGGGCACTTTCGAGCGTGGCACGCACACGTCTTCGGTGAGCAGCGGGCCGAGGCGTTCGAGGGCCGGGTAGGTGAGGCGGCGGGCGGCGAACAGGGCTTCTGCCTCGGTCGAGTCGGTCGAGCGTTCGGTCCAGACGGCGCCCGCGTCGGTGAAGGCGGTGACGAGGCCGTCGGCGTCTTCCTCGGAGTCCGTCCGCGCCAGGAGCATGGCTTCGGTGTCCGGCTCGATGCCGAGGTGTTTCCAGTCCTCGACGGCTTGCAGGCAGGCGCGGTCGATCAGTTCGAGCGCGGCTGGTTGGAGACCTCGGCGCGTGCACAGCGCGACGGCCTGACCTGCGTCGACGAGGTTGGCGAAGGCGCCGACGACCGTGCCTGCCGGGCGTGGGGCGGGGCGCAGGCGCAGGGTGATCTCGGTGACGACGCCGAGCGTGCCCTCGGAGCCGACGAGCAGGCTGGTCAGGTCGTAGCCCGCGACGCCCTTGTTGGTGCGCCTGCCCAGTTTGACCGCCGTGCCGTACGCGACGGGGCCGCCCATCACGACCTCGAGGCCGAGCACGTAGTCGCGCGTCACGCCGTACTTCAGGCAGCAGAGGCCGCCCGCGTTGGTGGCGACGTTGCCGCCGATCGTCGACCACGGCGAGCTGGCCGGGTCTGGCGGATACCAGAGTCCTTGTGCGGCAACGGCTTTCTTGAGGTCGTCGTTGACCACGCCCGGCTGCACGACGGCGAGCAGGTTGTCCGGATCGATCTCGATGATCCGGTTCATCCTGCTCAGGTCGAGGACCAGGCAGCCGTCCGTGGCGTTGGCGCCGCCGGACAACCCGGTGCCCGCACCCCTCGGCACGATCGGGATGTTGTTCTCGGCGCAGGCTTTGACGGCCAGCTGAACGTCCTCAGTGGACTGCGGGCGGAACGCGGCGAACGGCGTGCCCGCCGGTGCCCACTCGGCCTCGTCGTGGCTGAGGCCGGCCAGCGTGTTCGGATCGGTGATGAGGTTGGGCAGCTTCATGAACGCTCCAACGCGCCGTGGGCGGCCTTGCGCACGACCCGTTCCAGTTCCGCGCCCCACGCTTCAGGCGTGGTGTCCGCGTGGATCGGCACGACACCGAACCCGGACACCGCGAAACGTGCGAAAAGCACCAGGTCAAACGCCTGTGCGGGGGAGGCGAGCGGTGGTGTGAGGATCGCGGCGATCTGCGCGGCTCCGGTGTTCAGCTCCTGCGTGCCGGTGGCGATGAGGTCCGGTTCGCGGATGATCACGGCGCGGCGGCCCAGTTCGAGCGCCCATTGCTCGGGTGTGATCGTGTCGATCGCCCGGCGCACCGCATTCGCCAGTGCCGCAACGGGATCCGGGTCCGGGGTGAGCGCGCGGACGACCCGGCTGAGGAACGCGTCGAACCAGAAGATCGCGGCCTTGGTGCCGAACGTGCGGAACAACGTGCGTTCGGAGACGCCCGCGCGGTCGGCGATCGCCTTGGTCGACGTGGCGGCGAAGCCCTGGTCGAGGCACAGGGCGATGGCCGCCTCCTGGACGGCGAGGCGGGTGCGCAGGTCCTTCGCGGCGCGCGTGGTCAAGGTGTCCACAGGGCCACGGTAGCGTGAAGTGGCAGTTACTGCCAGATTTTGTGTCAGCTACTGACAAACTGTTGGCGGTGGACGTTGGGGTAGACGACTGGCATGGCTCGCACAACCGTCGTCATCGCCTCGCACAACAGGGTGGACAGCCTGTTGCGGTCGCTCACCCACCTCAGCGAGCTAGCGGCTCCGGTGATCCTGGTGGACAACGCCTCCGCCGACGAGACGGTCGCACGAGTGCGGCAGGACTTCCCGCAGGTCACGGTGCTGGAGTCGGAGGTGAACCTCGGCGCGGCCGCACGCAATCTCGGCGTGCGGCTGGCGCGGACGCCGTTCGTCGCCTTCGCGGACGACGACTCGGTTGCTGTCGTGGGATCTCGCCGCGGCGGGATGGGCGCTCTGCTTCGTCGAGGACGTGGCGGCGCACCATCATCCGGCTGCGCAGCGGGCGCCGGGTGGTGAACTCGTCAAGCGGCGCAACGCGCTGCTGGTCTCGTGGATGCGTCGCCCGGTTGCACCAGGCGCTCCGGCAGCGGCGAACGCTGCCGGAGCACCTGGAAGCGCAGATCAGGAAAGTGAGCGGACAGCCGCGGCGAGGCGGGTGACGCCCTCGTCGATCTGCTCCGGCGTGACGCCCGAGAACGCGAGGCGGATGGCGTTGTCGCCACCCTCCAGCAGGAAGTCCGAGCCCTTCACGAACTCGACCTCGTGCTCCTTGGCGACCGGGACCAGCTTCTCGATCGACACGCCCGGCAGCTCGACCCACATGAAGTAGCCACCCTGCGGCGCGGTGAAGACGGCCTCCGGGAGCTCGCGCTTCAGGGCCGTGACGAGAGCGTCGCGACGGGCGCGCAGGGCGGTGCGGACGTTGACGACCGACTCGTCGAGACGGCCGGAGCGGCAGTACGAGTTCACGATCGACTGCGCCACCATGTTCGGCGAGATGTACGTGGTGGTGGCGATGTCCTGGACCTTCTTGATGATCGCCTTCGGGCCCACCAGGTAACCGCAGCGGATGCCGGGCGCCATGGTCTTCGAGAACGACGACGCGTAGACGACCTTGTCGTTCTTGTCCTGCGACAGCATCGTCGGCAGCGGCTCGCCCTCGAAGCGGACCTTGATGTACGGGTCGTCCTCGAACAGCACGAAGTCGAACTTCGCGGCGAGCTCCAGCAGACGCGCGCGCTTGGCCTCGGACAGCGTGTAGCCGGCCGGGTTGTGGAAGTTCGGGATGATGTGCGCGAGCGAGGGCCGCACGCCGCTCTCGAGCAGCTGCTCCAGGGCGTCGACGTTGATGCCGTCGGTCTCCAGCTCGATGGCGTGGATCTTGGCGCCGCGCTGGCGCAGGTTCAGCAGCGTGCGGTCGTAGGTCGGCGCCTCGACCACCACGTCGTCGCCCGGCTGGACGAACAGTTCGAACAGGAACGCGTCGGCCTGCATCGAGCCGTTGGTGACGAGCACCTGCTCCGGCGCGACACCGTGCTGCTCAGCGATCCAGCCGCGCAACGGCACGTAGCCCACGCTCGTGCCGTACGCGAACGTGCCGCCGGGGTCGTCCGTGAAGGCTTTCTGCGCCGCTTCGCGCAGACCCTCCTGGTCGATGATGTCGAGAGAGGGCGCTCCGCGCGTGAACAGGATCGAGGCCATGCGCGGAGCGTACAACTCCCAGTATTTGGGCTACGGCCTATATACGTAAGCGTTGAGCTGCTGCACCGCCTGAGCCGCGTTGCCCAGGTGGTAGAGATCGACCGCCAGGAAGTTCGGCTTCTTCCTGGCCGCCGGCTGGCAGAACTGCTGGGCACGGTTCAGAAGCTTCCCGTTGTCCGTCGTGGCAGTGCTCGTGAACGGAACGTCGCGGAAGTGGTTCATCACGAACAACGGCTGGAACGCGCCCGTCGCCGTGAGCGGTTTTTCATCCCATCGGCTGTAACAGGACCAATCGGAGTTGCCCAGGCCCGGACCCATCGACCAGTAGTTCTCGACCGTCCAGTCCTTCTGGTACAGCACGCCCGAGTCCTCGCGGCCGTCCTTGCCGTGGTCGGTGAAGATGATCAGACGCTTGTTCGTGCTCTGCAGCTGGCTGCGGGTCGGCCACCCGTTCTGCTGCACGCCTTCGGCCTTGTAGAGGACGTCGTTGAGTCCCTGCACCTTGCGCAGCTCAGCCCGCAACGTGTTCGCGTCGACGTAGTCCTCCAGGAAGACCGTGATGATCTCGCTGCGGTTGTTGCGCAGGAAGTCCACGATCCGCTGGACATCGACGTTCAGCGCCACCGGCTTGCTCACGAGCGTGCAGCTGTTGTGGCAGAGGATCGCGCCGTCCGGGGTCTGGTGAATGTCCAGCATGAAGCCCCGCACGCCGTCGTTCAGCTGCTGCACGATGCCGCGCGTCTGGTTCTTGGCGAGGTTGATGAACGGAGGCGCGAACCCGCCGTCCACCCCGTTCGCATAGGCGTTGTGGGCCGTCAGGAACGTCATCTGATCGAGCCGCGGATCAGCCGGCATCGCATCCGTCCGGGCCTGCGTCGGCGTCAGGTACCAGCGGGACTCGCCGTTCAGGTTGAAGAATTCCCATTGATCACCGAACTGACGCGGCTCGTGAACCGTATCCCCTTGTGAACACGAACCCATGGTGAGCTGACGGGTGATGCACTGGCCGGGCGAGTCGGTGTTCTCGAACCTCCCGTCGCTCAGTCGCCATTGCTGGCGGCCTTCGTTGCCCTTGGGCCGGTTCAGCGCCAGTCCACTGCCGCTCTGGGCGACGTTGAGGCCGGTCCTGACACTGGTGAGGTAGTACGTGCCCGACGGAGCCGCGTGGGCGGCCGTGGGCACCAGGGGAAGTAGCAGCAGAGCTGCGACGGCAGGGAGGTATCGCACGGTGACCAGAGTCACCCACTTGAGTGAGACATGAAACGTCCTCAGCCGTTTGGACGTTTAACACTGTGGGTATCCCCGGTGACGTCGGGGCCTCCTGTAGAGCAGAACAACTCCAAGGCAGCCGTCGCCCAACCGAAGGGTTAGGGCCGGTATCCGGGCGCCGCCTTCACAAGCCGCGCAGGGTTCGACTCCCTCGGTTGCCACGTTCGCTCCGTCCGTTCCCGCGGCGGAAGCGCAGGCGTCGCGGTCGACGGGCCGCGGCGCCGGCTTCGTTCAGAACGGCGGATCGCCACCCGAGGCGAAGTCGGCCTCCTCGGCGGCGGGACCGCGTGGATTCGCTTCGTTTCGCTGCTTCCCCAAGGCGCGCAGCCGGTCGCCGGCGTACTTCAGCGCTTCCCGCAGCTGGTCCTTGGACGCTTCAGCGCGGCGATCGACACCCATCACGTCGTTCAGCTCCTTGTTGACCGAGCCCGGATGACGGCTGGTCGCCTTGGCCAGGACGAAAGCCATCTTGTTCAAAGAACTCCGCAACTCAAGTGGGTCGGACCGCGCCATCACCGCGTTCCCCACCCGCCTGGGACACGGCTTCCTTCAGCCGCTCCCGCACGTACCGCAGCGCGGCCGCGAGCTGCTCGTCGGTGGCCGTCCGGCGGGTGCGGACGCCGATCTGGCGGTTCACCTCGAGGTTCACGTCCCGCTGGTGCCGCCAGGTCCACCGGGCGAGTTGGGTTACCTGAGCGTTCACCGCGGAACGAAGCGAGAGAGTGCACGGCACTACCAGCCTTTCGATCATCGTGAGTCTCCAAACGAGCGATGTGACCACGATGACAGACAGGTCTGACAGTTTTCGGAAGCCCAGTTCAGGGGCGCTTTCAGGGCTCGGAGCCACGGGGGGAGAAGCCGCCGCCAAATCCGTCTGGGCGCAAAAGAAGCCCGCCCGGTACTAAGACCGAGCGGGCCCCGAGAAGCTCAAATCAGATGGCGCGAACAGCCTGTGCCTGCGGTCCCTTCTGACCCTGGCCGATCTCGAACTCCACGCGCTGCTGCTCTTCCAGCGACTTGAAGCCGTTGCCCTCGATCTGCGAGTAGTGCACGAAAACGTCCGGACCGCCGCCGTCCTGCGCGATGAATCCGAAGCCCTTCTCGCCGTTGAACCACTTCACGGTGCCCTGCGCCATACGAATTGCTCCCTAAGTTCGTCCCCCGTCGCGCGGGGGTGCGCGGGCAGTCTGCCAGTCGCGGGTCTCTCTCACATCGTGGTTAGCCCGGTGGGGTGACGAAGTAAGTTGAACCGGGTACCACCGAGAGGAGCAGGGATGAGCAACTGGCTGGCCGTCGCGCACGAAGTGGCGGCGACGCTCAGGTCCGACGCGGCGGACCGGGATCGGGCCAACCAGCCTCCCACCAAAGAGGTGGAACTGCTCCGACAGAGCGGCCTGCTGAACGTCAGCGACTGGGCCGACCAGCAGCGCGTCAACCGGATCGTCGGGGCCGCCGACGCCAACGTGGGTCACCTCCTCGGGTATCACTACCTGCAGATCTGGCGCAGCGGCCTGTTCGACGCCCAGTTCAGCAAGTCGCCCGACCAGTTCTGGGCAGGTGTCAGCAACCCGCTCGACGCGGCGCTCGAACTGACGCCCGTCAACGGCGGATTCGTCCTCAACGGCCGCAAGACGTTCGCCACCGGGGCGAGCGTGGCCGACCGGATCGTGGTCAGCGCGACCCGCACCGACAACGGCGAGAAGCTCACATTTCTGCTCGACGGCAAAGCGGACGGAATCACCTACCTGGACGACTGGGACAACATCGGCCAGCGCCTCACCGCGTCGGGTGGCGTGCAGTTCGAGAACGTCGAGGTGACCGAGATCCTCGGGGTGCAGCCGGCGAACGAGGACCCGCGGCTGAGCCTCGCCGCGATCGGGTTCCAGCTCGTGCTCGCCCAGGTCTACGTCGCGCTCGCGGAAGGCGCGCTCCAGGAAGCCGCCGACTACACCCGCACGAAGACCCGCCCGTGGTTCGTCAGCGGCGTCGAGCAGGCCACGGACGACCCGTACATCGTCGTCGCGTACGGCGAGATGGTCGCGCAGACGAAGGCCGCCGGGCTGCTCGCGGACGAGGCCGCGAGGCAGCTCCACGAAGCCACCGAACTCGGCCGGCACCTCACGCCCGCCAAGCGCGGCGAGGTCGCCGTCACCATCTCCGAGGCCAAGGTCGTCAGCACCAAGCTCGTCAACGACGTCACCAGCCGCATCTTCGAGCAGATCGGCGCGCGCGGAACGGCCGGCAAGTACGCCGTGGACCGCTTCTGGCGCAACGCCCGCACGCTCACGCTGCACGATCCGGTCGTCTACAAGGCCCGCGAGGTCGGCGAGCACTTCCTGACCGGCGCGCGCCCCGCCTACACCGGGTACAGCTGATGCAGCCGGTGCTCGCCGACTCGGTGCGGCTCACCGACGACGGCGTGCTGATCCTCGACCGCCGCCAGTTCCCGTTCGAACGCAACTGGGTGCTGTGCCGCACGGCCGAAGACGTCGCGCGGGCGATCGAGGACATGGTCACCCAGTCCTCTGGCCCGTACTTCGCGGTCCTCTACGGCATGGTGCTCAAGGCCCGCACCCTCGAGCACCTGCCGTACGAACAGGCTCGCGCGGAACTCGCGACCACCGCGCACATGCTCGAGAACACCAGGCGCACCAACAACGCCCTGCGCAAGGCCACCAAGATCGTCCTCGAAACGGTCGACAACGCCCAGGACATCACCAAGGCACTCGAAGGCGCCCGAGAAGGCGACCGCAGGTACCGCGCCAAGAGTCAGGCGTTGGGCGAGCACACCGCGAACCTGTTGCACGACAACGCCACGGTGATGACCCACTGCTGGGCCGACCTCTACCTGACCGAAACGGTCAGAGCAGCCCAGGCCCAGAACAAGACCCTGCGGTTCTTCTGCACGGAAACCCGGCCCTACCTGCAAGGAGCCCGGCTCACCGCGGAAACGTTGATCGAGATGGGCGTCGACACCACGCTCATCACGGACGGCATGGGCGCCGCGGTTCTGCAAAGCGGTGAGATCGACGCATTGGTCACGGCGGCCGACAGGGTCACCATGGACGGGCACGTCGTCAACAAGGTCGGCACACTGGGGCTGGCCGTGGCCGCTCATGCGTTCGGCGTACCGTTCCACGCCCAGGTGCAGGCACCCGATCTGCAGGCGCCCACGACGCAACACGTGGAGATCGAGTACCGCGACGGCGCGGAAGTGCTGCACGTGCTCGGCAGGCCCAGTGCCACGCCGAGGGTGAAAGGGCTGTACCCGGCGTTCGACGTGACGCCGCCGCGGTTCGTGACGGACGTGGTGACCGACCGGGGTGTCTACGGCGCCGGGGAGCTGGACAAGTACTACGAGGGAGAACAGCGGTGAGCAAGTGGGTCGTGCTCGACATCGAGGGCACGCTGAGCGCGACGGACCAGGTGCTGGTCGTCCTCTACGACTACGCCCGCCCGCGGCTCGGGCCGTGGATCGAGCAGCACGGTGACGACCCGGTGGTCGCCGACGCGGTGAAGCAGATCAAGGAACTCAGCGGCCACGACGACGTTGTCAAAGCGCTGCACGACTGGATGGACGCCGACCAGAAGGTCACGCCCCTCAAGACGTTGCAGGGCCTCATCTGGCAGCAGGGCTACGCGCAGGGCGACCTCGTCGCGGAGTTCTTCCCGGACGTCGTCCCCGCCCTGCGCAAGTGGCACGACGACGGCGTGAAGCTCGCGATCTTCAGCTCCGGCTCTGTGGCCGGCCAGATCGCGTTCTTCCGGCACACCACCGACGGCGACCTGACCCCGTTGCTGGAGCACCACTTCGACACCGTGAACGCCGGGCCGAAGCGTGAAGCCGCGTCGTACCACAAGATCGCGGAAACGCTGCGGTCCGACGACATCACCTTCTACAGCGACGTTCCGGCCGAGCTGCACGCCGCGCAGGAGGCGGGCTGGAAGACGGTCGGCGTCGCGCGCGCCGGTGAGCCGTACGGCAACGCCGACTTCACGCCCCACCCGACGGTCTGGGAACTCTCGTGACGGCAGAGCTCGCCCGCGAGTGCGCGCGCTACGCCCAGATGGGCTGGATGCGCGGCACGAGCGGCAACCTTTCCGTTGTCCTGCAACGTGATCCGCTGCGGCTCGCGGTCACGGTCAGCGGCGTCGACAAGGGCGAGATCACCGCTGAGGACAGCGTGATCATCGACGTCGACGGCAACGCTGTCGACTCGCCGAAGATCCCGTCCGCCGAAGCCGGTCTGCACGCCAGGATCGCGCGAGTCGCAGGGGCGGGCGCGGTCGTGCACGTCCACGCGCTGGCACCGGTCGTCGCGGCCGAGCACTGGCCGGACGGCGTCGTGCTCAAAGACCTCGAAATGCTCAAGGGATTCGGCCGGTACGACCACGAAGAAGTCGTGATCCCGGTCGTGAAGAACTCGCAGGACATGCTCGAACTGGGCAACGCCTTCGAAAAGGGCTTCGACCCGAAGGTTCCGGCGCTGCTCGTCGCACGGCACGGCGTGTACGTGTGGGGCGACGACCTCGTCCAGGCCCGGCACCGCCTGGAATGCCTGGAGTGGTTGCTGCGCTTCAAGGTGGAGACGCGAGACATCTTTACGGGGAGGCACTCATGACGCTGCTGACGGTGTGGCCGGACTCCGGCCCCGAGAAGACCGTCCTGCGCACCACTGACGCCGAGGAGATCGCCACCGCGCTCAAGGAGCACGGCGTGCGGTTCCACCGGTGGTCCGTTGTGGACGGTGTCACGGCCGAGAACGCCTTGCAGATCTACGAAAAGGACGTCGCCCGCGTCAGTGAGACGGAGGGTTACACCTACGTCGACGCGATGGAGATGACCCCGGCGGACACCGACGAGTACCGCGCGAAGGCCGTCGAGTTCCGCAACAAGTTCCTCGCCGAGCACACCCACGACGACGACGAGGACCGCTACTTCGCCCGTGGCGCAGGGGTTTTCTACCTGCACATCGGCGACAAGGTCTACGGCGTGTTCTGCACGGCGGGCGACCTGCTGAGCGTTCCGGCGAACACGACGCACTGGTTCGACATGGGCACGACCCCGGACTACGTGTCGATCAGGTTCTTCCACGACGACGACGGCTGGATCGGAAACTTCACCGGCAGCGACATCGCGACGAAGTTCCCGACCTTCGACGAGCTGCGTTCAGGAATGTGAAAAGTTCAGCTATCTGAACATTGTTCCGGAAACTGAACGAAGTATTGATTCCCTCCGTCTTCTGACCTCACAGTGGTACAGACCACTTATCGAAGGTCGGAGGGATTCAACGTGGAAACCCCTGCTCTCCACACACGACGCTCCATGCTCGCCCTCGCGCTGACCGCGCCCCTGCTCGTGGCCCCGGCGGCTCAGGCCCTCGCTCAGCCGCCGTCCGCGCAATGGACCTCGGCGCCCTACACCTACACGATGCAGAAGCCGTACAACCTGGCGCTGAGCTCCAGGTACACGTTCTCCGGCGGCGTGCACACGATGTGGGTCTACGACTACGACCAGCCCCACACCCAAGGCAGCCCAACGGATCCGCGCACCGAGATGCGCTTCAACCAGGAGTACTCCAGCGGCCAGCGCGCCTGGGAGGGCGAGATCTACATCCCTGCCGGCGTCAGCGGTCCGACCGTCGTGCAGATCCTGCGCGGCAGCCGCCCGGACGGCACCCGCGCCACCGACGTGATGCTCAACGTCGCCAACGTCAACGGCGGCAGCCTGCGCAAGGACAGCAACCAGGTCATCGCGACCGGCATCTACAACAAGTGGTTCAAGATCCGCGTCGAACACACCGCGGTCGCGGGCGGCCGAGGCACCGTGAAGGTCTATTACAACGGTGCGCTGAAACTGACGCACGCCGACGAAGGCCCGGCGACGCGGTACTTCAAGAACGGCGTCTACCACCACGGCAGCGGCCGCGCGGAGGCCCGTTTCCGCAACATCACCTACTGGCGCCAGTGATCGGAATTTCGGTGTAGTCCAAGCGTTGCGGTGCCCGGCCTCGGTGTGGTGATTCTGGTCCAGACCACTAACCGAGGCCGGAGGCCCCAGTGACCCTGCCCCGTCGTTCCCTGTTCGCCCTGCCCGCCGTCGCCCTGCTCGCGACGCCCGCCCACGCGGCACCGGCCTGGACGCAGACGCCGTTCACCTACAAGATCCAGAAGCCGTGGAACCTCCCGCAAAGCGCCCGCTACAAGTTCGAAGGCGGCGTTCACTCGATGTGGGTCTACGACACCGACGAGCCAATGAGTGAAGGCAGCAGCACCGACCCGCGCACCGAAATGCGCTGGGAACAGGAGTACACCAGCGGCCAGCACGCCTGGCAGGGCGAGATCTTCGTTCCCAGCGGCGTCAACGGCCCCACCGTCATGCAGATCCTGCGCGTGCGCGGCGGCGACCCGGGCACACCGGCCACCGACTTCATGCTCAACGCCACCAACGCCAACGGCGGCACGCTCCGGTACTACACGAGCACGGTCATCGCCCAGAACATCTACAACACCTGGGTCCGCATCCGTGTCGAGCACTCCGCCGTCGCCGGCGGTACCGGCAAGATCAAGGTCTACGCCAACGGAGTGCTGAAGGCGACGGTGTCCGACCGCGGCAAGGCCACCCGCCACTTCAAGAACGGCGTCTACCACCACGGCAGCGGCCGCGCGGAGGCCCGTTTCCGCAACATCACCTACTGGCGTCAGTGATCAGTGCTCGATCGCCTTCTGCGCCAGTGAGATCAGGCTCTGGTCGGTGACCAGCGTCCCGTCCCACACGGCGGTGAGGCGAGTGATCTTGCCGTGGCTGTCGAGCTCCAGGGCGTTGAGGCCACGAGGAACAGCCTTGCCGGCGGCGGTCCATTCGTAACCGCCGCCGGCGGAGCTGCCCACGACGTGCCGCACGGCGACGTCGTTGCCGAGGTAGGGCAGGACTCCGGCGGCGCTGGTGACGTAGGCGCCGATGCTGCGTGGCCCGACGATCTGCAGATGAGCGGTCACGTCCTCGAACACGGCGTCGCTCGCGAACAACGCGGCCGCCGCGGGTCCGTCACCGTTGCGCAGCGCGGTGTTCAGCCTGCCGGCCACGCGCCGGATCGTGCTCGACGCGGTCTCGCCGACCGTGGATTCCTTGAAGTCCTCGGGAAACTGGTCCGCGGGCAGGCGGGACCTGTTCAGGTTGTCGGTGCCGAAGTGGCGGCCGTCCCAGTAGTCGACCCAGCGGGTGATCCTGCCTTCGCGGTTGAAGTTCACCACGCCGGCGGCGCGCATCTCCGACGGCCCGAACAGGTTGACGCTGTTGGTGAAGAACACGACCGCACTGGTCGAGTCGCCGAGGATCCGGACGGGCGAGGACGTCCCGTCCTTCGGCCACTCCGGCATGTACTTGGCGAACAGGTCGTGCAGCTCCTGCCAGCTGTAGAACGGCCAGCCCAGGATCGCGTCGATGTAGTTCATCGGCTGCTTGGCGAAGAACGTCATCAGGCCTTCGACGTTCTTGGCGCTCTTGGTGCGGAAGTACTCACTGAACCGCACGGCCACGTCGTGGGTGGCGTGCGAGGTGTCGATGACGGTGGTGATGCCCGGAACCTGCCGCACCTCACTGCTCGCGACGGCCAGGCCGGACGGCAGCAGAGACGTGGTCGCGAGCGCGGCGCCGCCGAGAGTCGCTCTGCGCAACAGGCCGCGCCGCGACAGGTTCTCCGGTTCGTCGGTGGTGCTCATCGTGTTTCCTCCAAATTGGTCAGGTGGCATAGCCAATTTAGCGCCAATCACTCGAACACTGTCAAGATGCGCTACGATTTTGGTCAGGCCAATTGGCCAGTTTGGCTGGATGAGGGTGGTGTCGTGGGGGACTCGCAGGATTTGGCGCGTGCGTTCCAGATCGAGCCGGTCAGCAGGATCGCCGACCGGGTGGCCGCGCAGGTCCGCGACTACATCGTCGACAACGACCTCGCCGAAGGTGCTCGCCTGCCCAGCGAACGGCGGCTCGCCGAGCTGGTCGGCAGCTCACGTCCCACGGTGAGCCAGGCGCTGCGCGGTCTCGCCGTCCAGGGCCTGATCGACATCCGGCCGGGCGCAGGGGCTTTCGTGCTGCGCAGGCCGGACGCGGTGGTCACCGAGAGCTTCCAGATGAGGATCATGCTGGAGCCGGACTCGGTGGACGAGCTGATCCGGCTGCGCTACCTGCTCGAACAGGGTGCGACCAGCGACATCCTGTGCATGACGTCCGTCGACACGACCGCGTTGGAAGCCGCGCTGGAACGGCTGCGGAGTGCTCGCAGCAGTGCGCCGGAGTGGATCGCCGCCGACACCAACTTCCACGTCGAACTCGTCAGGCTGGCCGGGAACCGGTACCTGACAAGCCTCTTCCAGAGCGCGCACGGGGCCGTGGTCAACAAGGCGTACGAACGGTGGATAGCGGCTGGCGAACTGCCGCACTGGCTCCAGGGCGCCGAGTTCGAGAAGCAGATCGCCCTGCACGAGCCCGTGGTCACCGCACTGTGCGACGGCGACCGCGACGCGCTGCTCGTCGCGTTGAGGACCCACCAGGAAGCACTCGTCGCGCACATGGCAGTCCTAGAGTGAGCCCATGAGCTCACAGGTGGCGGTGGCATCGCTCGGCGGAACGATCACGATGACCGGTTCCGGAGCGGTGTCACCGACCCTGGGCGCGAAAGACCTCGTCCAGGGCCTCGAAGTAGGTGAGATCGCCACCCTGGCGACCATCCCCGGCGCCTCGCTCACGTTCACCACGCTGCTGGAAGCCTTCGACTGGGCCGACAAACAGGTCTCCGAGGGCGCCGCCGGCGTCGTGATCATCCAGGGCACCGACACCCTCGAGGAGACCGCGTACTTCTTCGACTGCCTGTGGCCGCACGAGGAACCCGTCGTCGTCACCGGCGCGATGCGGCACCCCGGCCTCCCCGGCGCCGACGGCCCGGCCAACCTCGCCGCCGCTGTCGCCGTCGCCGCCGCCCCGAACTCCTGCGGCCGCGGCGCACTGCTCGTGTTGAACGACGAGATCCACGCCTCCCGCTGGGTTCGCAAGACGCACAGCAGCCTCCTGAACGCCTTCGAGTCGTTCCCCGGCCCGCTGGGGCTCGTCATCGAGGGCGCACCGCAGTACTTCCACCCCGCGCACCAGCTTCCCGCGTTGCCACGGCCGTTGGACGCGCCGGCGGTTCCGCTCATTGAGGCCACTTTGGACGATGACGGCTCGATCCTCGACTGGCTCAACGTCAAGGGAGTCGTCGTCGCGGCAACGGGCGTCGGGCACGTGTCGGCCGGCATGGCGGAGGCGATCTCGCGGGCGCGGTTCCCGGTGGTGGTGGCGACGCGAACGGGCGCGGGTACGACGTTCCGCAACACCTACGGGTTCACCGGGTCCGAGTCGGATCTGCTCGAGCGCGGTGCGGTCATGGCCGGGTGGCTGTGTCCTCGTAAGGCACGCGTGCTGCTGCGGCTCGCTATCGGCGCGTTGCAGCCTGTTGGGGAAGTTTTCGCAGCTCGCGGGGGCATTTTCTAGCCCGTTTTCACCCGGACGAGTCGATGCATGGACTTCCTCCAAGCCCTAGCGTCGAAGGGTATGACCGCGATCATTTCCACCCCCTACAGCCGGTATCTCGGGGACGAGCTGCGCCAGTTGCGGGAGTCGTGCACCTCGTTCACTGGCCGTGCGATGGCGATCCACCTCGGCTGGGATCCGAGCAAGGTGTCGAACATCGAGCACGGCAAGGTGCGCGCCACCGAGGTCGATCTGGTGCAGTTCATGGCGACCTGCGGCAAAGACCTGCACTACTACGAGGAGTTCCGCGACCGCTACTACAACGCCTTCGACCTCTACTTCGCGCCGCGGATCGACAACCTGCGCACACTCGCGATGGCGGAAGCGATGGCAGAGAAGATCTTCTCCTTCGAGATCGTGAACGTCCACGGCCTCCTGCAGACAGAGGGTTACGCACGGGAGCTGTTCATCGACTCCCACATCGAAGCGCCGGACGACATCGAGAGGCACGTTCAGGCGCGCATGGAACGGCAGACGATCATGAGGCGGCCGAACCGCCCGGAGTGCGTGTTCTACGTGCACGAACTCGTCCTGCGAACGCGCTTGGGTGATGCCCAGCTCATGAAGGAGCAGTACCTGCGGCTTCTCCACCGCACGCACACCTTCCGGATCGTGCCTGCGGAGATCAGCACGTTCCGCTCCTCGTTGGCGTTGTTCGAGTTCGGCAAAGCCGCGCCGGTGGTGTACACCGAATCCGACATGCTCCAGCTGTGGGCGCAGGACACCGTTGCGATCGCACGGACGAAGAGGCACTTTCAGCGACTGGATGCCGTCGCCCTGGATGAAGAGCAGTCGCGGCACAAGCTGTTGGAGTACATCAACGGCCTCTAAGACACGAAGAACGCGAGTGGTGACGTTCTCGCGTTCTCCACCCCTGCCTGGCGCGCCCTGATCAACTCGCTCTGACCACCGAGGTGTTCGCGGTCTCCACGGTCACCCGCACGCTCTGCGGCGCGAGCGACTGCAGGTACTGAGCGTGGTCGGCGCCGAGCGTCTCGCTGAACGCGATGAAGCCGAGGCGCGGCAGCTCGAACGCGGTGGTGGCGCAGAACTCCTCGAGCCGGTCGAAGCCGCGCCGGATGCCGGTGGCGTCGAGGCCGAACACGGCGTGCTGGTCGAGTTTGGCGGCGCCGATATCCAGCAGGTGCAGTGCGTGCATGGCGTGGGTGAACGCCATGGCGCACACCTCGATGCGTGCGCAGCAGACCAGCAGGGTGCGCACCATTGACGGGTGCAGTGACTTGCCGGACGTGCGGAGTACCACGTCGATGTCGGCGGCGCGGAACTGCTCGACGATCTCGAACAGGCCCGGCACGCTGAGAGGCTCTCCTCCGCCCAGTGTGACGGTCTCCGGTCGCATCGAGATGAGCGCCTGAGTGATGTGCAGCATTCGTTCGTGGCTGAGCCGCGCGTGTGCGACGTCCCAGGTGATGTCCATTGGGCCCCCTTCGGCGGATGCGCCGATCCAATCGGGGGAGAAGTCCCGTCGTCAGGTGACCGTTGTCCCGAGTTGGCCGGGACTTCCCAGCCCCGCTTCACGGGCGCGCACGATCGCTTGCGCGCGGTCGGCCACCTGGAGCTTGGTGAAGATCTCGGACACGCGGTTGCGGACGGTCTTGCTGGACAGGCTCAGTTTGTGCGCGATCGAGGTGTTGTCGAGGCCGGACGCCATCAGCTCCAGCACGTCCCGTTCGCGGTCGGTGAGCTGCGGGAACAGCACGGCCTTGGACGACGAGATGGCGGTGAAGTAGCCCATCATCCGTTGCGCGATGGTGGCGCTGAAGATCGCCTCGCCGGCGCCTATCGCCTGTACGGCGCGCACGATCTCGTCGTCGTCGGTCGTCTTGACCAGGTAGCCGCGTGCGCCGGCCTTCATCGCGGCGAACACGAGTTCGTCGTCCTCGTGCATCGTCAGGACCAGGACGCCCAACGTCGGCAACGCCGCCAGGATCTGCTTCGCGGCCTCGACGCCGCCCAGGACGGGCATGTGCAGGTCCATCACGACGACGTCCGGTTCGAGGTCGAGGACGACGGAGACGGCTTCCTGGCCGTCCGCGGCGTCGCCGACGACCTCCAGGCCGTCCTCGCCGTCCAGCAGCGCCTTCAGCCCGCGCCGGAACACCGGGTGGTCGTCGGCGATCACCACGCGCGTCACTGTGCCTCCACCTACTGGGCCTCCAGAGGTATCCGCGCCACCACCCGTGTCCCGTGTGGTTGCGCAGGTCCCACTGTGCACGATCCACCCAGCTCCGCGCAGCGTTCCCGCATCGAGTCGAGGCCGACACCGGGCTTCGCGTCCGCCGCCACGCCGCGGCCGTCGTCGACGATCTCCACGACCAGGTCGCCATCGGCCCGAACGCTGATCACGCACGTAGAGGCGCCGGAGTGGCGGGCGGTGTTGGTCAACGCCTCCGCGACGATCCGGTAGGCCGCGACCTCGACGGCGGCGGACAGTCCGTCGATCTCCTCCGCCTCGACCTGAACGCGCAGGTCACCGTTGAACCGCGCGGCTTCATCTCGCACGGCCAGCGCCAGACCCTGGTCGAGGATCGGCGGTCGCAACCCGTCCACGAGCCTGCGCACCTCGCCCGCGGTCGAGTCCACGTCACCCAGAACAGGATCGAGCACGTCGCCCAGCGACCGGCGCAAAGCCCTGAGCTGCAACCGAATCCCGACCAACGCAGGTCCGACGCCGTCGTGCAGGTCTCGCCGGAGTCGCAGCCGTTCTTCTTCGCGCGCACGCACGAGCCGTTCGCGCGCGAGCTGCAGATCGGCGGTCAGCTTGATGGACTGCGCGGCAGGTGCGGTGGAGCGTGCGAGGTCAACGAGCAGACTCAGCTCTTGGTCGCTCAACCGTTCGTCAGGCGCACGCGGCTCAACGACGAGGTCGCCCACCAGAGAACCGCGATAGGTCATGGGAAAGCGCAACTGCGGCCACCCACGACTACGCCCGTGCTCGGCCAGCACCGACCCACCGCGAATCGCCACGTACGGCAGCTTCAACGACTCGGCCACGGTCTGCGCGACGGTCGGCAGCACGTCCTGCGACCGTTCGAGCCTCTCGCTCAACGTCGACAGCGCCGCATGAGGATCGTTGCGCTCTCCGAACAGCCACCGGTCGAGCTTGCGCTGCAACCAGCTGCGAATCGGCGCGAACACCAGCCCCGCCGCGACCACGCCGATCACCTCGGTGTCGTTCGTGAGCAGCGAGCCCGCCCCGACCATCACGCCCAGGTAGACCAGCAGCAGCACGACAGTGAGTGAGCCGTAGAGCAACGACCGGTGAATCAGCAGGCTGATGTCGTACAACCCGTACCGCACGATGGCGATGACAGCAGCAGCCGGAAACGCAAGCACACCAACGACCCACGCGACGTGTCCGTCCGTCGTCTCCACAACGGTCGCCACGAAAGCCAACGCCAACAGCGCGACAGCCCACACGAGCAGACGGCGCTCATCACCTTCAGCCCGTCGCCACCGGATGAACAACGACACCACCGCCGCGATCACCGAGACGAGAGCCGCCAGCACAGCGACCAGCGTGATCGTCTTGGCGAATCCACCGCCGGGCATCTGCCAGAAGTCAGCGGGATTGCCCCACGACGCCCAAGCGATCCCAACGGTGCCCGCGAGAGCGCTGAACAACGACGCACCGATGGCGATCCACCAGCGGTTGCTCAACGGTTTGCCGTTGGGGAAAACCAGTGCCACGGCAGGCAACAGCGCGTAGGTGGGCCACCAGACCCACGCCTCGACCCAACGGGCGGGGTGCGTGACCGGCTGGCCGGCGACCGCGACGGCCACCGCGCCGAACACGCCCATGGCCAGCAGCAACCACCCGACGGCCGACCTGCGGACATGACCGATCACCCGCACCCCGAGCAGGGTGCAGGCGAACGCGACCAGCCAGTTCCGCGGATGTGAGACAGCGCCGGTGACCGCTGTGTGCACGACGGCGTAGAGCACACAAGCGGCCACCAGCGCGCCAATGACTCGGGCGAGGCTGACCTCGCGCCGAGTCAGTCGCTGAGCCAGTGCCACAGGTTGTGAAACGGCGAACCGGCATCGAGCGTGGAGAGGCCACCCGGCCAACCCTGGAAGGTCATGATCCGATGACGCAACTCCTCAACGGACACCGGCTCGGCAGCCTTGTGGACGTGATCGAAATCGACGTCCCCAGACTGCGGGTTCATCGCCCGCGCCTGAAGCTCCGCGTACCACGACAGGAGCTCTTCGTCGGACATGTGCGAAAAGTACGGCGGTACCACTTTCTGCCCGGACTTCGACATGTCTGGAAGGAGTCGTGGGCACTCGTCTGGATACACGAGTGCCCACGATCGTTTCGCCCAATTGCCGGACTAGCTCACGGCAGGACCTGGATCTTGCGTCCCTTACCGGCCTTGAACTGGTCCAACGCCCCCGCGTAGTCGCTCAGCGGCACCCTGTCACTGATGAAGATCTCGGGGTCGAGTACTCCGGTCGCGAAGAGATCCGCCGCCCGTTCGAACGAGTGCAGCACCGCCATCGAGCCGGTGATGGTGATCTCCTGGTTGTAGATCTTGTACGGCTCGATGGTCACGCGCGCCGAGTAGTCGGAGACGCCGAACTGGAGGAACGTGCCGCCCTTGGCGACCCGGCCCAGGCCGTCCTGGATGGCCTTCTCGTTGCCGGTGGCGTCGATGACGACGTCCCAGCCCTGCGGCCGGTCCAGCTCGTCCGCCGACCCCGCGACCGCGGAGACGCCCAGCTTGACCGCTGTTTCCAGGCGGTCCGGGTTCAGGTCCACGACCTCGATCGACGACGCGCCGGTCAGCTTGCCGAGCTGCAGCATCATCAGGCCCATCGTGCCCGAGCCGTAGATCAGCACCCGCGACGCCATCTGCGACCGCAGCACGTCGTACCCGCGCACCGCGCATGACAGCGGTTCGATCAACGCCGCGTCCTCGGTCCGCACGTGGTCGGGCAGCTTCACGCAGTTCGCGACCGGTGCCACCGCGTACTCGGCGGCACCACCGGCCGTCGTGACGCCGATCGCGGCCCAGCGCTCGCACAGGTTGTTCTTGCCCGCACGGCACATCCGGCACTCGTAGCAGTAGAGCGACGGGTCGACGGCCACACGGTCGCCGACCTTCAACTCGTTGACCTGGGAGCCGATCTCGACGATCGTGCCGGCGAACTCGTGACCCGGCACGACCGGCAGCGTCGGCGCGAACTCGCCCTGCAGGATGTGCAGGTCCGTCCCGCACAACCCGCAGGCCGCCACGTCGACGACCACCTGGCGCGGACCGCACTCAGGATCGTCCACAGTGGTCACTTCGACGGACCCGACGCCGGTGATCACTGCTGCTTTCACTTGACTGCTCCCAACGAAAGGCCCTGGACGAGCTTGTCCTGAGCGGCGAACCCGGCGATCAGCACCGGCAGAGAAACCACGACCGCCGCGGCGCAGACCTTGGCCAGGAAGAGGCCCTGCGACGTGACGAACCCGGTCAGGTACACGGGAGCGGTTCCGGCGACGACACCGGTCAGCACCCGTGCGAAGAGCAGCTCGTTCCAGCTGAAGATGAAGCAGATCAACGCCGTCGCCGCGATGCCGGGCATCGCGATGGGCGCCACCACCCGGCGCAGGATCGTGATCAGCCCGGCGCCGTCGATCGAGGCCGCTTCGAGGATCTCCTTGGGGACCTCGGAGAGGAACGACCGCATGAGCCACACCGCGATCGGCAGGTTCATCGAGCAGTACAGCAGCGTGAGGAACGAGATGTTGTCGAGCATCCCGGCGAACTGCGCGATCAGGTAGATCGGCAGCAGCGCCGCGACGACCGGCATCATCTTGGTGGACAGGAAGAAGAACAGGACGTCGGTCCACTTCTCGACCGGCTTGATCGACAACGCGTACGCGGCCGGGATCGCCAGCAGCAGCACGATGATCGTCGACCCGATCGAGGCGCTGAACGAGTTGATCAACGGCGGCCACGCGCCGGAGTTGAAGAACTCCGCGTACCCGTCGAACGTCAGCGGCGCCGCGATGGACGGCGGGTTGGTGGCCGCGTCCGTCTCGCTGTGCAGCGAGGTCAGGAACATCCAGGCCACCGGCGCGAAGAACACGATGCCGGCGAACCAGGCGAGCACACCCCAGATCCGGCTCATCGCGTCTCCTCCTTGAACAACGAGGACACCACGCGCAGCGCGAACGTCGCGATGGCGATCGACCCGGCGACCACGATCACGCCGGCCGCGGAGGCCTCGCCGTACTCGTGGGCCTGGTAGAAGGTCTGGTAGATCATGTACGGCAGGTTCGCCGTGCCCAGACCGCCGGACGTGATCGTGAAGACCGCGTCGAAGTTCTGCACGATGTAGATCGAGCCGAGCAATCCGCCGAGCTCCAGGTACTGCCGCAGGTGCGGGAACGTCAGGTACCGGAAGATCTGGAACGACGAGGCGCCGTCGATCGTGGCCGCCTCGACGGGTTCGATCGGCTTGCTCTGCAACCCCGCCAGCAGGATCAGCATCATGAACGGCGTCCACTGCCACACCAGCGACAGCACCACGGCGCTCATCGGCATGGTGCTGATCCAGTCCGGCTGGGCGTCGAAGCCCAGCCAGTTCAGGATGCCGTTGAACAGGCCGTACTCCGGGTTGTAGAGCACGTGCTTCCAGATCAGCGCCGCCGCCACCGGAACCACGAGGAACGGCGCGATCAGCATGGTGCGCACGAACCCGCGGCCCCGGAACTTCTTGTCCAGCAGCAACGCCAGCCCGAGCCCGAGGACGAGGCTGATCAGCACCACGGACGCGGTCAGCACGATCGTGTTCACAATGGACGATCGCAGGTCGGGATCGGTGAACACGTTGATGTAGTTGTCGAACCCGGCGAACCCGCGGTTGGTGGGGTCGAGCGAGTTCCACTTCATGAACGAGATGACCAGCGTCGCCACGAACGGCAGCTGGGTGACGATGATCAGGAAGATGAGGGCGGGCAGCAACGGCGCCCGCCGCGCCCACTTCGGATACTTCTTGCGGGGGACGGGAGGCGGCCGGTCGACGACCGACCGCTCCCGGGTGATGACCGCCATGTCACTGCCCCTTGTACTTGGCTGCGACCTTCTCCGCGAGCCCCTGGCCGTTGTTCAGCGCGTCGTCCACCGACGTCGCACCCGCGATCGCCGAGCTGATCTGCTGCGACACCTGCGTGCCGAGGTCGGTGAACTCGGGGATGCCGACGAACTGGATACCGGGCGCCGGACGTTCCTGCACACCGGGGTTCAACGGCTTCGCGCCCTTGATGGCGGCCTCTGCCTGCGCGGAGAACGAACCGGAGGACTGCTTGTACTCGGCGCGCTGGTAGGTCGAGGAACGCTTGCCGTCCGGGAGCTTCGACCAGCCGAGGTTCTTGCCCACCAGCTCTTCGTAGCCCTTGCCGGACGCCCACGAGATGAACTTCCAGGCCGCGTCCTGCTTCTTCGACGCCTTCTGGATGCCGAACGCCCAGGTGTAGAGCCAGCCGGAGCTGTCGGTCTTCACGACGGGTGCCTGGGTGAAGCCGAGCTTGCCCTTGATCGGGGAGTCGTTGGCTTCCAGCAGACCGGCGGCGACCGTGGCGTCGTACCACATCGCGACCTTGCCCTGCGTCATGTTGTTGAGGCACTCGGCGAACCCGGCCTGCGGAGCGCCCGCCTCACCGTAGTTGCGCACCAGGTCGACGTAGAACTTGGTGGCCTCCTTGAACTCCGGCGCGTTGACCTGCGCCTGCCAGTCCTTGGTGAACCACGTGCCGCCGAAGGTGTTCACGACGGTCGTCAGCGGCGCCATGACCTGGCCCCAGCCCGGCTGGCCGCGCAGGCAGATGCCGCGGACCTCCGGCGTGGCGACCTTCGCGGCGGCCTCCGCGACCTGCTGCCAGGTCGGCTTCTCCGGCAGCGTGACGCCCTTGGCCTCGAAGATGTCCTTGCGGTACATGAGGAACGACGACTCGCCGTAGAACGGCTGCGCGTACACCTTGCCGTCCGCGGCGGTCAGCGACTGCCGGATCGGCTCCAGGATGTCGGCCTGGTCGAACGCGCTGTCCTTGGACACGAAGTCGTCCATCGGCGCGAGCCAGCCGTTCTTGGCGTACATCGGCGTCTCGTAGTTGGAGATCGTCGCCACGTCGTACTGCCCGGCCTGGCTGGAGAAGTCCTGGCTGATCTTGTCGCGGACGTCGTTCTCGGGCAGCACGGTGAAGTTCACCTTGATGCCGGTGTCCTTGGTGAAGTTGTCCGCGGTCAGCTTCTGCAGGTCCTGCATCTGCGGGTTGTTGACCATCAGGACGTTCACCGAGTCGGCGCCACCACCCCCGCCGCCGGCACCCGAGCAAGCGGACGCGAGCAGCAACACGGCGGTGGCGGCCCCGAATGTGCGGAGGAGTGGTGTGCGAATCGACGACATCGTCGGTTCCTTTCAAAGGGTTTTCGGGCGCGTCAAAGAGGGGGGATGGCGCCCAAAGGTGGGGTTTGCTGGCGTCTGCAAGTACCGCCAACTCCGAGTTGGTAGTACTTGCAGACGCCTTCAGGCTCTGATGACCTTGGGGCCCAGAAGGGTGTAGCGGTGGGCCTCGTGTGCGGAGAGGCCGGAATCGGTGACGATCGCCTCCAGATCGGAGACCTCGGCGAACCGGTGGAAGCTCGAGACGCCGAACTTCGTGTGCGTGCCGACGAAGATCTTCCGCCGGGACGCGCCGAGCGCCTTGGCCTTCACCGCGCCGACCGCCGGATCGGGCGTCGTCAGGCCGTGCTCGCGGGAGATGCCGTTGGCGCCGATGTAGGCGAGGTCGATGACCATCTCGCCCAGCATCCTGGTGGTCCAGTGGTCCACCGTGGCCAGTGTGTGGCCCCGGACGCGACCGCCCAGCAGCAGGACGGTGCACGACGGGTGTTCGGACATCGCCGCCGCGGTCGGCAGCGACGCGGTGATGATCGTGAGCGGGTTGGTCGTGGGCAAGGCCTCCGCGACGAGTTGTGGCGTGTAACCCTCGTCGATGAAGACGGTCTCGGCGTCGTCGATCCGTTCGGCGGCGGCCTTCGCGATCCGCCGCTTCTCCGGCACGTGCGATCCGGCGCGGAACCGGAGTCCTGTCTCGAAGCCGGCGCTCTCGACCGGGACACCGCCACCGTGCGTCCGGCGGACCAGGCCGTGTTCGTCGAGCACGCGCAGGTCACGCCGGACCGTTTCGGGCGCGACGCGGAGTTCCTGCGCCATCTCCACCACGTCGACGCGGCCGTCGGCGCGGGCCCTGGCCAGGATGCGCCGCTTGCGTTCCTCGGCTCGCATGTCACCTGCCCACTCGGCTCTCGGGTTGCCCGTTCGGGCCGTGCATAGATGAAACACCCTGGAAACACTGTGGTCGGCACCACAACTGAAGAAGATCCTGCCCGATATTCGCCCGGTTCGCCGTGTGTAACGGCATGTTCACGCAGGTCGCCGAGACCGGGCGCGCCCGAAACCGGGTGGCGATCTGCCCGTATCGCCCCCAGTTGGGCAGAAACGCGAGAGCGGTTGTGGTCGAACGTTCGACCACAACCGCCCTCGACCCCTCGGTCGGTCCAGCTCAGTTCACGCTCAGGTCCGGCTCAGCCAGGCGGCCGCGTCCCTCGGCAGTTTGCCGTCCTCCAGCGGGATGCTTGACAACGTTGGCACCCCCGGCAGGTCGATCGGCTCGTCGGACAGGTTGACCACGCACGTGTGGTCGCCGCGCCGGAACGCCAGCACGTTCTCGCCGAGATCGAGCCATTCCAGGTCGCCGTCAATCGCCCGGCGTTGTGCGAACACCTCGCGGTACAGGGCGAGCATCGAGTCCGGGTCGTCCGACTGGGCCGCGACCGAGAACTGCTGCCAGCTTTCGGGCTGCGGCAACCAGCTCGGGCCGTCGTCCGCGGACCAGGGGAGTGGCACGCGGCACCCGTCGCGGCCCCGGTCGGTGAAGCCGGAGCGGTGCCACACCGGGTCCTCGCGCAGCTCGTCCGGCAGGTCCTCGACCTCCCAGAGGCCCAGTTCCTCGCCCTGGTAGACGTACACGCCGCCGGGCAGCGCGGCCGTGAGCATGATCGCCGCACGGGCCCGGCGGGTGCCCAGTTCGAAGTCGGTCGGGGCGCCGTGTTGCCTGTCCGCGAAGGAGAAGCCCGTCTTCTCGCGGCCGTAGCGGGTGACGTGCCTGGTGACGTCGTGGTTGGAGAGCACCCAGGTCGGTGGCGCGCCGACGGGTTCGTGCGCGGCCAGTGTGCTGTCGACGACACTGCGCAGCTCCTGGGCGTTCCACGGGCAGCAGAGGAAGTCGAAGTTGAACGCGCTGTGCATCTCGTCCTGGCGCAGGTACCTGGCGAACCTGACCGGGTCCGGCAGCCACATCTCGCCGACGAGGATGCGGTCGCCGTCGTACTCGTCCACGATCTGCCGCCACCGGCGATAGATCTCGTGCACGCCGTCCTGGTCGGAGTAGGGCAGGTCGACGTCGGGCTTGCTGAAGTCCTTGACCAGCCCGTCCGCCACGTCGATGCGGAACCCGTCGACGCCGCGGTCGAGCCAGAACCGCAGGATGTCCTCGAACTCGTCGTGGACGATCTGGTTCTCCCAGTTGAAGTCCGGCTGCTCGGCGGCGTAGAGGTGCAGGTACCAGCGGCCGTCCGGCAGCTTGCTCCACGCAGGCCCGCCGAACCGCGACTGCCAGTCGTTCGGGATCTCTTCGGAGTCGCGGACGTGGAAGCGGTCCCACAAACCGTCCTTGAACCACGGGTGCTGGTCGCTGCTGTGGTTCGGGACGAGGTCGATGATGATCCTGATGCCGAGCCCGTGCGCGTCCGCGATGAGCTTCTCGGCATCGGCGAGCGAGCCGAACACGGGCTCGATGTCGCGGTAGTCGGCCACGTCGTAGCCACCGTCGGCCAAGGGGCTCGGGTACCACGGGTTGAGCCAGATCGCGTCGAACCCGAGGCTCGCGATGTGCTGGAGCTTGGCGCGGAGGCCGGCCAGGTCGCCGATGCCGTCACCGTTGCCGTCCGCGAAGCTGCGCAGGTAGACCTGGTAGATGGATGCGTTGCGCCACCAACTCATCTGGTGTCCTTTCAGCCTTTTACGCCGCCCGCGGTGAGCCCCGCGAGGATGTGCCGCTGGAACGCCAGGAACAGCGCCACCATCGGCAGGCTCGCCAGCACGAGGCCCGCGAGCAGGAGGTTGATCGGGGTGTCCGGAGCGAAGCGTTGCAGCGCAACGCTGAGCGTCTGCTTCGCCGGATCGGGGAACACGAGCAGCGGCCAGATGAAGTCCTTCCAGGCCGCCACGACCGCGAAGATCGAGACGACGGCGAGGATGGGCCGCGAGATCGGCAGGACGATCCTGATCAGCGTCGTCCAGGTGTTCGCGCCGTCGATCCTGGCCGCCTCCAGCAGTTCCTCGGGGATCTGGTCGAAGAACCGCTTGAGCAGGTAGACGTTCAGCGCGTTCGCCGCTGCCGGCAGCCAGATGCCCGCCGGGTTGTTGAGCAGGTCGAGGTCGACGAGCGTGAGGTACACCGGCACCAGCAGTGCCGTCGCGGGCAGCATCAGCGTGGCGAGCATCAGGCCCATGATCACGTTGCCTCCCCACGGCCTCAGCTTGCTGAGCGCGTAGGCGGCGGGCACGATCACGGCCATCTGCACGGCCCACGCGCCGATCGCGACGACGAACGTGTTGAGGAAGAACCGGCCGAGGTCCATGTAGTTCCACGCGTCGGCGTACGCGCTCGGCTCCCACGTCTCCGGCAGGATCGTCGGGGGCTGCTGCGCGAGTTCGGCCGGTGGCTTGAACGCGCCGAGCAGCACCCAGACCAGCGGGAGCAGGAACGCGGCGGTGAACAGGACCAGCGTGCCGGTGAGGACGATCCAGTAGACGGTGCCGGTGCCCTTGGTGAGAGTTCTCATGCGTCCGCCTTCCTGGTGATCTTGAGGTACAGGAAGGAGAAGACGCCGAGCACGGCGAACAGGATCAGGCTCAGCGCGCTCGCCGTGCCGAAGTCGTTGTAGTAGAAGGCGTACCGGTACAGCAGGAGCAGCACGGTGACCGTGGACTCCTCCGGGCCGCCGCCGGTCATGACGAACGGCTCGGTGAAGATCTGCATGGTGGCCACGACCTGCAGCAGCAACAACATGAGGATCACGAACTTGGTCTGCGGGATCGTGACGTGCCAGATCTTCTTGAGGATGCCCGCGCCGTCCAGGTCCGCGGCCTCGTACAGCTCACCGGGGATGGTCTGCAGCGCGGCCAGGTAGATCAGCGTCGCCGAGCCCATGTTCGCCCAGGTGATCACCAGGACGAGGCTGACCATGCTGGTGCTGCTGGAATCCAGCCATTGGGACGTCGGCAGGCCGAGTCCTCGCAGGACCGAGTTGAACAGACCTGGTCCCGGGTCGTAGAACCACTTCCACAGCAGGGCCGTGACGACCGGTGGCAGCATCACCGGCAGGTAGACGAGGAGCCGGAAGTAACCCTTGGCGTGCCGCAGTTCGTTGAGCACCACGGCGGTCAGGAACGGGACGCCGAATCCGAGGATCAGCGCCAGAACCGTGAAGTAGAAGGTGTTGCGCCACGCCACCGCGAACAGCGGGTCCGCGAAGAGCCGCTCGAAGTTCTCCCACGCCACCCAGTCGGGGCTCGTGACGAAGTTGACCTGCTGGAAGCTCAGGACCACCCCGCGCACGATGGGGTACCAGGAGAACACCGCGAAGACGACCAGTGCGGCACTCAGGAAGCCGTACGCGGTGACGTGACGCCGCACTTACTTCACCTGCGCCAGAACAGCGTTGACCTTGGTCTCGGCGTCCTTGAGCAACGCCGCGTGGTCAGCGTCCTTGTTCGTCAGCACGGCCTGCACGACGGTGTCGAGAATCGCGTAGACCTGCTGCGCCTGCGGCGGTTCGAGCGAGCCCTTGGTCTTCTCCGAACCGTCCACATAGGCCTGGAAGTTCTTGACCGGCATGGTGGCGTACTTGGACTTCAGGTCTTCCTGCTGCTTGCGCGGCTCACCGGTCCAGATGTCGGCGATCGGCGGGATCGGCAGACCGACGGGCTGGCCGCGGTCCTTGTACTTCTGCAGGTTGCCCTCGAGGCGGTCCGGGTTCAGGTACTTCCACTGGATCCACTTCAGGCCGGCCTTGATCTTGTCCGGCGTGGCCTTGGGGTTGATCATGTACCCCTCGCCGCCGAGCAGGGTGCCCTTCTGGTCCGGGATCGCGGCCAGGCCGTAGTCGTCGTACTTGCCCTTGAACTGGTTGACGATCGCGGCGACGTTGTCGGGCGCGGCGAGGTACATGCCGAGCTGACCCGCGCCCATCATGTTCTGCACGTCGCCGATCTCCAGGAGCTGCTTCTCGCCCATGGAGTTGTCGTCCCAGCGCATCTCCTTGAGCCGGCGCAGGACTTCCTTGCCCTTGTCGTTGTTGAAGTCGGCCTTGTAGGTGTCGCCGTCCTTGCGGGCGATGTCACCGCCGACGGACTTCATCCACGTGGTGAAGTGCCAGCCGCCCTGGTTGCTCTTGCTGTACTCGGCGAACCCCGTGACGCCGGCGTCCTTGAGCTTCTTGGCGGCGGCGCGCACCTCGTCCCAGGTCTTCGGCGGCTGGTCCGGGTTCAGGCCGGCCTTGGTGAAGTTGGTGCGGCTGTAGAGCAGGCCCATCGTGTAGTTGGCGGTGGGCAGGCCGTAAACCTTGCCGTCGACCGTGAAAACGTCCTTCAGCTCCTGCTTGAGGTCGCCGTAGTGCGGGACGTCCTTGACGTAGTCGGTGAGGTCGGCGGCCTGTTTTCTGGCGATGAGCGCCGCGGGATCGGTGAAGTAGACGTAGAAGACGTCCTCGAGCTGTCCGCCGGCGAGCTTGGCGCTGAACGTCTTCGGGTCCATGAACCCCTCGTGCGGCACGAGGTCGATGTCCTGGTTCTGCTTCTCGAACTCCGCGACGTCCTCGTCGAAGACCTTGCGGTCGAACGCCTGAGTCTGCGGCGGCTGACCATTGATGTTGATCGTGACCTTGCCACCGGGCTCAGTCGTGGAACCGCTCCCACAGGCGGCGGTGCTCAGAACGAGGACACCGCCTAGCAGCACGGCAGCGGACTTCTTCATGGTGGGGCCGCCCTTCTCGCGAGCGCGTCGATGTGACGGCGACCATAAGTCCCCGTTACATCTGAACGCAATATCCAGACGAAAACTCGCAAGAAGACGACTGCGCTTCGTTACCTCACCGGCGCACTGGACGCCCGCACCACCAACTCCGGCTCGAACAGCAACTCGTCCGGCGCCACCGCGTTGCCGGAGATCTGGTTGGCCAGCAGCTCCACCGCGGCCCGCCCCATCGCCTCGATGGGCTGCCTGACCGTCGTCAGCGGCGGATCCGTGCAGGTCATGAACGCGGAATCGTCATACCCGACGATCGACACGTCCTTCGGCACGTCCAGCCCAGCCCGCCGGACGGCCCTTATCGCACCCAGCGCCAGCGGGTCACTGGCGCAGATGATCGCCGTGACCCCGCGCTGCACGAGCTTCGTAGCCGCCGCCTGCCCACCCTCCAGGCTGAACATGGCGTGCTCGACATCCGCCCCGCCGCACTTGGTGATGGCCTCGAGCTTCCGCAGGCTCGGCACGTGATCCGGCGGCCCGAGCACGGCCCCGATCCGCCGGTGGCCCAATGAGGTCAGATGCCCGTACGCCTGCTCCACCGCCACCGCGTCATCGCACGACACCCTGGGAAACAACAGGTCGTCGATAGCAGCGTTGACCAGCACCGCAGGGAGTTTGCGCGACATCATCTGCTGGTAGTGCCCGTGACTGGCGTCCTTCTGGGCGTACAGCCCGCCCGCGAACACGATCCCCGACACGTGCTGCTCCAGCAGCAGCTCCAGGTACTCCGCCTCCGTCACGCCGCCGGCCGTGCGCGTGCAGAGAACCGGCGTGAAGCCCCTTTGCGCCAGCGCGTTGCCCACGACATCCGCGAACGCCGGGAAGATGGGGTTCTGCAACTCGGGCAGCACCAGCCCCACCAGCCGGGCCCGCTCGCCCCGCAGCTGGGTCGGCCTCTCGTATCCCAGCACGTCAAGCGCGGTGAGCACAGCACTGCGCGTGGCGTCCGAGACGCCCGGCTTGCCGTTCAGCACCCGGCTGACCGTCGCCTCGCTGACCCCGACCTTGGCCGCGACCTCGGCCAGCCTCCGTTGCGTCATGGCGCAAGTGTACGCAAGTTCTTGCGCTCGCTTGCAGCACCACGCTCACCCTCTCGGCAGGCGCCCTGCGGTGCCGGCCACCGCGACCGATGCGCGGTTTCGACTGGTTCCGCCGCATGCCCAACGGATGCGGCACGGTTTACGTGCGGCCGACCGACTGACGCTGGATGCGGTCACGCGCAGACGCGGGTAGTACCTGAAGCCGCTGACTTAGCGGGTCGCTTCCCGCCACAGCAGCGCCACCCCGTGCCCCGGCAGCAACCACGACCGCACGTCCAGGTCGTCGAGCTCGCTCGCCTCCAGCCACTGCGCGGAAGCCGTCGCCGACCGGAACGTGAACGGCATGACCCGGAACTCGTGCCTGGGGGACTGGTCGACCGCGAGGCCGGTGGCGTCGAAGCTGATCGTGTCCACAAAGGACGGATAGGGTGACTGCCAGTAGCAGAAGCCGTCGTTGGTGCGCTGCAAGGTGCGCGACCAGACGGTGAGGCCGCGGATGGCGCGCACCACGTGGTCGTCGGCGATGCCGTTGAGGTCGCACTCGAAGATCCGCAGATCGCTCATGTGGTCGAGCGGGCTGAGCTTGCCGAGCGGGCCGGTGGACTCGCGGAAGAACGTCAGGTAGTTGCTCCACTGGTCGAACCTCACCTCGACCGGCGGGATCTGGCTGGGTTCGGCCGAGCGGCGCTGGCCGTCGTGGTCGAGGTAGTCGATGGCGATCTGGGTGGAGTGGCGCAGGTCGTCCACGGAGTCGAGGAACAGCGACGAGTCCGGGATGAAATAGAGCTCGAACAGCGGGTAGCGGCAGGCGGCGCTGATGGTGTCGCGCAGGGTGGCGTTGGAGGTGGCGAAGATGACGAAGCGGTCGGCCGGGACGCTGTTGCGGAACTGGTACCGCTGCGTCGTCATGAGGTGGTACGTCTTGGTGTCGATGCCCTGCAGTTCGAGCTTGACCGTGGTGCCGGTGCTGATCGTCAGGTCGTCGCCGCGCGGGCGCATGCCGTCGCCGCCGAGAACACCTGCCACCACGTCGTCGTTCGCGGCGTTCGGGCCGTACACGTACGCGAGGAACGTGCGCAGCACCTCGGAGGGCAGCAGGTGTTCGACGATGCTCGGCCCGGAGATCCGCCCGATCTCCGCGACGAGGCGCTTATGCAGGAACAGTTCGTAGACGCCGAGGAGGAAGCCCGCCAACGCCGGCAACGGCCAGAGCACCACCAACGCGTCGTGCAGCACGCTTCGTGAAGTGGGTTGCCACAGCAGCACGGCGGTCAGATCAGCAGCTGCGACGGCCAACAGCAGGATCGCGACGGCCAGCACTTGTTTGTGCCTGCGCGCTATCACCACCTGGTCGCCGCCCCCTCACTCCACCGGTCGTCCATACATGGTGGGAGTGATCTCGGGTCAGCGCCAGACCCTTTCGGTCAATGCCGTACCAGCGCCGGATCAGCGGGGCTTGTTCCAGATGGGGTTGTCCGACACCCCGACGTAGGTGCTGAGCGTCGCTTTCGGCTTCGTGTCGTCGGTGGCGAGGTCGTTGTACAGGCCCAGCAGGTGCATGGTCATCACGCTCTTCGCACCCACCTCGTCGTGCCGGCGGAGGAACCAGACGACCTGCTCGTGTTCGTTCGCCGAACGGTTGTGCACCTCGCGGGACGGGTGCGCGTGCCGCTTGCAGTCCTGCAGGCCGGGCACGAGCGTCTGGTACATCTGCTCCAGCAGCTCGTTGTGCGACGCGCGGATCAGCGCCGAGTGGAACTCCTCGTCCGACTCGATCACCTCCTGCATGTCGTCGACGGGTGCCCGCTGGTAGCGGCGGTTCAGCTTGGCGAGCTCGTCCAGTTCGCCGTCACCGGCGCGCACGGCGGCGAGGCTCGCCGCGGTGGTCTCCAGTGCGATGCGCACTTCCAGCAGGTCGGTGAGGGAGAACTGCCTGGCGGCGAGCCTGCCTTCGAGGTGCTCCTCGACCGCGGCGAGATCGGTGCGGCGCACGTACCAGCCCAGGCCGCGGCGCACCTCGACGATGCCCTGGAGTTGAAGTCGCTGCAGAGCTGTACGCAACGACGACCGCGCGACATCTAGTTTGCGAGCCAGTTCGGGTTCGGTGGGGAGTCGATCACCGGCTTTGAGGGTGCCCCCGATGATCTGCTCGCGGAGCTTCTGCTCGATCAGTTCCGGGAGGGGTCGTCGCGAATCGGGCGAGAGCGACCAGCTCTCGCCGAGATGTGCGTCGTCGGCGGGCATTGGTTCAGCTTAAGCCTATCGCAGTCTGGTTGCAACTTGTCTGGCAACCTGGCGACCGTTGACAGACAACCTACAACACGAGATCCTGTTGTCAGGCGAGGCGCCCAGGACCGCCCACACCTGGGAGCACGTACTCGCTAGTCGGGAGGGAACGAGATGTCCGCAGGGAGTGCACTCGGAATCGCCGCCGCCGTCGCAGTAGCCGTCACCGCGATCGGATGGCGCACCGTGATCATGATGATCGCCGTCTCGGTGGTCGCGCTTGCCGTCGTCGGCTTCGTGAACATCAGCAGCATCATGTTCAGCTAATGAGCAAAACCCGCTGATGAACAGAACCACGGTGCCCGGACCGCAAAGCTCGCGGTCCGGGCACCGGTCCGTTCGGCCTGTCCCGCACGTAGTCCAGGTCATGAAGTCAGTAGAGTTGTCCGTCATCACGGCGCCGCTCGGGCGGTGTCGTGACTCCATGGCGTCGGGGGACGTGAGTACGGGGTCTTCGGTGATGAGTTCACCCACCGCGAGCGCACATGCGTTGCATGCCGCGATCGCGCCTGCACAGACATTGGTCGACGAGCGGCGCGCGTTGTACCGCCTCGCGGTCCGCCTGTTCGCGCCCGGCACGCAGTTGTCGGACAACCTCCTCGACCATCCGATCGTGCGCTACGAGATCGGCAGGGCCCTCGCGGGCAAGGGTGATCTCGATCTGCAGCGGCTGCACCAGGTCGCCGCCCTGCGCGTGCGCGACGCCGGACTGCCGGTAGCCGCGGATCCGCAGGCCGCGGACCTGCTCGAGGCGCCGTTGCGGATCATCGCCCCGCCGGGAGCGTCCCCGCGGCCGTTGACCGAGGCGGACGGGGAGCGGTTCGAGGCGGCGCTGGAGATCGTGGCCGACGGGATCCGGCTGCTGCGCCGGCTGGCGCCGGAGACGGCTGACGACCTGCTCGCGCACGTGTCGATGCTCGCCGTGCTCAAGAGCGAGACTTCCGGCGGCGTGGTGTCGGCCTCGTCGCGTTATGTGCCCGGCATCGTGCTGATCGACGAGCCCGCCACCCCGATGGAGGTGGCCGAGGCGCTCGTGCACGAGGGCGCGCACGAGAAGTTCTTCGACCTGGCCATCACCAGGGAGTTCCTCGACGCGCACGCCGAGGAGGCGGACTTCTTCGAAACCTCGTGGTCGCACGCGCGCTGGCCGCTCGAGCAGACGTTCGCCGCCTGGCACGCCTACAGCTGTCTCGCCCAGTTCTCCGATTCGTGCGGTGACGAACCGCTCGGCCCGTTCTCCCTGCTGCCCAAGGCGCGGGAGCGGGCCGACGAGATCGGCGGCTGGCTGATCTCCCACGAGGACGACCTGCGTCTGGACGCGCGGTGGCTGCTGGGGGCGCTCACCGGTCAGCGGACCGGCGCCGGGCCCACCGATCGGGGCCGGGGCCCGGCGATCCGCCGGAACCGCCGGTTCCGCCTGCTCCCGGACGTGCGGTTCGAGCGCTCTGCCTCCGGGCGCTCGGTGGTGGGCCGGACGGCGCACCCGACGGCGATCTACTGGCTCGACGCCGACGCCGGCTGGGTGCTGGCGCTGCTCGGCGACGGGCGAACCACGTCGTTCGACCCCGTGCTGGAGACCGCCGCGCAGGACTGGGGAGCGGAGTCCGGCTCCGCCGCCCACCGTCTCACCGTCGCACTCGACTCCCTCGAGGCGGCGTCGATCATCGAGCCGACGCCATGAGCGCCGGCTCCACTTCTGGGGGAATCTGATGATCAAACCAACCCGGCCGGCACGCCTGACGGGTTCCAGAACGGGCGCTGTCGTGCGGTTTCCCGTCCCCCTTACGGGTGCGCCCGTGCAACGTCCAGTGGTTCCGGTGGACTGGTTCCGGCGTATGCCAAATGGCGGCACCGTCTACACGCGACTTTCCTGAACGCGGAAGTCTTCATGCTTTTTGCAGCTGCCGGATTGAAATTACCTATACTTGAGGCAGCTTGGCAGAAGTGTTTCCGGAACGCTTGTACTGTGCGGTGATTGGCGCAGTCCGATGTAGACTGCCGCATCCCGGCTTGCCGGGATGCCTGCTGGCCCGCCAGTTGCACATGAGTTCGCCTGGATCGCTATCGTCTGCTCTCGACGCGCGCCCAGGTCGCACTCGTGGTCGGCGCGTCACGATATTGATCAATCTCCATCGGTTCGAGCTCGTACTTTCAGGCATCCGGGAATCAGCAAGTCGTCGACGCCGTGCTGTGGGGCTCGCGCAGAATGCTCCGGCTGTTGTGCGTTCTCGGACTCCCCACGTCGAGAAGGAACCATGACCACCCCGAACCAGCCTCTTCGCCTGCCTCAGTCCCCCCAAGGCGTCGGCGTTCCTGTTCCCCACCTCCCCACCGGGGTGGGCCCGGTGATCGGCCAGCCGGTCACCCCCGTTGACTGGTTCCGGCGCATGCCGAACGGTGGCACGGTGTTCGTCCGGCCCTCCGAGGTCGAGCAGAACGACTGACCGTTGCTTTTGTGTTGCCGAAGGGGCCGGTTCGCCGGCCCCTTCGGCGTTTGGTCGTTTGGGGATGCGACCTCACGGACGGGTAACAACTCGGCCACAAGGCCGAAGTTGATCGTCATCTAGACCGTTCGGGGGACGTCGATCGTCTTAGATCGCCGCATCCGCCAACCCTCACGGAGTAACCCGATGCACCTGACGCCCCTGAGAAGATCCGGCCTGCTCGCCTCGGCCGCCATGGCTGCTGTGGCCACGCTCGCCCTGGCGACCACGTCGCTGGCTCAGCCGGACGCGCCGGTCACCGACGACCCACGTGCGACGGCGTACCTCAAGAACGTCGACATCAACCACCCCGAGGCCTGCACGGTCGGCGGACTGACCGGCTCGACCATCCACCCGAACCTGTTCGAGTACACGGGTGGCGACAACCAGCAGTACCTCAACATCACCGGCCTGCCCGACGGCGTCAAGGTGACGGGCATCGTCGTGAAGGGCGGGGACAGCTTCAACGTCTACCTCGCCGACAAGCTCGGTGCGGCGCTGCCGTGGGAGAAGCTGCGGTCGCCGTTCAACAACGGTGGGCAGCTCCCGCAGATCAGCCACTGGTACGGGTGTGGCGTCAAGGACACGACGACCACCACCACGACCACGACGACCACCACCACGACTTCGACGGTGACCCACTCGTCGACTCCGACCTCGACTTCGAGCACCTCGCCGTCGTCGTCGTCCTCCGAGGTCGCGCCGACCACCACGACCACCACCGTCGCGCCTGTGCCGGTCGCTGAGACCGACGACCTGGCTTCGACCGGCTTCGGGTCCGCGTGGTTGCTCGGCCTCGGTGCCGCGCTCGTGGCCGCTGGTGCCGCGGTCATGCTCGTGATGCGCAGGCGTAAGGCTTAAGAACGTTCCATCAGCACGCCCCACAGCGTGCCGAAGAGGATGCGTGTTTCGACGTGGAACTCCACGTCTGAAGGAGCCGCCCCGCCGCCGTAGATCTCTACGGCGCGTTGGGCGGCTTCTTTGCCTTTGGCGCCGGCAAGGCAGGCGAGGTCCCAGGCGATCGGGCCGCGCCAGGTGTCCTCGAAGTCGTTCCAGACCGGGCCGGTGGCGGTCATCAGCAGGTTGCCGTAATGCGAGTCGCCGTGCAGCGGCTGGACGTCGTTGTAGTGCGCGTCCCACTCCGGCAGCAGCTCGTCGCGCCGTTGCCGGAAGGGCTCCAGCTCGGGAACGCCGATGCTCTCCAGGAACGCCAGCGTGTTGTCGACGTCGTCGAGAGGGCCGCGCTCGGGCAGTGGGCCGTCGTAGAGGCGCAGCTCGGCGTGCAGGTCGGGCAGCAGCTTGAGGACTTCCGGGCGGCTCAGCTCCACGTTGGGGTCGTGTGGGACGTAGGTGCTGAACGTCATTACGAACCCGTCGGACACGTGAGGCCCCGCAGGCAGCTCTCTGGAAGGCGTGACGACCGGGACGCCGCGGGAGGCCAGGAACGCGGACACCGACAGGTCGCGGGCCAGGTGATCGGCCACGGAGGGGCGCACCAGGGCCGTGCGTGCGGCGATGCGGGCGACCACCGGCGCCGGGCGCAGGTGCACGATGATGTTGCTGCCGTCTTTCAGCACGACCGGGTCGGTGCACACCACGCCGTGCGAGGAAGCCAGCGATACGGCGGCGCGCACGGCAGCTGAGGTCATGCGGCTCAGGCTGGCATCAGCCCTGCGGGAGAAGCGACTCCATTTCCGCGATCTCCTTCTCCTGGTGGCTGACGACCTCCTGGGCGAGCTTGCGGGTCTCCGGGTCGGTGCCGGCGGTCAGGTGCTTCTGCGCCATCTCCACGGCACCGCGGTGGTGCTGGATCATCAGCGAGAGCCACTGGCGGTCGAACTCCGTGCCGTCGAGGTCGGCCAGGTTGCCCAGCTCGACCATGCCGTGCGTCTCGGAGTGGCCGTGCGAGGTGTGCGACGACGCCTGCACGGGCGCGCTCCACGTCTTGAGCCAGCCGTTCATGCGGTCGATCTCGGGCTGCTGCGCCGCCGAGATGCGCTTGGCCAGATCGATCACGTGGGGGTTCTCCGTGCGGGAGGCGACCATCTCGGACATCTCGAGGGCCTGCTCGTGGTGCGGCACCATGCCCTGGGCGAACGCGACGTCCGCCGAGTTGTGCGTGGCGGGCGAACCACAGGCGGCCAACATCAGGACAGCGGCGACAGCGGACATTCGGAGCACGGCGGCAGGATACGTGTGACGTGCGCTACGCCGCTGGCCACCGGCCATGGCCCACCCGAATGGAGCTGATCGGCTCCGTCTAATATCCCGTGGAGTTTCCCGAACGAACTGGTCCCACCAAGGCCTGGAGGCACCGTGACGGCCGTAGCCCCGCAGCCGATCGCAACGCGTCCTTATCCGACGCGCACTGCGGTCAAGGGGTCCTTCCTGCTGCGGATGTTCCGCACCACGGACCACAAGCAAATCGGCATCATGTACCTGGTCACCTCGTTCGCCTTCTTCATGGTCGGCGGCGCGATGGCCATGCTGATGCGGACCGAGCTGGCCCGGCCCGGCATGCAGTTCCTCTCGCAGGAACAGTTCAACCAGCTCTTCACGATGCACGGCACCGTGATGCTGCTGCTGTACGCGACCCCGATCGTCTTCGGCTTCGCGAACTTCGTGCTCCCGCTGCAGATCGGCTCGCCCGACGTGGCGTTCCCGCGGCTCAACGCCTTCTCGTACTGGCTCTACCTCTTCGGTGGCCTGATCGTGATGGCGGGCTTCGTCACCCCCGGTGGCGCGGCTGACTTCGGCTGGTTCGCGTACACGCCGCTGTCGAGCGCCATCCACTCGCCCGGCGCTGGTGCCGACCTGTGGATCTCCGGCCTGGTGATCGGCGGTCTCGGCACCATCCTCGGTGCGGTGAACATGATCACCACCGTGGTCTGCCTGCGCGCGCCCGGCATGACGATGTTCCGGATGCCGATCTTCACCTGGAACATCCTGGTGACGTCGGTGCTGGTGCTGCTCGCGTTCCCGATCCTGACCGCGGCCCTGCTGGGCCTGCTGGCGGACCGGCATCTCGGCGCTCACGTGTTCGACCCCGCCAACGGCGGCGTGATCCTGTGGCAGCACCTCTTCTGGTTCTTCGGGCACCCGGAGGTCTACATCGTCGCCTTGCCGTTCTTCGGCATCGTGTCGGAGATCTTCCCGGTGTTCAGCCGCAAGCCGATCTTCGGTTACAACGGCCTGGTCTACGCGACGCTCGGCATCGCGGCCCTGTCCGTCGCCGTGTGGGCGCACCACATGTACGCGACCGGCGCCGTGCTGCTGCCGTTCTTCGCCTTCATGACGTTCCTCATCGCTGTCCCGACCGGTGTGAAGTTCTTCAACTGGATCGGCACGATGTGGAAGGGCCAGCTGACGTTCGAGACGCCCATGCTGTTCAGCATCGGCTTCATCGTCACGTTCCTCTTCGGTGGTCTGTCCGGCATCCTGCTGGCCGCGCCCGCGATCGACTTCCACGTGTCTGACACGTACTTCGTCGTCGCGCACTTCCACTACGTGCTGTACGGCACGATCGTGTTCGCGACCTTCGCCGGCATCTACTTCTGGTTCCCGAAGATCACCGGCCGGTTCATGGACGAGCCGCTCGGCAAGCTGCACTTCTGGACGACGTTCATCGGCTTCCACGCGACGTTCCTCGTCCAGCACTGGCTGGGCAACGAGGGCATGCCGCGCAGGTACGCCGACTACCTCGCGTCCGACGGCTTCACCACGCTGAACATGGTCTCGACGATCGGTGCCTACATCCTGGGCGCCTCGACGCTGCCGTTCATCTGGAACGTCTTCCGGTCCTACCGCTTCGGTGAGGTCGTGACGGTGGACGACCCGTGGGGCTACGGCAACTCGCTCGAGTGGGCCACCTCGTCCCCGCCGCCGCGGCACAACTTCACCGAGCTGCCCCGGATCCGTTCGGAGCGCCCGGCGTTCGAGCTGCACTACCCGCACATGATCGAGCGCATCCGGAACGAGGGTCACGTGACCTTCACCGGCAAGATCATCGCGCACAAGGACGCCAAGCCCGCTCCCTCGGAGCTCGCCGCGGCCGCGATCAAGTCGGGTACGGCGTCCGAGAAGGACGACCCGGACCACGACAAGTAACCTGCACTTCACAGGTTCAACGACGAGCCCCGACTGCCTCGCGCGGTCGGGGCTTGCCGCGTCTTACGAGGAGACGACGACGTGAAAACGCCCGTGCTGATCACCGTGACCGGTCCCGACAAGCCCGGTGTCTCCTCGGTGCTCTTCGCCGTGCTGACCAGGCACGGCGTCGAGGTGCTCGACGTGGAGCAGGTCGTCATCAGAGGGCGGCTGGTGCTCGGCGCGCTGGTCTCGACCGACCACGACCCCGAGGGGCTGCAGGAGTCCGTCGAGCAGGCCATGGCGACCGTCTCGATGCACGTGGAGATCGAGATCGGCGCGGACTCGAAGCGCACCGCCCGCCTGGAGTCGTCGCACGTGCTGATCGTGCTGGGCCGCCCGGTCACGGCGAAGGCGTTCACCGAGGTCGCGCGCCGGCTGGCGTCGCTCGGCGTGAACATCGACGCGATCCGCGGCGTTGCCGACTACCCCGTCACGGGCCTCGAGCTGCGCGTTTCGGTCGCGGACGACACGCTGGAGAACGACGCGGAGCTGCGGTCCGCGCTGGCTGACGTGTCGGTGCGGGTGGGTCTGGACATCGCGGTCGAACGGGCCGGGCTGACCCGCCGGGCGAAGCGCCTGGTGGTGTTCGACGTCGACTCCACGCTGATCCAGGGCGAGGTGATCGAGATGCTGGCCGCGCACGTCGGGTGCGAGGAGCAGGTGCGCGAGATCACCGAGGCCGCTATGCGCGGTGAGCTCGACTTCGCCGAGTCGCTGCGCCGCCGGGTCGCGTTGCTGGAGGGTCTCGACGCGAAGGTGCTGGACGAGGTCGGTGCCTCGCTGGAGCTCACGGCGGGTGCGCGCACGACGATCCGGACGTTGAAGCGCCTCGGTTTCTACTGCGGTGTCGTCTCCGGTGGCTTCACCTCGGTGATCACGGGCCTCGCCGACGAGCTCGAACTGGACTTCTGCGCGGCGAACACGCTGGAGATCGTCGACGGCAAGCTGACCGGCCAGGTGATCGGCGAGATCGTCGACCGGCCGGGCAAGGCCGTGGCGCTGCGGAGGTTCGCGCAGGAAGCGGGCGTGTCGCTGGCGCAGTGCGTGGCTGTCGGCGACGGCGCGAACGACATCGACATGCTGGGCGCCGCCGGGCTGGGCATCGCGTTCAACGCCAAGCCGGCGCTGCGCGAGGTGGCCGACACCGCGCTGTCGCACCCGTTCCTGGACGCGGTGCTGTTCATCCTCGGCGTGACGCGGGCCGAGGTGGAGGCCGCGGACGCCGCGGACGGCCTGGAGCTGACCCGGCTGTGATGATCCTCGACCTCATCGCCTCCCGGAACTACGCGGAGGAGTCCGAAGTCCGCGCGATGCCGATGGTGTTGCGCATCGAACGCGTCGATCCGCCGTCCAGGACGGCGTTGCTGGAGGCCGCGGCCGCTTCGGCGGTCGCGGTGTGCCTCGACCCGCGGGCCGACGTCGGCGGCGAGTGGCACGAGGCCGTGCGCGCGTGGGTGGCCGGGCGGATCCGCAAGGTGTCGCGGCGGGCCCGTGGCGTGCAGTGGGACGCCGTGCAGGAGCTGCCGGGCGTGACGATCACCGTGGACGGTGCGTCGGTCCGTTCGTTGCTGCCCGTGCTGGTGTCCGAGACGCCTCGGGAGGTCGCGAAGCTGCAGATCTCCGGCTCTGACCTGCCCGTTGACTCGCCGGGCGCCGTTCCTGAAGGTGCGCGTTTGTTGTACGTGAACCCGCGGGTCGAGATGTCCGCTGGCAAGCTCGCGGCGCAGGTCGGGCACGCGTCGATGCTGCTGGCGCCGCATCTGTCGGTCTCCGAACTGAAGGCGTGGGCCGAGTTGGACTACCGGTGTGCGGTGCGGACTCCGTCTGTGGCCGAGTGGGACTCGTTGATCCACCGCGGTGACGTCGTGGCCGTGCGGGACGCGGGCTTCACAGAGGTCGAGCCGGGCACCACGACGGTACTTGCTGTTTGAGATCGGTCTAAACGGGTAAATCCGCCTCTCGTGGGCTTACTCGACGTTCTCGATGCCCGGCTCGGTGACGGGCTGGAGAACCTGCTGTGCTCTCACCACGCGCGAAGACTGCGCCGGCTGGGGTGGGGCGAGGTGCTGGACGGTGACGCGACGGGGTGGTTCACCCCGCGGCGAACCGTCCAGCGCGGCAACAAGATCGAGGTGCTGATCGACGGCGCCACCGCGTTTCCCGTTGTGGCGGAAGCGATCGAGAACGCGCAGAAGTACGTTCACATCGCGAACTGGCACGCTTCGCCGGACTTCCAGCTGACCCGTGAGCCGGGCGCACCGCAGCTGCGCGAGCTCCTTTCGGCTGCCGCGGAACGGGTTCCGGTGCGCGTGCTGCTCTGGGCCGGCCCGCCGTTCCCGATGTTCGAGCCGACCAGGAAACGTGCCGCGGCCGCGCAGAAGGCCTTCCTCGAGTGCGGCGCGGTCCGGTGCGAACTCGACGCCCGCGAACGAACCCTGCACTGCCACCACGAGAAGATCGTGATCGTCGACGACGTGGCGTTCGTCGGCGGACTCGACATGACCGCCGTCGAGGGCGACCGGCACGACTCGCCGGAGCACCCGCCGCGCGACCTCGGCTGGCACGACCACATCGCGCGAGTGGAAGGCCCGGCGGTGGCGGAGGTGGCCGGCCACTTCGCCGCGCGGTGGCTGGAGATCGCGGGGGAGACCCTGCCCGCGCCCGAGGTGCCGCCTGAGGCCGGGTCGTCGTCCGTGCAAGTCGTGCGGACGATTCCGGAGGACACCTACGGATTCGCGCCGCACGGGGACTTCAGCCTGGTCGACTCGTACCTGCGGGCGCTGCGCTCGGCCCAGTCGCTGATCTACGTGGAGAACCAGTTCCTGTGGTCGCCGGAGATCACCGAGGTGCTGATCGAGAAGCTCTGCCGGCCGCCGACACCGGAGTTCCGGATGGTGCTGTTGCTGCCGCAGAAACCCAGCAACGGTGCCGACACCACGCGCGGACAGCTCGGCCGGTTGATCGATGCCGACGTCGATCGGCGGCTGGTCGCTGCAACGCTTGTCTCACACGGCGATGCTCCGGTCTACATCCACGCCAAACTGACCATTGTGGACGATCAGTGGCTCTCGGTCGGTTCGGCGAACCTCAACGAGCACTCGTTGTTCAACGACACCGAGGTCAACGTGGTGACCGATGATCCAGAGGTGGCTCGATCGACCCGGCTGCGGCTGTGGACGGAGCACCTCGGGGCGGACGTGTCGGGGCCGATCGACGACGTGGTCGACAAGGTCTGGCGGCCCGCTCTGAAGGGGCACTCGCGGGTGACGGAGCTGCCCGGGGTGTCGCGGCGGTCCGGAAGGCTGCAAGGACCGTTACGTGGATTGCTGGTCGACGGCTGATCTCTGGGGCTAGTTTGGCGACGTGGCCAACGAGGTGACGATCCCGCTGCTGCCGTGCGCCTCCATCGACGAGGTCGCCGAGTTCTACGTGATGCTCGGCTTCACGGTCACGTATCGGCAGTACCGGCCGAACGCGTACCTCTCGGTGCGCCGCGAGGAGATCAACCTCCACTTCTTCGGCATCCCGGGCTACGACGTGGAGCGGTCGTACAGCTCGTGCCTGGTGCAGGTGGACGACCCGCGGGAGCTGTACGAGGCTTTCGCCCACGGCATGCGCGCGGTCTACGGCCAGGTGCTGCTCACCGGCATTCCGCGGATGACCCGGCCGCGCCGCGACGGGTTCCTGTTCGTCGATCCCGGCGGGAACTGGATCAGGGTGGTGCCGGCGGTGCGGGAGCGCGAGCCCGGGCCGGGACGCAACGGGCTGACGCGGGCGTTGAGCAACGCGGTGACGCTGGCCGGGTCGCACGGGGCGGAGCGGCAGGCGTTGCGGATCCTGGAAGGGGCGTTGGCACGGGAGGTGCACGCCTCGGAGGAGGAGCGCGAGTCGGCGCTGGAGTTCCGCGCCGAACTGCTCGAGCGGCTGGGCCTGCACAGCTGACTTCGGCGTGTGCAAGTACCGCCAACCCAACGTCAACAAGCAATTTTCCGCACCCAACCTGTTCGGTGCTCGCCGAACAGGTTGGGTGCGGTTAGCGGCGATTCGATCAAGAGATGGTGGTACTTGCAGACGTCAAAGCGATCCTTGACGGCTTAATCTACATAGGTAGTATTGGTGGCGTGGAGCCACTGCAACGCATCGGCAAGGCCACCGTGGACGTGCTCGAGGTGCTGCTCGGCACCGACGAGCCGCGCTGGGGGCTGGAGATCATCAAGCTGACCGGGCGGCCGTCGGGCAGCGTTTATCCGTTGCTGGACCGGTTGGAGCGGGCCGGCTGGGTCACGTCTTCGTGGGATGACGACGCGGAACGGCGCGGGCCGCGGCGGCGGATGTACCGGTTGACGGCGGACGGGGCTGCGGAAGCTCGTCGGGTTGTGGCGCGGGCTGCTCCGGCACCCCGGTTCGTGCCTCGGGCGGCGCAATGAGGGTCGCGTTGTTGTTGGTGCGGTTCGCGGCGGCCGTGGTGGGTGATGACCGCTATCGCGAGCAGTGGGAAGCGGATGTTGCTGGGGCGCGTGAGCTCGGCATGTCGCCGTTGAGGGTGGCGTTCGGGGCTGTGTGCGCTGTCGTTGCCATGCCTTCGGAAGGGGCTGTTGTGGCTGGGATTGGTCCGTTGGGAATTGCGTTGAGACACGCTGGTACTCTGCGTGGTCGTGTGCTCGCTATCGCCGTTGTGTCGGCGTTGTTGTTGCTGGGCGGGATCGTCATGTTGTTTGCTTGAGCAAATTGCTCCGTGTCGTTTCGGCGGTGCCGGGCTTAGCTTCGGGCGGTGGCAAACGAACTGACCATCCCGCTCCTGCCCTGCAAGTCCATCGACGAGATCGCGTCGTTTTACGAGATGCTCGGCTTCTCCATCACCTACCGGCAGACGCGGCCGAACCCGTACGTCGCGCTCAAGCGTGAAGACATCAACCTGCACTTCTACGGGATGGACGGCCACGTCCCGGAGCAGTCGCACAGCACGTGTCTGATCATCGTGCAGGACACCGGTCCGCTGTTCGAGGCGTTCGCGGCAGGGATGCGGGCTGTGCACGGGAAGATGCTGATCTCCGGCATTCCGCGGATGACCCGGCCGCGGCTGCGCAACGACAGGTACACCGGGTTCACCGTCGTCGATCCGGGTGGCAACTGGATCCGGATCAACAAGGCCGCTGCAGAACCCGAGGCGACTACGAAGCTCGCCAAGGCCATGGAGAACGCCGCGCGGCAGGCCGACGCGCACGGGGATGAACGCCAGGCGTTGAAGATCCTGGAAGGCGCGCTGAAGCGGGCCGACGGGTCCGAGCCCGAGCTGCCGGAGGTGCAGGCTTTCCGCGACGAGCTGGTCGAACGGATCAAGGCGTCTTCTTCGCCCCAGGAGTCTGGGCCGCGTCCAACCGCGTGAGCGCGGCCCTGACCACGTCGGGGTCGTAGGTCGTCCAGAACGGGGGGAGTGAGGCGCGCAGGAAGCCGCCGTAACGGGCCGTGGCCAGCCTCGGGTCGAGGACGGCCACCACGCCCTTGTCCGACATCGACCGCAGCAACCGACCGGCGCCCTGGGCGAGCAGCAGCGCCGCGTGGGTCGCCGCGACCGTCAGGAAGCCGTTGCCGCCACGCGAGTTGACGGCTTTCTGGCGTGCGGAGGCCAGCGGGTCGTCCGGGCGGGGGAACGGGATCCGGTCCATGATCACGAGCTGCAGGCTGGGGCCGGGCACGTCCACGCCCTGCCACAGCGACAGCGTGCCGAACAGGCAGGTGCGGTCGTCCTCGCTGAACTTCTTGACCAGCAGGCCGGTCGAGTCGTCGCCCTGACAGAGGATCGGGTAGTCGAGCTTGTCCCGCAGCGCTTCCGTGGCCTGCTTCGCCGCGCGCATCGACGAGAACAGCCCGAGCGCCCGGCCGCCTGCGGCGTTCACCAGGCCCTCGATCTCGTCGAGGTACTCCTGCGGCAGTCCGTCGCGTCCCGGCTGCGGCAGATGCCTTGCCACGTAAAGGATACCGCTCGACCCGTGCTGGAACGGGCTGCCGACGTCGAGCCCCGACCACTTTGGGCCGTCGATGTCCTTGTCCGTCGCCGCGCCCTCGATCTTCTTGACCTTTTCCGCCGGCGGCAGCCCCCACTGGCGCGCCATGGTGTCGAAGGCGCCGCCCAGCGTGAGCGTCGCGGACGTCAACACGGTGGTGCGCTTGGCGAACAGCCTCTCTCGCAGCAGCCCGCCCACGCCCAGAGGTGCGACACGCAGCGTTGGCGCCTTCTGGTTGAAGTCGCCCGACACCCACACGACGTCGCGTTCCTCGTCGAACGCCTCCAGCACCCGCACCGCGCAGTCGTGGACCTCCTCCAGCAACGCCAGCGCGAGCTTGCGCGCCGTCGCCCCTTCAGGGTCTTCCTTGCGCTCCGGCCCCATCGCCGACACGCAGTTGTGCGCGGCGTCGCGGGTGGCCGCGAGTGCGCCCGCGAGCGCTCGCGGCAACGCGTCGAGCCGGCCTGAGGGCATGTCCTCGAGGATCATCGCCAGCCCGTCGCTGGCCTCGGCCAGCCGGTCCGCGATGTCCTGGTCGATCAGCCGGCCGCACCGCCGTGCCGCGATCGCGATGCTCGCGCCGCTCAGCTCCTCGGTCGCCACCGACGTGACGCGGTCGACGAGGTCGTGCGCCTCGTCGATCACCACGACGTCGTGGTCCGGCAGAACCTGGTAGCCCTCCAACGCGTCGATGGCGAGCATCGCGTGGTTCGTGACGACCACGTCCGCCTTGCCCGCCTCGGCCCGCGCCCGTTCCGCGAAGCAATCAGCCCCGATCGGGCACTTCGACACGCCCAGACACTCCCGCGCCGTGACGCTGACCTGCCGCCACGACTGGTCGCTCACGCCGGGCACCAACTCGTCCCGGTCGCCGGTCTCGGTGTCCGACGACCACTCGTGCAGCCGCTTCACCTCACGCCCGAGCCGCGACACCGCGAACGGGTCGAACAGCCCGGCCTCCTCCGGCTCCTCGGGCGCGCCGTTGTGCACCCGATGCATGCAGAGGTAGTTCCTGCGGCCCTTGAGGATCGCGTACGTGGGCTCGCGCCCGAGCTCCTTCTTCAACGCCTTCGACAGCCGCGGCAGATCCCGGTCCACGAGCTGCCGCTGCAACGCGATCGTGGCCGTGGAGATCACCACCGTCTCGTCCTCGGCCACCGCGTGCCGGATGGACGGCACCAGGTACGCCAACGACTTGCCCGTGCCCGTGCCGGCCTGCACGGCGAGATGCTCGCCGGTGCGGATGGAGTGGTCGACGGCCTCGGCCATCTCCACCTGACCGGGCCGCTCCGCACCGCCGACGGCGTGGACGGCGGTTTCGAGGAGGCTCAGGGTGGGGGGAACTTCAGGCACGAGACAGACCGTACCCGGCAGGTCCGACAGTCTCCGCCAGACACCGCGGACTCACTGGTCGGCGCTGTCGGAGTGCGGGTCGGGCGGGGACGGGGCGCTTTCCGACGCGGGTGGGGTTGGCACGGCACGGGTGGACTGCCAGGGCACGGGTGGGCTAGCCGGGCGCGGTGGGCTGCCAGGGCACGGGCGGGGTTGGGACGGCGCGGGTGTGTTGTGGGCGTGGGCGTGGGTGGTTTGGCACGGCGCGGTGGGTTGGCAGGGTGCCGCGCGGTTGGCAGGGCGTGGTTGTTGTGGGCACGGCTGCTGGTGTTAGAGCGTGGAGCCGCTGGAGCTGTGGTGGGCGCCGTTGCGGGTTGTTGGGCGGCCGTTGCTGTCGTGCGGATGGGCCGCTGTGGTCGCCGGGCTCAGTCGCCGCCGCCTCCGCCGCACCCGCCGCCACAACCGCCTCCGCTGTCACCGCCGCCGTCGCTGCCGCACGAGCTCGACGAACAGCCACCGCCGCAGCTGCTGCTGCTCGACGTGTCACGGTCCGGCAGCGTCGCGACCACGATCGCGCCGAGGCCGAACATCCCGGCTACCGCGAGGCCGCCGACCCTGCCGCGCAGGCCGCGCACGGCGACGGCGCGCAGCGGGTCCTGTGGGGTCACGCGGCGGCTGGCCCGTTTCAGCAGGACGTAGCCGGACCTGGTGCGCAGGCGGCCTGGGTCGCGGGCGCGCAGCACCGAGGCCCAGACGAACACCACTGCCGCGGCCGCGAAGAAGTACCAGAACGGCAGTTCGGTCAGCTTTTGCGGCAGGTCCTCCAGCAGGTCGGGGGCCACGGCGACGCAGACGCCCGCCACCATGAGCAGCGGTGCCAGCAGGAACAGCCACGGGTAGAGGCGCGGGCGCAGGGAACGGCGGCGGCGCAGCAGGCCTCGGCCGATCAGGTGGGCGCGCAGGCCTTCCGCCTCGGCCGAGCTGAAGGTGCTCAGCAGGAGGTCGTTGAGGTGCCGCGGGGTGCGCAGGCCGTTCAGGATCTGCGCTTCCAGCGGGGTGGAGGGGCGGGCGCCGGGCACGTGGACGGCGCTCAGCACGCCCTCGCGCGAGACCCGGACCACGCCGGTCTGGATCAGGCGGGCCAGGGCGACCTCGGCGGCGCGGGCCGGGCCGCCGGCGAGGCAGCCCAGCTCTTCCGGGGTATGCGTCGTCACGCGGATTTCTCGGCCGCGGACCTCACGTCGTTACGTCGGCCATGATCCGGTCGAACAACTCGAGGGCGGCCTGGCCGTGCGCGACCGTCAGCGGCACGTCCGAACCCCGCCGGGACGCCACCAGGTCCAGGATCGGCAGGTCGGGCCAGCGGGCAGCGGCGAGTTCACCTGCACGCGACTTGCTGACGATCTCGCCGGTCCGGATCGTGTGCCACAACCGGGCAGGGCCGAGGCCCACCCACAGCAACGCGTCGCGCGGTATCGACGCCTGGGGGTCCAAGGACGGAAGCACCTCGCGGAAGCGATCGAAGTCCAGCTTCCAGTAGCTGACCAGGTTGTCGCGGCAGTACGCCTCGACGTCAGCAGCGGTGCCAGGGCAGGTGGGGCGTGTGCCGCGCACGGTCTGACCGACGGTCCGCAGCTGTTGCCACAGCACAGGCGTGACTTCACCCGAGAGAGGCGTCACGTCGAAGACAGGCAGTTCCAACGAACCTGCCAGCACCACGGCCACATCCGCACCGTCCGCGGCAGGCAGCTCAACGGGCGAGGAAACCTCGATCACGATGTCGAGGTCCGAGTCGGCGACGACGTCGTCCAACACCCGCGAGCCATAAACATGCGCGCCCACCACAACATCAGGCAGGCGCGCATCCAAGAACGACAAGTACTCCCCAGGCGTGATCACCTGGTCCAAGCTACCGACGGCGCACGAGTGCCCAGGCTCCCGGCAGCACGCCCGCGGCCAGCGCGATCTTCAGCGCGTCACCGATCAGGAACGGCAGCACGCCCACGGCCAGGGCCTTCGACAGCGACATGCCGGTCATCGCCATCAGCCACGGCACGCCGACCGAGTAGATCGCCAGGTTGCCCAGCGCCATCGTGCCGACGACCCGCAACGGCGTGCGGTCGCCGCCGCGTCCGGCCAGGTAGCCCACCAGGGCGCCGGCGAACACGAAGCCGACGACGTAGCCGAGCGACACCGGCACACCGGACGTGCCGCCCTGGAACCACGGCACGCCGGCGACGCCCGCGATCAGGTACAGGAGCATCGAGGTGGCGCCGCGTTGCCAGCCGAGACTGGCACCCACCAGAAGCGCGGCGAAGGTCTGGCCGGTCAGCGGAACCGGGCTGCCGGGGATCGGCAGCGCCACCTGTGCGGCCAGGCCGGTGAGGGCGGCACCGGCGACCACGAGGGTCAGGTCGCGGACGAGGGCGCCCGGCACGAAGTCGGCGAGCACGGTGCGACGAGGCGCGAGTGCGAGAGTCACGTTCCCTCCCAGGCGGAATCGAGTGAACCGAGGTTAACCAGGGAAACTCGAGAACGTCTTTGTTCGATCTCTACAAAGTGACCGGTCACACATCCAGGGCGACCTTGCCTGCCACTCTGTCCTCGTTGCGACGCGTTTTGGTCCAACCGTTGTTGCCGCGCACCAAGCGGATCAGTGCGCGCCACGACGTGATGTAGAAGGTGTAGATGTACAGCGCGTAGCCGAACCCGTACGCAATGGACTTCCAGAACCCGACGGGCTCACAGCGCGCGCGGTAGACCGGTCCCCACAGGACGAACGGCAACAGGCCGAACGCGCCGTAGACGGTGAACAGGATCCACGCGCCGTCGAAGAACCACGCCACGACTTCAGCGGGTGACACCGCGAACCGGTACGCCATCATGGCCATCGGGATCGGGTAGATGAGCGTGCCGAGCAACTGCATCCACGGTTGCGCGAGGTAGTACATCATCTCCGCGGCACCGAGAGTGGTGAGGTGCTCGGAGTCCCAGATGCGCCTCAGATAACGCATGCACTGCATCGTGCCCTGGCCCCAACGGGTGCGTTGGGCCAAGAAGCGGCGCAACGAGTACAGCGCCTCCTGGTTCACGTGCGTGTCCAACGAGAAACCGGTGTGCCAGCCCGCGGTCAGCAGGTGCACGCCGAGTTCGAAGTCCTCCAGCAACGACCCGCGCCACGGGCTGCCGGTCGGCCCGGCGATCGAGTCCAAAGCGGACAGTCGGGTGAACTGACCGTTGCCGCCCATGGAGATCGTGCCGGTCGCGCCGCGCGACATCTGGATCGCCGCGATGGCCGTGCGGAACTCCAGGTCCTGCATCCGCACCAGCCCGGCACCGAACGCCCGGCGCCACGCGGACACTCCCGGTTGCCGCTGACCGGCGTTGATCATCCGCACGTCCACCTGTACGGCACCGATCCGCGGATTGCCGAAGAGATGGGCGGCCGCACAGACTTCCAGGCAGTTGGCAGCAGGACGTCCGTCAGCGTCAACAACAACGACGACCGCACGGTCGGTGTCCGCTCGTCGACCCATCCACAGCTTCAACGTGCGGTAGGCGTCGTTCAGCGCGTTGCCCTTGCCGGTGCGGGCATACGGGCGTTGGCGCTGCACGAGATGGATGTTCGGATCACGAACACCGCCGTTGCGCTTCAACATTCGCACGACTCCGGCAGTCCGGTCGTCGGAGTCGTCGTCGATGACCCACACGTGCGCGATGGGGAACGTCCCGCGCAAGTAACGGATCGTGTCGCCGATGACGGCCTCTTCGTCGCGGCACGGCACGAAGAAGTGCCACTCCAACGAGCTGGGCTCTCCCACGGGTGCGGGTTTGCGCCGCAGGTACGGCACCACGATGAACAACACGTACGTCACGAAGGCGACGCTCATCGTCAGCGCGAGCGCCTGCGTGAACCCGAGAACGAGGTCGAGGCTCACTTGCGCGTGGCCAGCCAGACGAACACCACGAGTGCGGCCGCGCCACCGAACACGCTGACCATCGACCCGAGCAGTGTGTGACCCCAGTAGTAGCCGGTGTCGACGCCCAGCCACTGCACCAGGCCGACGAGCGTCAGCACCCGGAACTGGTTCACGACCACGACCGCCAGCGCCGCGATCCCCAGTGCGAACAGCACGCGCGACTGGATCCGCGGCCGCAGCGCGATCATCACGGCGCCCACCACGATCAACGGCAGCACGAGGAACGCGGACGTGCACTCCGGCGTCATCCGCAGGCCCAGCGGCGTGTCCGAACCCAGTCCGAAGTAGACGGTCTGGCGGTCGGGAACCACGTCCACGCCGTACGAGCTGACGACGCCGAGGATCGCGCCGGACAGCGAGATCTCCGCCGTGCGGTACAGGCGGTGTGCGAACACGAGTCCCGCGGCAACCGCGAGCAGGACGACCACCGTCACCCGGCTCGGGAATGCGGTGCGGCGCACGGCAAGCGTCACCCGAGGATCCTTTCCACCGATGAGGGAGCGCCCAGACGGGCTACTTGACGTTCCATCGGTAGACGCAACGTCAGCCCTCACCCCCGGATCGGGTGACGCCGTAACCGGAAATTGATCAAAAAACCCACGATGAGTGGCGCCGATTGGGCGAACCGAGTGGTCGTGTCGCCCGATACGGGGAGTAACCCTCAGTTCCCTCGAAAGAACGCCGATGCCGGTAATTGCCCCCGGAAAGCGTGAAACCACATTGGTATCAACGTGCCTTGGGGCCGGAGGAATCAAGGGAAGGAGTTTCATGCGTGTCCGAATGACGGGACTGGCTGGAGTCATCGCGATTGCCGCGCTCCTGGTCGGTGCCGCACCTGCTTCGGCCGCTCCGGGGGACGCCTCGGCTTACGGCGCGAGGCTCAACGTGACGCTGCTCGGCAGCCCCGCGGTCAACGCGGAGCCGTTCGCCGCCGCCAACGCGAACGGGCCGACGCAGAACACGTTCGCCGGCGTCGACCTCACCGGGATTCTGAAGACCGGTGTCATCAACGCCTCCGCGTCGCGGGACGAGAAGTCCGGTGGCGTGTACTCGCGGGCGAGCACCGCGGACGTCCGGGTCGACCTGCTCTCCAAGGTCACCGGCAAGATCTCCGCCGAACTGGTGGAGGCGGAGTGCGGGGCCACCCAGAAGGGGCTGACCGGCAAGTCCAAGCTCGCGGGCGTGAACCTCGGCAAGCTCGGCCAGGTCAACGCCGATCCCGCCGCCAACACGAAGCTGGACGTCCAGCTCGCCGGCGTCAAGATCGCTGAAGTGATCTTCAACGAGCAGATCAAGAACGACGACGGCAGCCTCACCGTGAACGCGATCCACATCAAGCTGCTGCAGGGCGTGCTCGGCGCCATCGGCACGGGCGACGTGATCATCTCGTCGGCCACCTGCGGTCCCGCCGGCCTGCCCATCCCGATGGCGTCGGGTGCGGGTTTGTGGATCGGTCTCGGCCTGCTCGGTGTCGTCGCCGCTCCGGTCGCTTTCGTGGCGCTGCGCCGTCGCGCGTCGCTCAACGCGGCCTGACCTAGGAGAGCGGCAGATGTACAAGGTCCCCGGTACCGGCATCGGTGTCGGCACGGGCGTGGGTGCCCTCGCGGTCACCGGCGCGGACGTGACGTGGTGGATCGTCGCGGGAATCGTCCTCCTGCTCGCTGGTGCGTTCCTCATGCACAGCACGCGCAGGAAGCGCCTTCCCGCAGCAGTCGCGGTCCCCGTCAAGACCAGACCGAACCGAGCCGGCTGACACGGCCCGCCTGGGATTGCCCCCGGTCCCAGGCGGGCCTCCCGGTCTCCCCGAGAGAGGACAACGGTGCGCAAAGAAGTTCTGCTGGTGGCCGGCACGAGGCCAGAAGCTGTGAAGATCGCCCCCGTCGCGATCGCGTTGAAGGGGCATCCGGGCCTCCGTCCCACGATCGTCCACAGCGGACAGCACGCCGGCATGGTCGAGCAGGCGCTCAGCGCGTTCGACCTGGTGCCCGACGTGCGGCTGGACGTGCCCCGGCACACCGGGACGCAGGCCGAACTGGTCTCCCGGTTGTTACCCGAGTTCGACGCCCTGCTGGAGGAACGCGACCCCGCGGTCACCCTCGTGCAGGGTGACACCACCACGACCCTGGCCGCGGCGCTTGCCTCCTTCTGGCGCGGAATCCCCGTGGCACATCTCGAAGCCGGTCTGCGGACCGGTGACCTCTACGGCCCGTTCCCCGAGGAGGGGAACCGGCAGATGATCTCCCGCATCACCTCGCTGCACCTCGCGCCGACCGACGACGCCGCCAACGCGCTGAACACGGAGTCCCTGCCGGACAGCCACATCGTCGTCACCGGCAACACCGTCGTGGACGCCGTGCAGCGCGTCGGGGACGCCGACGCCCCCGCGTCCAGCCCGGACGTGATCGCCCTGGAACGGACCCTGGAGGCCACCGGCGGCCGGCTCATGCTGGTCACGGTGCACCGCCGCGAGTCGTGGGGCCGTCCGCTGATGCGCGTGCTCAACGCCGTGCGCGCGATCGCCGACCGGCACCCCGACCTGCACGTGCTGATCCCCGCACACCCGAACCCCGGTGTGCGCGAACAGGTCGTGTCGTTGTTGGGCGGACACGAGCGCGTCGTCATCACCGACCCGTTGGACTACCCGGACCTGGTGCGGGTCCTCAAGCGCGCGGCCCTCGTGCTCACCGACTCCGGTGGCATCCAGGAGGAAGCACCGTCGTTCGGCGTGCCGGTGCTGGTGCTGCGCGAAACCACCGAACGCATGCTCGCCGTCGACGCCGGGTGCGCCTGGCTCGTCGGCACCGACACCACCCGCATCCTCGCCGAAGCGGGCTGGGTGCTCGGCTCCCGGTTGCGGCTTCCCCTGGGGCGCAACCCGTTCGGCGACGGGCGTGCCGCGGTGCGGGTGTGCACCGCGCTGGAGAGGCTGGCGGGCCTGCCGACGGCTCTGCCGCGCCGGGAGCCGTTCGCCACGCTGGTCGGTGTCCGGTGAAATTCTTTTCAAGCTGACCAGATCGCCTGTCACTCGGTCGGGCAATTGAATACACGAACGAGTGACATGGGGTGCCGAGCTGTTATCAGCGCCACGCAACACAACCATTATCGGGCGGTGGGAAACGAGACAAAGGGGAGAAGAGCAAAAGTGCGCAAGAGGTGGATCGCCGGGGCTGTGGCCGCGTTGACGCTGGCAACCGGGGCCCCCGCGCTCGCAAGCAACCCGCCGGGCACCGCCGCGTCAGGTTCCGCGGACTTCGCCAAAGCGGACCAGACGTTCAAGGTCGAGCCGCTCGCCGTGTGCAACGTCAACCCGGACGCGGCCGGCACCGTCACCGGCTCCAGCCCCGCCGTGAGCAGGACCGGGCTCAAGATCGGTGAGACCAGTTCCGCCTGCACGACCGAGGTCGTGAACCCGGACGAGTTCCTCACCAAGACCAGGTCGGTGGCCACGGGCAAGGCGTTCGAGCTGTCCGCGCTCACCGCGGCGAAGGGCCCGCGGCTCAAGATCGCCGAGTGGTCGGTCAACTGCGCCGCCGACGACAAGGGCACGCAGGCGGGCTGGGAGCTCAAGGGCATGTCCGGCTGGACCGGGCTGCCGCAGCAGATCCCGTCCGGTTACGTGCACGACATCAAGGCGGGCAACGGAACCGTGCTCGCCAAGGCCAAGTTCACCGACACCGTGTTCCCGGTGCCGAACGACGGCAGCATCAGCATGACCCTGTTGAAGATCACGTTCGAACCGTCGTCCGGCTACACCGGCAGCATCACCATCGGCAGCGTGGCCTGCTCGCCGACTCCTTAGGCGACAGCGACACCCGCGGCGACCAGCTCCTCAACGGCGGCGTCGCGGGTGGTCGCGGCGACCGCCGCCGTGAGGTCGACGAGCACCCTCGTGCGGAAGCCGTTGCGTTGGGCGTCGAGAGCGGTGGCGCGCACGCAGTGGTCGGTCGCGATGCCGACGACGTCCACATCGGTCACGCCCCTGTCGGTCAGCCATCCCGCGAGGTCGTTCTCCGCCTCGAAACCCGAGTAGGCGGCGGCGAAACGGCCCTTCGAGAACACCTGCTCGATGCCGGACACGTCCAGCTCGGGGTGGAACGACGCGCCGGGCGACCCCGCCACGCAGTGCACCGGCCACGAGTCGATGAAGTCCGGCGTCAGCGAGAAGTGCGAGCCGGGATCCACGTGGTAGTCCCGCGTCGCCACGACGTGGTCGTACGCCGAGGTGGCGATGTGGTGCGAGATGGCCGCGGCCACGGCCGCACCACCCGTCACGGCGAGAGAACCGCCCTCGCAGAAGTCGTTCTGCACGTCCACGACGATCAGCGCCTTGGTCATGTCAGCCCTCCAGGTAAGTCGTCGGGATCGCGGGCTCACCGCGTGAGAGCTTGAGGCCCTCCCACGGCACGCTCACCAGAGCCGCGCGCAGGCGTTCACGGCTCTGCTCCAGCGTGGGTACCTCGTCGGCGACCTGTCCACCACGCATCAGCGGGATCTGGACGAGCTTGTCGTACTGGCCGAGCTCCGGTTCCGCGGACACCTGGAACACGACCTCCTCCAGCGCCGTGCCGGTGTCCTTGTGGCGCCGCAACGCCTTCTTCCAGCCGCCGCGCGACTGCTTCGACGTGCTGCGCTTCTCGACGTGCCTGCCGTCGACCTCGACCAGCTTGTAGACCATGCCCGCGGTGGGCGCGCCGGAACCGGTCACGACGGACGTGCCGACGCCGTACGCGTCCACGGGTTCGGCGCGCAGGGCGGCGATCGCGTACTCGTCGAGGTCGCTGGACACGACGATCCGGGTGTTGCGGGCGCCCAGCGAGTCCAGCAGGTCACGTGCCTGCCTGGCCATCACGCCCAGGTCGCCCGAGTCGATCCGGATCGCGCCGAGGTCGGGACCGGCCACCGCGATGGCCGTCTTGATGCCCTCGGTGATGTCGTAGGTGTCGACCAGCAACGTCGTGCCGACGCCCAGCGCCTCGATCTGGCTGCGGAAGGCCTCTTCCTCGGAGTCGTGCAGCAGCGTGAACGCGTGCGCGCACGTGCCGGCCGTCGGGATGCCGTGCCGGCGCCCCGCTTCCAGGTTCGAGGTCGCGGTGAAGCCCGCCAGGTAGGACGCGCGGGCGCACGCCACGGCGGCTTCCTCGTGCGTGCGGCGCGAGCCCATCTCGATCATCCGGCGGCCGTTCGCCGCCGTGACCATGCGAGCCGCGGCGGACGCGATCGCGCTGTCGTGGTTGAGGATCGAGAGCGCGAGCGTCTCCAGCACGACACCCTCCGCGAAGGATGCGCGCACCGTCAGCACCGGCGAACCGGGGAAGTAGAGCTCGCCCTCGGGATAGCCGTCGATCTCGCCGGAGAACCGGTAGTTCGCGAGCCATTCCAATGTCGAATCGTCGACCACGGCGTTGCGGCGCAGTTGGTCGATCTCCTGCTCACCGAAGCGGAAGTTCTCGATCGCTTCGAGCAGCCTGTTCACCCCCGCGACCACGCCGTACCGGCGGCCGTCCGGGAGTCTGCGAGCGAAGACCTCGAACACGCACGGACGGTCACCAGTGCCGTCACGCAGCGCGGCCGCGAGCATGGTCAGCTCGTAGTGGTCGGTCAGCAACGCCGTCGAGTCCATGGTCGCCAACCCTAAGGTCGCATCCGGTTTAGCCGCATGCGGTCTCCGCCACTGCGGCGAACATGACACCATTGGCGGTATGACCACGCCCGTCGAACAGGAACGGACGCAGGCCGAGCCGATCGGTGCGGAAGTCGTCGCCGAGGACTCGCCATGGCAGACCGTGGTCTGGAACGACCCGGTCAACCTGATGTCCTACGTGACGTACGTGTTCCAGAAGCTGTTCGGGTTCAGCAGGGACAAAGCGACCAAGCTGATGCTCGACGTGCACCACAAGGGCAAGGCGATCGTGACATCGGGCACCAAGGACAAGGTCGAGGCCGACGTGGCGAAGCTGCACGCGGCCGGCCTCTGGGCGACCATGCAGAAGTCCTCGTGAAGCGGTGGATCCGCGACGGTGACGTCGTTGTGGGCAGGCTCGACCGCCAGGAGGCCGCTGTCGTGCGCGGTCTGGTCAGCCAGATCCAGGACATGCTGCTGGCCCGCGCCGAGGAAGCCCCGCAGGACGAGCTCGCCGAGCTGACCGGCATCCGGACCGGCTCGTCGGAGGCCCCCGACGACCCGATCCTCGGCCGGCTGCTCCCGGACTTCCACCGGCTGGACGACGACGCGCCGGACCCGGACGAGGTGAACTCGGCGGCGGCGTTGCGCTCGCTGCACGAACCGGAGCTGCTCGACCAGAAGACGGGCGCGGCCGAGATCGTGCTGAACACGTGCTCGCCGGACGGTGGCGAGATCCGGCTGTCGGTCGGTGAGGCCGAGGCGTGGCTCTCGTCGCTCAACGACGTGCGTCTGGCCCTCGGGACAGCGTTGGACGTCACCGAGGACATGCCCGACGAGCTGCCGCCGGAAGACCCGCGCTCGCCGCACCTCGGGGTGTACCACTGGCTCACGTGGGTGCAGGACACGCTGGTGGAAGCGATGATGCCGTGATTCCCGGCGTCCTCGTCGGTCACCACCACCGCGTCGAACCGGGCTGGGCCACCGGCACCACGGTCGTCCTCGTGCCCCAGGGCGCGGTCGGGGCGGTCGACGGACGCGGTGGCGCCCCCGGTACACGCGAAACGGACCTGCTCGACCCGGCGAACCTCGTCCAGCAGGTGCACGCGATCTGCCTCTCCGGCGGCTCCGCGTACGGGCTCGCGGCGGCGGACGGCGTCATGCGGTGGCTCTCGGAACGCTCGATCGGCTTCCAGGTAGGCGCTCAGCCGCACCACGTCGTGCCGATCGTGCCCGGCGCGGTGATCTTCGACCTGCCGATGTCCGAGTGGGGCAACCGGCCGGACGCGTCGTTCGGCTACGAAGCTTGTGCCGCCGCTTCAACGGAATTCGAGCTCGGCTGCGTCGGTGCGGGTGCGGGTGCGCGCGTCGGTTCGCTCAAGGGCGGCGTCGGCGTGGCGACCAGGAAGGTCGGCGACCACAGCGTCGGCGCGCTCGCCGTGGTGAACGCGGCGGGCGAAGTCGTCGACCGCACAACGGGTCTGCCGTGGTTGCCCGCGCTCGGGACGTCGGCCGTGGCGTTGCCCGAACGCAAGCCCGACGGTCTCAACACGACGATCGGCGTGGTCGCGGTGGACGCGGATCTGTCCAAAGCGGAGTGTCAGCGGATCGCGATGGCGGCGCAGGACGGTCTGGCGCGCGCCGTGCGGCCTGCTCACTCCATGTTCGACGGTGACACGGTGTTCGCGCTGGCCACGGGTGCCGTACCGCTGCCGGAGCCGCGGGTGTTCGCGCTGGACGCGTTGTGCGCCGCCGCTGCCGAGGTCTTCGCGGACGCCGTGGTGTCCGGTGCGCGCGAGGCGACGTCTTTGAACGGCGTGACGGCTTTCCGCGACCTCTGAGTGGGTAGCCACCAGGTATGTCGGATGTCATCGATCAGGCCGCAGGTGTCGTTTCCGAGCTCGTGCCGCCCGGAGTGACCGGGCGCGAGGTGCCCGGCAGGGAGCTGGCGGTGGTCGCGCCCGCCGGGCTGTTCGTCGCGTCGTTCCTGGTGCCGCCGGGCCTGGGGCGGGTGCTGATGAAGCTGGGCGTCGCCGTCACACCGTTCGCGGCGTGGGCGGAGCTGGCCGCGTGGCGTGGGCTCGACCAGGCGCAACGGCGGCGCGGGGTGGCGTTGCTCGCCCTCTACCTCGTGGTGGTGCTCAGCAGGCGTCGATGAACGCCTTGAAGTTCTCGACGTTGCGTTCGACCTGTTCGCGCAGCGACTTCTCCAGCACCCGCCGGCCTAGCTTCAGCAGTCCGGACAGCTGGAACTCGTTGTCGCACACGAGCAGCGTGTGCTGGTCGTCGATCGCGGAGTACCGGTTGGTGATCGTATGCACCATCCCGGTCGTCTCATAGCGGGAGACCCGCTCGTCGGCGGTCGCGGACAGCACCGTCTCCTCCAGCTTGAACTTGCGGTACGTCAGCGTCGCCGTCGCTCCCGCCGCTCCTGGCGTCTCGCTGTGCTGGGTGATGCCGACCAGATCCGGCTGCCACTCGTGCAGGTGCGCGGGGTCGGAGGTGAGCACCCGCACGCGCTCGATCGGCTGGTCGAGCACGATCTCCTTGGTGAACCGCATCAGAGCACCTTCACCCATTCTCCGGCGAGCTGCTCCGCCAGTGCGTGTGCCGCGGCCAGGTCCTCCGGCGCGGATGCCGCGATCCAATCGACCGCGCGTCCGTCCGGCAGGTCGCCGGCCAGGTACTTCTCCAGTGCGACCAGACCGAGCTCCCACCCGACGCCGGTGCCGGGGACGAACTCGCCGGGCATGGGGGAGTGCGTGAGCGTGAGGATGGTCGAGTCGCCGTCCGCTTCCAGGCGCACCAGCACGTCGGTGTTCATCTCGCCGATCTCCCAGGTCAGGCCGATCTCGCTGGGCCGGTCGCAGCGGACGATCTCGCCGCCCGCGTTGCCCTCGAGCTGGTAGCGGCCGCCGATCCGCAGGTCGCCCGAGATCGGCAGGAACCAGCGGACCAGGCGTTCCGGCGTGGTGATGGCGTCCCAGACGTCCTCACGATCGGCCTTGTAGTGCCGCCGGATGACGAGTTTTTCGTCCTCGTAGCCGCGGTCAGTCATCTTCTGCCTCCTCCTGGAGCCTGCGCTCACGCCTGCCACGGGCGAGTTCGGTCTCGAGCGCGTCGAGGTGCGGTTCCCAGAACCGCCGGAAGTGGTCGAGCCAGGAGTCGATCTCTGCAATGGCTTCGGGCGCCGCACGTACGGCCGCGCGTACGGCCCCGCCCACCCAGGGGGCAGACCACCAGCACCGTTCAGCCTATTCGCGACGAGGCGCTGTCAAGGGGGCGGCGACAGATCTGTGGACAACTCGGCGGCCGCACCCGGCTTGTCCACAGATCGCCGGACGGGGGCTTGACAGCGCGTTTTCGCAGCTAGGGTTGAGGGGTGTGGCGGTCTGCCCCCTGGGTGGGCGGGGCCTCGGTGCGGCCTCGGCGGCGCGCTCGAACGACCTGCCCACGGCGGGTATCTCGCATACCGAGACAACTTTCTCCAGCCCGTAGGATTGAGCGCGTGCTGGTGATTCGCCGTGACCTGGTGGACGCGATGGTGGCCCACGCCCGCCGCGACCATCCCGACGAGGCGTGCGGGCAGATCGCGGGGCCTGAGGGCTCTGATCGGCCTGAGCGCATCATCGAGATGGAGAACGCGGAGCGGTCGCCCACGTTCTACCGGTTCGACGCCGCCGAGCAGCTCAAGGTGTACCGCGAGATGCAGGCCAACGACGAGGAAGCGGTGGTCATCTACCACTCGCACACCGCGACGGAGGCCTACCCGTCCCGCACGGACATCAAGTTCGCGAACGAGCCCCAGGCACACTACGTGCTGGTCTCCACGCGTGACCCGATCGAGCACGAGCTGCGGTCGTACCGCATCGTCGACGGTGTCGTGACCGAGGAACCGGTCAAGATCATCGAATCCTGAGTTAGTTTCCGCGGAGGTAGAACCATCATGGCCGTCACCGTGTCGATCCCGACCATCCTGCGCACCCACACCGGGGGCGAGAAGTCGGTGTCCGCCACCGGCGCCACGCTCGCCGAGATCATCGACGACCTGGAGAACAACCACGGCGGCCTCAAGGCCCGCCTGGTCAAGGAAGGTGCGCTGCACCGCTTCGTCAACGTCTACGTCAACGACGAGGACGTGCGCTTCGCCGGCGGCCTCACCGCTCCGGTGAAGGACGGCGACAACGTCACCATCCTCCCGGCTGTCGCGGGCGGCTGATCTTCCGATGGCCCGTTACGACTCGCTCCTGGACGCGCTCGGCGGGACCCCGATGGTGGGCCTGCCCCGCCTGGCGCCGTCCGAGAACGTGCGGATCTGGGCGAAGCTCGAGGACCGCAACCCGACCGGCTCGATCAAGGACCGGCCAGCGCTGGCCATGATCGAGGCGGCGGAGCGGGACGGCATCCTGCGTCCCGGCGCGACGATCCTGGAGCCGACGTCCGGCAACACCGGCATCTCGCTCGCCATGGCCGCGAAGCTCAAGGGCTACGGCCTGGTGTGCGTGATGCCGGAGAACACCTCGACCGAGCGCAAGCAGCTGCTGCAGGCCTACGGCGCCCGGATCGTGTTCTCGCCGGCCGCGGGCGGGTCGAACCAGGCCGTCGCCACGGCCAAGGAGCTCGCCAAGCAGAACCCGGACTGGATCATGCTCTACCAGTACGGGAACCCGGCGAACGCGGAGGCGCACTTCCGCGGCACCGGTCCGGAGATCCTGGCCGACCTGCCGACGATCACGCACTTCGTCGCCGGGCTGGGCACCACCGGCACGCTGGTCGGTGTCGGCCGGTTCCTGCGCGAGGCCAAGCCGGACGTGCAGATCATCGCCGCCGAACCGCGGTACGGCGAGCTGGTCTACGGGCTCAGGAACCTGGATGAGGGCTTCGTGCCGGAGCTGTACGACGAGTCGGTGCTGACCGGGCGGTACTCGGTCGGCTCCTACGACGCGTTGCGTCGCACCCGGCAGCTGCTGGAGACCGAGGGGATCTTCGCGGGCATCTCGACCGGCGCGATCCTGCACGCCGCGCTGGCCGCGGCGCAGAAGGCGGAAGCGGCGGGGAAGGCGGCCGACATCGTGTTCATCGTGGCGGACGCGGGGTGGAAGTACCTGTCCACCGGCGCCTACGCGGGAACGCTGGACGAGGCGGCCGCCAGGCTCGACGGCCACCTCTGGGCGTGACACCTCGGGCATGACAGCTCGACGATCTCGTCTGGACGATCTTGTCGGGGTGGCCGAGTACGTTGAAACGCAGGGGTTCCCAACTCGGGGGACCCCTGCGTGAGCGTGCGCAGGCCGTGGCGGGGCCCCTGCGTCAGCCTGCGAAGGCTGTTCCGGGCACCCCTGCGCCGGCCCCCGGCAGCACGAGCACCGACCCGTTCAGCTGCCTGTCCATCAGCGCCTGGTCCGACAGCCCGACGCGCGCGGACGTGACATAGAGGTCGGTGAAGTCCTGGCCGCCGAAGCAACACGCGGTCGGCTGGTCGACCGGCAGTTCGATCTCACGGTCGAGCTCGCCCTCAGGCGTGTATCGGCGCACGGCGTGGCCGCCCCACAACGCGACCCACACACACCCGTCCGCGTCCACGGTGAGCCCGTCCGGCCAGCCGTCGGTGTTGCCGACGTGGGTGAGCGGGCGGCGGTTCGAGAGGGTGCCGGCGGCGTTGTCGAAGTCGAACACGTCGATCCGGCGGGTCGGGGTGTCGATGAAGTACATGAGCTTGGAGTCCGGGCTCCAGCCGACGCCGTTGCTGGTGTTCACCTTGTCCACCATGACCTTCGCGGCACCCTCGCCGGTGATCCTGGCGAGCCAGCCCTCGTCAGCGGCCTGGTCGTAGCGCATCGTGCCGGCCCACAGCCGGCCGGACGGGTCGATGCCCGCGTCGTTGCCCCGCACACCGTCGCGCGCCCAGTAGACGAGCCAGCTCTTGGTGCCGTCGCGGTCGACCAGCGCGATGCCGTCGCGCAGGTTGCAGACGATGCCGCCCATCGCGCGCGGCTTGGCGGCGCCCACGTGCTGGGGGAGCACGAGCACGGCGTCGTCGTCCCGCGCGGGGGCGTACCGGTGCACCTCGGAGGCGAGGATGTCCACCCACAGCAACGTGGAGCTGCTGTGGTCCCACGTCGGCCCCTCGCCGAGCTGGGCCGATATGCGCACCGCTACTTCGATCGACACCAGATCAGCTTATGGCCACGTACTCTGGGAACGTGGACCGCACCGCCATCGCGAAACGGGTAATTCCGCCGCACCCAGTGATTTCGCTGCTTGTCGTGGCCGGGTTCGTGGGCTTCCTCTACGTCGTGGAGGCCTTCGACGTCGCGACCGGTGGCTCGCTGGAGGGCGACGGCGTCCGGCCGCGCGACTTCAGCGAGTGGGACAACCTGCTGTGGATGCCGTTGATCCACGGCGACTGGAGTCACCTCACCGGCAACGCGGTTCCGTTGCTGTTGCTGGGGTTCCTCGCCACCTCGGGCGGTCTGAAACAGTTCTTCCAGGTCACCGCCGTCATCTGGTTGACGAGCGCGCTGGGCGTGTGGGTGTTCGGCAGCCCCGGCAGCCACATCGGCGCGTCCGGGCTGGTGTTCGGGTTCCTCGCGTTCCTGCTGGTGCGCGGGATCTTCGCCCGGTCGTGGCTCCAGCTGGTGATCGCGGTCGGCGTGTTCGCGCTCTACGGCGCGGCGTTGTGGGGCGTGCTGCCCGGCCAGCCCGGCGTGTCGTGGGAGGGCCACCTGTTCGGCGCAATCGGGGGAATTCTGGCCGCGTGGGGTGTTTCTCGCGACAACCGCCGCAGCACCGCACCGGCTACATTCACGGCGTGACGATCGGGATCATGGACTCGGGCGTCGGCGGCCTGACGGTCGCCCGAGCGATCATGGACCAGCTGCCCGGCGAGTCGATCCACTACATCGGCGACACGGCCAACGGTCCCTACGGGCCTCTCCCCATCGCGCAGGCGCGCAAGCACGCGCTGGAGATCTGCGACCGGCTGGTCGACGAGGGCGCGAAGATGCTCGTCATCGCGTGCAACACCGCGTCCGCGGCGTGCTTCCGCGACGCCCGTGAGCGTTACGACGTGCCGGTGGTGGAGGTGATCCTCCCGGCGGTGCGCCGTGCGGTGCGGACCACCCACAACGGACGCGTCGGCGTGATCGCCACGGTCGGCACGATCAACTCGCACGCCTATCAGGACGCTTTCCAGGCGGCGCGCGACGTCACGGTGACCGCCGCGGCGTGTCCCCGGTTCGTCGACTTCGTCGAGCGCGGCATCACCTCCGGGCGGCAGGTGCTCGGACTGGCCCAGGCCTACCTGGAGCCGTTGCAGCGCGCCGAGGTCGACACCGTGGTCCTGGGCTGCACGCACTACCCGTTGCTGACCGGCGTGATCCAGATCGTCATGGGCGAGGCCGTGACGCTGGTGTCGAGCGCCGAGGAGACGGTGAAGGACGTGGTGCGGTTGCTGACCGAGCGCGACGAGTTCGCCGCCGAACCGGCCGTCCATCGGGTGACGTGCACTGGTCCGCCCGAGCGGTTCGCGAAGCTGGCGGCCAGATTCCTGCCTACCTTTGAACAATGGGGCTGATGTGCTGCTGACCGTGCTCGGCTGCTCCGGCAGCATTCCCGGACCCGGCGCGGCCGCGTCGGGGTACCTCTTGGAGGCCGACGGGTTCACGTTGGCGCTGGAGTTCGGGAACGGGGTGCTGTCGCGGTTCCAGGAGGAACGCCCGCTGTTCTCGATGGACGCGTTGGTGTTGTCGCACCTGCATCCGGACCACTGCATCGACGTGTCGTCGTTGTACGTGGCGCGGAAGTACCACCCGACGCCGCCTTCGTCGGTGCTGCCGGTCTACGCGCCCGCCGAGGCCCCGTCGCGGTTCGTCGCCGCCTACGCGCCCAACGAGGCCGAGCGGTCGTCGTTGGACTTCAGTGACGTCTTCGCCTTTCACGGCTTGGGGTCCACCGTCCAGATCGGACCGTTCACTGTGGACTCCGCCGTGGTGGCGCATCCTTGCGAGGCTTACGGGTTCCGGATTTCCTGCGGTGGCGTGTCGCTGGCCTACACCGGGGACAGCGGGCCGTGCGACGCGTTGGACTCGCTGGCGGCCGGTGTCGACGTGCTGCTGAGCGAGGCGAGCTGGACGCACTCCCCGGAGCGTCAGACCGGCCTGCACATGTCCGGGCTCGAGGCAGGCGAACTGGCCGCCCGAGCGGGAGCTGGTCGCCTGTTGATCACGCACGTGCCGCCGTGGACGTCGCGCGAGGACGTGCTGAGGGAAGCCAAGTCGGCGTTCGGCGGGCCGTGTGAGCTGGTCGTAGAGGGCGGCCGGTACGAGGTGGGGGAGCGGGCATGATCAATCTGGAGCGCGTGGGCGAGCACGAGTTCGTCGCTTCCAACGGGCGTGGCGCGTCGGTGCGGATCGGCCGCAAGGGCCAGGAGGGCTCGTTCAGCCCGGTCGAACTGCTGGTCGCGGCCGCCGCGGGCTGTGCTCTCGTGACGTCGGAAACCCTGATCCTGCGCCGCACCGGTGGCGATCAGCTCACCGCCGTCGCGGACGCGGTCCAGTCCGAGAGCGGCAACGAGGTGATCTCCATCCCGGTGACGCTCTCGTACGACCTGTCCGCCGTGGACGACCCGGAGGCGCTCGAAACCGTCGTCCGTCGTGCCGTGGAACAGTTCTGCACGGTCACGCGGACGCTGAAGCAGTCGGCGACGGCGCCCCTTCAGCTCCCGGCGCCGCTCCAGACCGCCTCCGACCCGCTGTGACCGGCGCGCACGGTCTGCACCGTCGTCCCGACCGCGAGCAGCACGACCAGCACGGACACCACGACTGAGACCACCCGCCACGTCTTCGTGGTGGGTGCCTCCGCCTGGCGCTCCCGGTCCGCGAGCCTGCCCGCGACCAGCAGCGCGATCACCGCGACCCCGAATCCGAGGGCGATGGGCAGCAGCATGGTGCCGAGGTCCGCGTGCGTCTGGATGGCGGGGTTCTGCACACCGTTCTTCGCGAGCGCCGCCTGGAAGTCCTCACCGGCCTGCTTGGCCACCGGAACCGCCGCGACACCGGCCAGCGTGACGCCGAGAACAGGCCACGCGTATCGGCGCCGCCAGGCCGGGACCAGCGCGATCGCGATCGAGCTGAGCGCCGCGAGGGGCAGCAGCACGACCACCGCGTGCACCAGCAACGGGTGAAGCGGAATACCGTCGATCGTCAGCATGTCTCTCCCTACGCCATGGCGCTCCGCAGGGTTCATTAGGGTAGGCCGCGTGGTGCGAAGCGATGGCCGAAACGACGACGTGTTGCGTGACATCCGGATCACGCGTGGATATCAGACCTGGCCCGCGGGCTCGGTCCTGATCGAGTTCGGGAACACCCGCGTGCTGTGCGCCGCGAGTGTCACCGAAGGCGTGCCCCGCTGGCGTCAGGGCTCCGGCCTCGGCTGGGTGACCGCCGAGTACGCGATGCTGCCCTCCGCCACGCACTCCCGCAGCGACCGCGAGTCCGTGAAGGGCCGCATCGGTGGCCGCACGCACGAGATCTCGCGCCTGATCGGGCGTTCGTTGCGTGCCTGCATCGACTTGGCGGCGTTGGGCGAGAACACCATCGTCATCGACTGCGACGTCATCCAGGCCGACGGCGGCACGCGCACCGCGGCGATCACCGGTGCGTACGTGGCGCTGGCCGACGCGGTGACGTACCTCGGCGCCGCCGGTCGTCTCGCCGACCCGTCGCCGCTGTCCTGCGCGGTGTCCGCCGTGTCGGTCGGTGTCGTGGACGGACGCGTGCGGCTCGACCTGCCGTACGAGGAGGACTCGCGGGCCGAGGTCGACATGAACGTCGTCGCCACCGACGCCGGCACGTTGATCGAGGTCCAGGGCACCGGCGAGGGCGCGACCTTCGCCCGGTCCACTTTGGACCGCATGCTCGACGTGGCGCTGCTCGGGTGCGCCGAGCTCAACCGCCTGCAGGCCGCGGCGCTGGCCGAGCCGTACCCCGGCGTGCTGCCGGAACCCAAGGCGAGCAAGCGATGAAGCTGCTTCTTGCTTCGCGCAACGCCAAGAAGCTGCGCGAGCTGCAGCGCATCGTCGCCGCCGAGGGACTCACGGGTATCGAGGTGCTCTCGCTGTCCGACGTGCCGGAGTTCCCCGAGGCGCCCGAGACCGCCCCCGACTTCGAGGGCAACGCGGTGGCCAAGGCCCGTGACGCCGCGCTGGCGACCGGGCTCGTGTCCATCGCGGACGACTCCGGGCTCGCGGTCGACGAGCTGAACGGCATGCCCGGCGTGCTGTCGGCACGGTGGTCCGGCAAGCACGGCGACGACGACGCCAACCTCGACCTCCTGCTCGGCCAGCTCGGCGACGTGCCGGACGAGCGCCGTGGTGCGGCGTTCGTGTCGGTCGTCGCCCTCGTGGTGCCCGGCGGCGAGGAAGTGGTCGTGCGCGGTGAGTGGCGCGGCACGTTGTTGCGTGCGCGGCGCGGGACCGGCGGTTTCGGCTACGACCCGATCTTCGTGCCCGAGGGCTACGAGATCACCTCGGCGGAGATGACCGCCGAGGAGAAGGACGCGGAGTCGCACCGCGGCCGCGCGCTGAAGCTGCTGGTCCCGTACCTGCGCAAACTCGGCTAACCGATCCAGTCGACCGTCACATCGGGGCCGAGTTCATCGACCCCGATGTGGGTGTTCCGCCGGTGCAGTTTGAGACGCAGTTGTCGATCTCTGAGTGGTCGGACGTCGATCGGGACGTGTTCGGTGCGTCCCAGGAACACGTGGTCGAGCTGTGGCAGAGCAGGAAGAGCCGCGAGGTTCTGCCAGTCGGTGCAGGTGAGCGAACGCAGACCAGCTACCTCAACGAGTGGGCTCAGGTCGCAGTCAGGTGCGACCCTGCTGAGGTGAAGGCGCTGCAGTGCCCTTCCGCGCAGGAACTCCAGGCTGCTCCACGGTTCGCGTTGGAGCAGCCCGAGCCAGGAACGGATCGAAGGCAGCCGGTCCAGGTTCGTGAACCGCTGGGCCCAGGTCAGGTAGACGAAGCTTGGTGTGGTTGAACCGAGCAGGCTGACATCGACCTCGCCCGACATTCTCGCGTCAAGTCGTCGGAGACCGATGACGAGCTCGACGAAGCCGAGGTCCCGCTGGGCCTCATGGGGCGGTATCTCGACGTCGGTACCGATCAGCCGCCGCAGGCAGTGCAGGTGCGGGATCAGGCGGGCTGACTGCACAAGGGCATAGCCTCGGTCGAGCGGGGCATCCGCCAGCACCTCCTCCGCATAGCGTCGTGGATCGAAACGCACCCACGCGTCGAGCAACTCCTTCTGCACGCCGGTTCGGCCATCACGCGCGTAACCGGCCAACCGGGCTAACGCTTCAGGTGAGCCGACCAGGGCTGTGCTGCGGATCGTCGCGCGCGCCGCGGCCTCCGACAGTTCCGCCAGATCGGCGGGAAGGTACCGCAGCACGCGATGGCCGATGCTCGCCAGCGAGGACGTCTCCTTGGTGCTGCGCGGCGGTACCAGGGAGTTCTTGATCATCGAGTCGACTCGCTCGTGCACCTCCGCGTCGACGTCCTTCACGGTTTCCAGGCAGGCGGCGGCCAGCAGCCGCAGCCGGCGGCTGTGCCGCGGTTCGTGATCAGCCCGGTCGAGCACCTTGGTCAGCAGGTCGTTCACGTCGGCCCGCCGGCCGTGACCACACGCGAGCACGATCGTCTCCGCCCAGGAGTCGAGGTGTGCGTGGCAGACCAGCGTGTCCACCTGGTCGTCCTCCATCGCCTCCTCGCCCGCGAGGTACTCCTGGAAGGTCCTGTGCACGAAGTCGACCCGCCCCAGCACCGGTTCGCGGATGACACCACTGCGCTCCAGCAGGTGCGTGACGATGGTGTCCGGCTGCTCGTCGACGTTGGGCATCGCGCGGACCTTTCGGGCCACGTGCTCGCGGACCTTCGCCGTCGGCAGCTGGCTGCGGCCGCCGAGCGTCAGCCGCCAAGCCAGGTCCCGGAGCAGAACCGTCTTGTCCGAGGTGGTGAGAATCCGGGCGATGCCGCGCTCCGCGTCCCTCAGGTCCAGGAGCATCGTGAGCGCGGCCGCGTACAGCTCCATGCGGTTGTGCGGCAACTCGGACACTCGCTCGAGGTTCAACGCACACAACATCGCGCACAGCAGGGGTGACGAGGCCAGCGCGCGGAGGTGTTCCCTGCTGTCGAGCTGGGTGACGAGCCGTCGTTGTGCTTCGTCGGGCGCTTTGGCGGCTTCGTGCCAGCGCCGGATGAACGCTTTCACGTCGGCGGAACTCATCTGCTCGAGCACCACAGAGGAGAACGCCTGCTCTTCCAGCCACTTCTCGTCGGCTGCGGCGGGGCGAGCGGTGACGACGAACTGGGAGTCCGGGAAGGCGTGCACCAGTTCGCGCAGCCACTCGCGGACCTTGAGGCGCTTCTGGGGCGGTACCTCATCAACGCCGTCGACGAGCACCAGGCCACGACCCTCGCGCAGGACACGGTGGACCCAGCCCGGTGGCATCAGGCCGGCGAGTGGCCCCGTCACGAACTCGTCCGGTCGTGGCAGCGGGGAGTCGGCGTAGGCGCGCAGCCTGACGGGGAGCGGGATGAGACCGTTCCACCCGCGCAGGTCGTCGACGAACCCGCCACGGGCAGCGGTGACCGCGAGCCAGTCGAGCAGAGTCGTCTTCCCCGAGCCGGCTTCGCCGCGCACGAAGGTGCGGCCGCTCAGCGCGGACTCGACGCGCACGCCGGAACGTGCCCGGTCAGCCTCGCCGAACCACTCGCGCCGCTGCCGTTCCCTGCCTGACACGGTGAGACTCAGGTACGCGACGCTCAACGCGAGCCTGGGCTTGTCCTTCATGGACAGACCGAGAAGTTCCAGGCGGTCGAGGTTCGCGGCGATGTAGCGCAGGTACTCGTCGCGGAACTCGTCGTCGTTGTCCGTGCCGGCGGGTGCGTACAACGAGGTCCGAGGCAGGCGGGCCAGCACGTCTTCCAGCAACGCCGTCTGGGCGGTGGCCAGAGACAGCACCTCGGCCAGTGCGCGCGGCTGGAACGACGGCAGGTGTCTGATGATCTGCACGATGTAGCGGCACGACTGGTCCAGCGCTATCTCGTAGCACCGGCCCAGGTCCTGGCGCGGCATCGAACGACGGATGCGTTGCGCCAGGACCTCGGGGTCGATGTCGTCGGCGAGCAGGGCTTCGTCGGACAGGTCGATGGACGACAGCGCTGCCTCCACCGCGGCCAGCGAAGCGGTGACGTCCTCGTCGGCGAAGCGTTCGAGGACCGGTTCCAGCTGCTCGGTCACCTGGTGACCGATGTGCTGGACCAGCGTCTCGAGCTTGGCTCGTTGGGTGGGCTTGTCGAGTTGCGTCGCGGCGAGGTCGGTCAGCGACGAGGTCCGGGTGTCCTGCTCCGTGTGGGAGGCGAGCCATTCGGTCGCGGCGCGCATCGCCACCGACTGGCCCAGCTTGGAGACCGCGACGATTTCTAAGCCCACCCAAACGAGGTTAGACGCTGGCGTGGGCGTGGGACGCGACCGACACCACGCACACGCCCGCCGCGATCAGGGCCATGCCGCCCAGCATCGCGAGGTTCAGCGGGTCCTCGAACAGCACGCGGCTGGTGACCGCCACCAGCGCGATGCCCGCGCCTGCCCAGATCGCGTACGTGATGGCGACCGGCAGGCCCATCCGGATCACCACCGACTCCAGGTAGAGAGCGGTGAGGAAACCGGCCCCGAGGCCGACGGTCGGCCAGGGTTTCGTGAAGCCGTCGGAGTACTTCAGACAAAGGGTCGCGAAAACTTCCGCGCCCACGGCGACGGCGAGCAACATCCACTTGAGCATTGAATTTTCCCAGCACGAAATGCACGCAGCGCGAGGCATGCGTGTTTGCTTACGAACGGATGGTCGGGCTTAAAAGCCCAGGTCAACCGCCGCGCGTGGGAAAGTGGACGCACAAGACGAAATCAGACGGGATGTCGGGGCCGCGAGGTGCCGTCAAGCGACACACGGTGTATCACCCTCACCGGAACAAGGGGCGGCATTTGTTGCACACCCTCGTACCGACCATACCCGAAGAACGGGCCGCCGCCGCAAGACCTGCGGCGGCGGCGTCACATTCGGTGCCGGAATTCAGGCGGGCAGTTCGCGCAGCAGTTTCGCGACGTGGCCGGTGGCGCGGACGTTGTACATGGCCTTGACGATCTTGCCGTCGGGGCCGACGAGGAACGTCGAGCGGATCACGCCCTGGACGGTCTTGCCGTAGTTCTGCTTCTCGCCGAACGCGCCCCACTCGACCAGGACGGACTTGTCCGGGTCGCCGAGCAGCGGGAAGGTCAGGCCCTCCGCGTCGCGGAACTTGGCGAGCTTCTCCTGCTTGTCGGGTGAGATGCCGACGACGGCGTAGCCCAGGTCGTTGAGTTGGGCGAGGCTGTCGCGGAAGTCGCAGGCCTGCTTGGTGCAGCCCGGCGTGCTGGCGGCCGGGTAGAAGTACACGACCACGGACTTGCCGAGGTAGTCGGACAGGGACACCGGCTTGCCCTCGCTGTCGGGCAGCGTGAACGCGGGCGCGGTGTCTCCAGGCTCGAGACGACTGGTCATGCTCCAGAGCCTATGCCCGAAGCTAGGCCTGGCCCTCGAAGACGGTCGCCGCGTCCTGGCCCTGTCCGCCGGGCTGGATGGACAGCCGCATCTGCACGGCCGACTCGGGCACCGCGAACGCCAGCTGGAACTGGGTGTCGCGGCCCGGCGGCAGCTCGGCGACGGCGGCGGCGAGGCCGTTGAGGCCCTGCACGGAGTCGACCAGCTCGGACGCCTGGTTGCCGTCGGCTGTCGCGCGCACGGACAGCTGGGACGGGTGGTAGGACGACTTGGAGCCGTTGTAGACGGTGATGGTGAAGACCGCGGTGCGCTTGGCGCGCGGGATCGCCGTCTCGGACGGCGCCAGCGAGCGGGGAGCGGACACCACGACGGAGAGGCCCGAGGCCCACACGCGCTGGGTGCCGAAGGCGGCGGCGCCGGACGCGCTGGGCGTCTCGGCTCGCTGTTCGACTGTCAGGTTCTCGTTCGGGGTGACGGCGACACTGGGGCCCGCACATCCCGCCACGGCCAACAGCAGGCACAGGCCTGCGGCCGATTTGGCGAACTTCACGAACTCCCCTTTCCCACCCCGGCGGTGGGTGTTGACGACTCCCGTCAACTGTGACGGTGCCGCAGGGGTGGTGGGGACCGAAAAGAGGCCTTGACGCGGACCTGGTGCCAGGCCGTGGCCGTCTCGTGATGGGCGGCGTGGGCGGCGCCACACAGTGCGCCGGCCCCACGCCGTCCTGGCGGCGAACCGCCGGGTCACGCTAGGGAGCGCGTCGGGGGGCGTGCGCGCTCACTCCGATCATCGCCCACGGTGTGTCTGGCGCTACAAGCGGAGCTGTTTATCACCCGTTCAGACCAGTGGCAGTCGTACGAAACGTGAAGGTCACGCCTGGCCGACTCACATATGTGCGGCTGAACGGCCCATCGACGGCGTCCGTTCGGCAACTTCGCTGAGCAGTTGGAAGGAACGGAGGCGGTCTTCGTGCCCGTGCACGATGGTCGTCACCATGAGCTCGTCGGCGGCCGTCGACTCCATCAACTCGTCGAGTCCGGCGCGGACCGTTGAGGGGGATCCGATGATCTGGCTGGACATGCGGTCCTCGATCACCAACTCGTCGATCTCCGTGTACGGGTAGTCCGCGGCCTCCTGCGGCGTGGCCAGCGGCGCCGGACGGCCCTGGCGCAGCCGTACGAACGAGAGCGCTCCCGGTCCGGCGATGTAGCGGGCGTGCTCGTCGGTGTCGGCCACGATCACCGAAGCGCACACCATCGCGTACGGCTCGGACAGGACCTCGGACGGCCGGAAGTTCTGCCGGTACAGCGCCAGCGCGGGCAACGTGTTCTGCGCGCTGAAGTGGTGGGCGAACGCGAACGGCAGGCCGAGCATGCCGGCGGCCTGCGCGCTGTAGCCGGACGAGCCGAGCAGCCAGATCGGCGGCTTGTTGCCGGCGGCGGGCACGGCGTTGAGCTCCGCGGTGCCCTCGAAGTACTTGATCAGCTCGGTCAGCTCCTGCGGGAAGTTCTCCGCCGAGAGACCGGCTTCGGTGCGGCGCAACGCCCGTGCGGTCTTCTGGTCCGTGCCGGGCGCGCGGCCGATGCCGAGGTCGATCCGGCCGGGGTGCAGCGCTTCGAGCATGCCGAACTGCTCGGCGACCACCAGCGGCGCGTGGTTGGGCAGCATCACGCCGCCGGAGCCGACGCGGATGGTCGACGTGGCGGACGCGATGTGCCCGATCAGCACGGCGGGCGCGGAGGACGCGATGCCCGGCATGTTGTGGTGCTCGGCGAACCAGTAGCGGTGGTAGCCGAGCCGTTCGGCCTGCTGAGCGAGCTCCTGTGAGTTCCGCAGTGCGGTCGTCGCATCCGATCCCGAGGTGATGGGAGCGAGGTCGAGAACGGACAGGGGAATCTCACTGAGGCGGCTCATACATCGATCAACACCGATACTTGGTGACTTCTTCCGTGACGCGGGTAACTCGTTTCGCGGCCTGCTCGTACGTGGTGCCCTGGGGGTGCAGCGTCAGCACCGCGACGATGCTGAACAGGCACGTCCCGGACGTGTGCATGGCAGGCGACTTCAGGTCCAGGTCCCACTGGATGCGCGGGCGCGGCCTGTCGACGCACGGCTTCTCCGGGGCGCCGAAGCCCGACCAGCCCTGCTTGAACGCCGGCTTCCAGGTCGCCGACGGCAGTCCGAACGACTGGTCGAAGCCGTCCGAGGCGCACTTCGTCGCCCTCTGCAGATGACCCATGATCGTGCGCCGGACCGACGGCTTCGCCTTCTCCAGCACATAGCGGTAGGTCTTCACGACGTCGTACGCGCTCACGGCCGTGTAGCCCCACATACCGCGGTTCTCCGGCGGGCGCGTGTCCTCGAGGCCGATGCGGTCGGCGGTGCGGACGACGAGCTGTTCCCAGCCGTTCTCCACCCACAGCTCGCTCGCCGCGGTGTCGTCGCTCGAGCGCAGCATCGGCTCGATGCGCGGGTCGTTGCCGCGCGTCTCCAGTTGTTCGATCGCGATCAGGATCTTCACCAGAGAGGCGGATCTGATCGGTTTGTGCACGTCCTTCCCCATCACGCGGTGGGTGATCCGGTCGTAGACCGCGTAGGACTCGGACGGGGTGGGTGCCGGTTCGGCCGGTGCGGGCGCTCCGGTGATCATCGCCAGCGTCAGAAGTAGGTGCACCCCACCGGAAGCTAGCGGTAACACGATCATTTTGTCCGATGTTTTGTCAGTCACACCTGAGAAGGGCCGGCCCGCGCACGTCGTTGGACCAGGCGTGACGGATGTCGTGGTGATCGGCGCGGGGCAGGCCGGGTTGTCTGCCTCCTACTTCCTGCGTCGGCGCGATGTCGACCACGTGGTGCTGGACGCGAACTCCTCGCCCGGCGGCGCCTGGTCGCACCGCTGGCCCTCGTTGCGGATGCGGACCGTGCACGGCATCCACGAACTGCCCGGCATGCCGTTCGAGCAGCCCGCGCCCGACGAGCGCGCCAACGAGGCGATCCCGTCGTACTTCGCCCGCTACGAGCAGCTGTTCGACCTGCCGGTGGTGCGTCCGGTGAACGTCACGCAGGTGGTGGACGACGGCGCGCTGCTGAAGGTCGAGACGTCCGACGGCGTCTGGACCACGCGCGGCCTGATCAACGCGACCGGGACGTGGCGGCGCCCGTTCTGGCCGTACTACCCGGGCCAGGAGACGTTCCGGGGCCGCCAGGTGCACACGGCCGACTACCAGGGACCCGAGTCGTTCGCCGGCAAGCGGGTCGTCGTGGTCGGTGGCGGTGCCTCCGCGACGCAGCTGCTGATGGAGATCGCGCCGGTCGCCGCGGAGACGCGGTGGGTGACGCGCCGCGAACCGGTGTGGCGCGAAGGTCCGTTCAACGAGGACTACGGCCGCCGGGTCGTCGGCCTGGTGGAGGAACGCGTCCGCGCCGGCCTGCTCCCGCACAGCGTCGTGAGCGTGACCGGGCTGCCGTTGAACGACCAGACGCGCGCCGCCATCGCGTCCGGCGTGCTGGACCGCAAGCCGATGTTCGAGCGCATCACGCCCACCGGTGTCGCGTGGGCGTCCGGCGAACACTTCGACGCCGACGTCATCCTGTGGGCCACCGGTTTCCGGCACGACCTGGACCACCTCGCGCCGCTGCACCTGCGCGCGGCCGGCGGCGGCATCCAGGTGGACGGCACCCGCGTGGTCGCCGATCCGCGCATCCACCTGGTCGGCTACGGCCCGTCCGCCAGCACGATCGGCGCGAACCGGGCCGGTCGCAGCGCCGTCCGCGAGCTGATGGGCTACCTGGGTCAACGCGTTTCCGCCACCTGACGCCATCCGGCGTGTCAGGATGCCCCGGTGGGTTCCTTCAAGGTCGTCCCCGCCGACGTCGCGGCGCTGGGCGAACTCGTGCTGCGGCAGAGCTCCGGCATCGCCAGTCACCTGGCGGCGCTCGAGCACAACGCGGTCGACGACCAGGGTGACGGCTTCTTCGGGCTGATCAGCCATCAACTGGTGCGGCTGCGCTACTACGCCCACTCGAACACCAGGCAAAGCCTCACCCTCGCCGGCTCGTCCTCCATCGAGCTCCGGAAGTCCGCCGAGTTCTACGCCGCCACCGACAACGCCGCCGAGGCTCGTCTCGACAGCACGTACCGGGCGGTCGGGTCGGTGGACCGGGTGCGGTCCGAGCTGCCCTGCGAGGTCACCCAGGCAGGCTTCGGGGATGTGGCCGAGGTCGGGAACTACCGGCCGCCGGTCTCCGTCGACCTGGAGGACGACCTCGCCTGGCCGGTCGACCTGGAGAAGATCCTCGGAGCCCTCGGCGACGCCGTGTCGGCCGGCGCGAAAGTCGGCGGGTTCGTCAAGAAGTTCACCGGCTGGAACCCGTTCGAGCGGGCGGCCCTGATCGTCGCCGGCGACTGGAACGCGATCTACCTGGAAGCTCGTATCCTGGCCGACACCGGCAAGGCGTACGAGTCGATCGCGGCCAACATCGACCACGGCCGGTTCAACATCCAGTCCAGCTGGGACGGCAACGCCGCCGCGGCCGCCGAGAACTGGCTCGACGACTACGCCCGCGCCTGCCGCGAACACGCCAGGTACTGCCGCGAGGCCGCCGAGAAGATCACCGCGCTGGCCAAGGCCGTCTACCACCGCGCCAAATCGCTGGAGATGGCGCTCAACACCGTGATCGACATCGTCGCCGAAGTCGTCCGGATCAAGAAGCTCGAGTCCGTCACCGAGATGTTCAACAAGGCGTTCGACCTGCTGCGCGGCAACGGCGACCTCAAGGACCTCTTCAAGGCCCTCAAGGAGTTCGCCGGCCGCGCCACCGCCCTGACCGACGTCATCTTCGCGACCGCCCACGAGTTCAACGGCATCGTCGAAGCCGCTCGGGGCCAGGGCGAGGTCGTCGCCGCGACATGGCCCTGCGCTCCCTACGACCATCCGGGGGTCTCGTGAACCCGTTCGACACTCCCTCCGGCCGCCAGGCTCAGCTGGCCGAGTACCGGTTGCTGGCGGCCGGTGAGGGACCCGTTGCCGACTTCGCCAAGGAGGTCGTCGCCGGGCGTGCCGATCCGCGGGACCTGCTGACCGTCGGCTGGGTCGTCGAGGACTGGATCGACCAGTTCGAGGACATGGAGCCGGCCGCGGAGTCGGCCGCGGACGCGGAGTTCACGGCCGAGGAGGCGGAGGCGTTCCTGGAACGCCACCTCGCCGGGGTCGCCTCGCTCGACGTGGACGCGATCGAGGCTGAACTGATGGCCGCACTGATGGCCGCGCGTCCTCGGCCGCCGGTGGAGGCCGCGCCGGACGAGGACGACGAAGGCGACGGGCCGCCGTTGCTCAAGGACGCTTGGTAGGGCTGGTTTCGCGGCCAGGATGAGCACGAGAACTGACCGCCGCCTGGCCGCCTGACCGCGGACGAGTGCGGGGTGCCCGGCCTGTGGCTGCGGTTGGGCGGCGATGGACGGTTCACGGTTGTTCGGGATCGGCGGGTGGAACCCGGCATCACCGGCGACGCCGTTGCCGCGGTTCGGGTGTGCCTGGCTGTTCGCTGATCTCGTCGACATCGCCGGTGCGGGAGCCGCGGTTATGGCGGATCTGCCCGTTCACGTCGATGTTCGGGATGGGTGGGTGGAACTGGCATCATCCGCGACGCCGTTGCGGCGGGTTCGGGTGTGCCTGGTCGTTTGCCGATCTCGTCGACATCGCTGATGCGGGAGCCGCGGTTATGGCGGATCTCCCCGTTCACGTGGATGTTTTGGACGTCGTACCCGCCTGACTGCGGACGAGTGCGGGTGCCCGGCTCGTGGGTGTGGTGGGCGGGCGATGGATGGTTCACGGTTGTTCAGGGTGGGCGGGTGGTACCTGGCATCATCCGCGACGCCGTTGCGGCGGTCCGGGTGTGCCTGGCCGAGATGAACCGGCTCGGCGTGCCGTCGCCCGCGGCATCCGCGTGATCTATTGCCGGGTTGTGGTGTCACGCTTCGCCTTCGACAGGCGGGTGACCACGAAGACGGCGGCCACGATCACTGCCAGGGCGAGCACGGCCTTGGAGACCAGGCCCACGTATTGCTCGACCAGGTGCCAGTTGTCGCCGAGTAAGTAGCCCGCGAGGATCAGTGCGGTGTTCCACAGCAGGCTGCCGGCGGCCGTGTAGGCGAGGAACGGGGCCATGCGCATGCGTTCGACGCCGGCCGGGATCGAGATCAGGCTGCGGAAGATCGGGATCATGCGGCCGAAGAAGACGGCGCGGTAGCCGTTGCGCAGGAACCAGGCCTCGGTTTTGTCCACATCGGACACTCGGACCAGGGGCATGCGGGAGGCGATGCGGCGGACTCGGTCGCGGCCCAGCAGGGCGCCCAGCCAGTACAGGACCAGGGCGCCTGCCACGGAGCCGAAGGTGGTCCAGAGGATGGCGGCCGGCAGCGACATCTTGCCCTGGGCCGCGGTGAAGCCGGCCAGGGGCAGGAAGACTTCGCTGGGCAGGGGCGGGAACAGGTTTTCCAGCGCGATGGCCAGAGCCGCTCCGGGTGCGCCGGCCGTTTGCATCAGGTCGGTGACCCAGTCGACCAAGTTCATGGGGTCCAAGTTACGGATTGGGTGCGGAGAGGACATTGGGGTGAACCGCAAGGTTGGGGTGGGGGAAACCCCACCCCAACCTCCGGGGAAAACCACTAGGTGCAGCGAATCCTTGCGTCGGCCCAAGAAGCGTGGTCGTTCTGGGTGCCGTCGCCGCCGTCGAGAACGCGCAGGGTGAGAGTGCTCACGCCGGTCACGTCCACGGCCAGGTCGCGGGCGGGAGTGCGGACGCCCAGCAGTCCGGTGTCGGCCAGGACCATGCCGTCGCCGAGCACCTGGAACGACACCGTGCCGCCGGCGCGTTGCCTCGCGACGTCCAGACCGGCCTCGTCGTCGACGCCCACCGAAGCGGCGAAACCGGTGCAACGAGAGCTCAGCGCATAGGTGATCTCGGACGACGCGTGTGTGCCGAGGCCCTTGCCGTAGGTCGCACGGCGGATGGCGATGCCACGGCCGTCACCCGCGGCAGCGCCACCGTTTGTGAGGTCTTTCTCGACCGGACCGTCGCCGCCGACCGCGGAGACCCACGACCGGTCACTCAGGTACGACCAGGAATCCGACAACGGCCGTACGAGGTGCACACGTGCGGTCTTCTCGGACTCCACACCGCCGTTGAACGACGCGACGACGGGGATGTCGAAGTAGCCGAACGACGAAGGCTGAGCGGGCGGCACGACGGTCCAAGTGCCGGACAACGCCTGACCCGGACGCACAACCCGTGCGGAGACAGGAGAACCCTGCACTGACCAACCAGCAGGCACGCGTGGTGCCAGCGTTACGCCACGCACGTCCGTGCGCGTGGTGAACAGTCCGGTCACGGAGAACCCACGAGCAGAAGCCGACACCGAAGTCGAAGGCACAGCAGACACCGGACGCTCACACGTGCGTGAGCCCGCACGGCAAGCGATAGCGGCGAAACCGCCGTTGGCTGCCACGTCCAAAGTCAGCACGTCCCCCGAACGCACGGTCCGTGACTCGCGCACGAGCCCAGCAGGACCATCACGCGTGATCTCCACGAGCCACCGCCCGGACGGCAGCGTGAAAGGCACCGAAACGGTCCGAGCGGCGCCCGAGTACCCGCCACCGATGAACCACCGATCCCCGGACCGCCGAGCGAACACCGAGTGGTCAGCGGGACGGCCGGACAGCAACCGGGTCTCGTCCCAGGCAGTCGGCACCTGGTCGATGAAGCGTTCCGCGGCAGGCCGCGCCGCGTAGTCCTCGGGACGCCCGGCGAGGTTCGCGAGACCCGACTCGTAGATCACCGTCAGCGCGAGCTCGTGCGCGTCGGAGGTGGTGCGTGACGGGCGGTGCCAGGCCAACGGCGTGTAGTCCATGCCGCCGACGACACCGCGGGTGAACGGCAAGGCGGTCAGGTGTGCGCCGGTGAGGCCTGAGGACTTCTCACCGCCGTGCACGGCTTCCATCGTCATGACGTGCGGCCATGTGCGGTGAATGCCGTGCGGGATCGTCGAGCCGTGGAAGTTGACCAGCAGATGGTGCTGGGCGGTCTCCGCGAGGATCCGGTCGTACCAGCGGTAGCGCTCCTGGCCGTCGGAGTCCATGAAGTCGATCTTCACGCCCGCGATGCCCCACTTCTCGAACAACGCCAGCCTGGCAGCGCTCTCCGCGGGCGTGTCGAGCTCGTCGTAGTGGATCCAGAGGTGGATCTTCACGCCACGCGCGCGAGCGTAGGAGACCAGCGACGGGATCCACGAGGTCTGCTCCCACGTCGGGTCGTAGTCCCAGTTCGGGTCGAAGTACCAACCGGCGTCGACCAGCGCGTAAGGCCATCCGTGCGCGGCCGCGTAGTCCACGTACTGCTTCTGCATCGCGAGGCTCTGACCCGCCTCACGGCCACCGGCGAGCCAGCTCCAGAACACCTTGCCCGGCTCGATCCACGACGTGTCACGCACCTTGGACCGCGGCGCCAGGTCGTCCACCAACGTCGAAGACGACACGTCTGCCAGGGAGCCGACTACGGCCGTGCGCCACGGTGACTGCCACGGGCCGTCCACGAGCAACTTCTCGTCCCAGTACTTGATCGCATACGACGGTGAACCCGCGGTGTGCACGAGTCGCGCACCCGAGTGGCGACCGTCCACAGCGGACTCGGTGATCAGCGAGTACACACCGTTCGTCTCGAACAGTGCTGGATTCAGGTACTCCGCGGTCTCGGCGGAGGCGGCATTCGTTTCCACGAACGGGTTCTCGTAGTCACGCCGGTACTTTGCGATCCACGCGGTCGCGGCGGAAGGAACCACGAACGCCGAGGTCTCGCGCAACACGTTGCCCAAACCCGCAGGCAGCTCGTACCGGTACGCGACGCCGTCGCGCGCGGTCCGCACGACGACATCAAGGCGGGCCGCACCAGTGAACGAGTAGCGCTCCTCCTTGTGCGTCACGGTCCGTTGCCGCTGCTTGCCCGACGACGCGGTGTAGTGCTCGACCACGCGTCGTTCGGTCCGCGCGGTCAGCCGCAGACCGGTGGAAAGATCCGCTCTTTCGGTGACCACACCCAACGGGCTCGGCTCCAGCACGGTGGTGCCGCCACGGGTCACCGACAGCGTCGGCACCCCGTTCGACAGCTGCACGACAGCCTTCGGCACTACGCCGGTTTGTGCTGCCGCTACTGGGGTTGTGACGCCCGCTGTCAGGGCGATGACGAGTGCTCCCGCCGCGCGCCAGCGCACGGTAGACAATCGCATGTCCAGTCCTCCAAGACGTCGGTCGCGGCGGCGACAGATCCGATGTATACGCGGTGTGGCGCCATTGGTCTACAACGCGGCCGGAAAGGCTTTTCCGGCCGGTGGCCGCGTGACTACGATGCTTCCGATGGCCGAATCGGTGGGGACGTGTGCGAACTGCGGCGCCGCGACCGCCACCTCCCGGCGCAAACACGCGCGGTACTGCTCGAACGCCTGTCGTCAGCGGGCGTATCGGCAACGGGTGAACGAACCCGTTACGGCACTGGACAGTTTCGTCGGCCGTGACGACGAACTGACCTGTCTCACCACGCTCCGCGACAACCGCGTGCTGACGCTCGTCGGACCGGCCGGCGTCGGGAAGACCAGGTTGGCCAAGGAGTTCACCGGTGGCCAGGACGTGGTGTGGGTCGAGCTCGCCGAGGAGTCGGACGTCGTCCTGGCGTGCGCGACGGCCCTCGGCGTCGGCGAACCGGCGCTCAGTGCCCTGGTGTCCGCGCTGGCCGGCCGGACGACGGTGCTGGTGCTGGACAACTGCGAGCACGCCGCGGCGGAGTGTGCGGCGCTGCTGGAGCCGTTGCTGCTCGGCTGCCCGGGAGTGCGGGTGATCGCCACGAGCCGGGAACCGCTCCGGGTGCCGGGCGAGGTGCTGTTCGCGGTGCGGCCGTTGCCGCTGCGACGCGCGGTGGAGCTGTTCGCCGACCGGGCCCGTGCGAACCAGCTGGGCCTGCGGATCGACAACTCGGAGGTGCTCGCCGCGTTGTGCGCGCGCCTGGACCGGCTACCGCTGGCCATCGAGCTCGCCGCCCGGCTGGTGACCGTGCTGCCCGTGCCCGAGCTGCTGGCGCGCCTGGACGACCGGCTGGAGCTGCTCAACCGCGGCAACCGCACCGCCGCCGAACGGCACCAGAGCCTGCGCGCCGCGATCGCGTGGAGCTACGACCGCCTCAGCGCCGACGAGCAGCACGTGCTGCGGTGCCTCGCGCCGCTGCCCGGCGACTTCGGGCTGGACGTCGCCCTGGCCGCGTGCGACCTGCCGGCGGACCGGGTGCTCGCGTTGCTGTCCGCGCTGGTCGCGAAGTCGCTGCTCACGTTCTCCGGAGCGGGTCGTTTCGAGCAGCTGGAATCGGTCCGGCTGTACGGCCGCGAAAGGGCGTTCGCCGGTGATCGATCCGGTGTTCCGGCGGCTAACTCGGACGCGGTTCCGCCGCGGGCCAACCCCACTGCGAACCACTAAACGCGCGGGCGGGCTCTGGGGGTCCGGGGGCGGCGCCCGCCGGGTGGGGTGTGGGGGCTTCGCCCCCACAAGACACTACGAGTGACCTGGGCGAATGTGCTCCATGAGCACACTTTGCCCAGTCGCGAGTGAGGTCGGGGGGACTCGAACCCCCACTGGCTGGGACCTAAACCCAGTGCCTCTGCCAATTGGGCTACGACCCCTCACGTGGAAGCCTATCGGCCTGCCATGGACTCGCTCTCTCGGGTCGCACGTGGGTCGCTCGAAGCCGCGGCCGTGACCGTCCACTACGGTTGCGGGCAGAACCGCTGCTAGGAGGACATGTGGCTCGCGATCCCGACACCATCCAGCGCGAGATCGAACAGGCTCGTACCGCGCTGGCCGCCACCTTGGACGAGCTCAGCGAGCGCGCCAACCCGCAGAAGCTCGTCGAGCAGGGCAAGTCGTCCGTGCTCGACGTGCTGAGCCAGCCCAAGGTGAAGTACACGCTGATCGCGGTGGGCGCGGTGGTCGGCTTCGCGCTGGTCCGCAAGTTGTTCCGCTAGGACACCCGCACCAACGGCAGGAGCACCTGCTCGACGACCTTCTCCACGAACGGCTCGTCGAGCGGGTCTCCGGTCAGCATCAGCCGGTAGATGAGCGCGGCCCCCGCGATCTCGACCGCCATGCCGCGCGGGGCGTCTGCCTTGAGCTCGCCCCGTTCGGCCGCGCGGTCCAGGATCCCGCGCAGCACGTCGCGCTGCGAGATCAGGAACGTCTCCCGGAACGCCGCCGCCAGCTCCGGCTCGTGCGGCAACTCGCCGACGAGCGCCTGAGCGGCCTTGCCGATCGGTCCTGACAGGAACGCGGCGAACGACGAGAGGAACTCGCGCAGGTCGCCGGCCAGTGAGCCGGTGTCCGGTGCCGCGAGGTTCTGCGTGGCGAGCTGGGTGCACGTGTCGATCACCAGATCGAGCTTCGACTCCCAGCGCCGGTAGATCGTGGCCTTGCCCGCTCTCGCGCGAGCTGCCACGGCGTCCATGGTGAGGGCCCGGTACCCGACCTCGGCCATCACCTCGAGCGCTGCCTGACGTAATGCGTCGTCCCTGCTGGCGTCGCGAGGACGGCCCCGCTGGGGGACCCTGCCCTCGTTGAACGCCGTTGTCGACACGGCCATGCCACCTCCTCGTACAAGGGCACGGCGCATGCGTGTCTCCCCGCCCCTTTGGCGGGACATCCTAGGCGTCTTACCCATCTCGCAGGGTGAGCAGCACCCGGTTGTTGCTTCGTGTTGCGGTTGGTTGGCTCTTGCGCGATGTGGTCCAGAACTCCTACCTTTCGGACTTGTCTGGACCAAGCTGCCCCGCCGCGCAGCTGAACGTGAGGGTTCGTCATGCGCGGGCGAGGAGCGGGTAATGGTCTTTGGTAGGAGGGGTTTCATTGGCGGCACCACGGCGGCGGTGGTCCTCGCCCAAACGGGCGTAGCGACCGGGACAGCGACCGGGCCATCGGATGTCTTCGGCTGTGAAGGCATGTCGGAACGCGAGTGGGAAAAGTTCATCGGGGCGCAGGATCTTGTTTGGCAGAAACCCCCGACCCAGTACGGGCAGGCGCCGTTCCTCGGTGACGGCCGGCTCGGCAGCGTCGTGTACGCCGAGGCCAACACCGTGCGGTTCACCGTGCAGCACGCCGATGTGCAGGACCACCGCACGTCCGGCGGCAGCCAGTTCGGCGTGTGCCGGCTTCCTGTCGGAAACCTGAAGATCACCGCGGCGGGCACCGTCACGGCCGTCGACTGGCGCCTCGACCTGTGGAACGCGGAACTGCGTGGAACCGTGACCACGTCGCTGGGCGCGATCTCGTTCGTCGCCTACATCCACTCCGAACGCTCGGTGCTGTCGCTGAACGTCACCGCGACCGGCACCGAGAAGCCGGTGCTGGAGTTCGTGCCGTCCAAGGCGATCCCGCCGCGCGCGGACTTCAACCCGCTTCCGGAGGGGTACGTCTTCAACCCCGATCCTGTGACGAAAGCCGACGGCCGCGAGACGGTGGTGACGCAGGCGCTCAACGCGGGCGGTCAGACGGCAACCGCTTTCCGGATCATCACGAACGGCCGTGTGCAGCGCCTGCTGCTGTCGGTCGCGCACACCTATCCCGAGGTCGCGGCGGACAGGATCGTGCTGAAGGCGGTGCGCGAGGCCGCGGCGCTCGGCGGGCTGCTGACCAGGTCGCACCGGAGGTGGTGGAACGCTTTCTACCGGAAGAGCTTCCTGTCGTTCGGGGAGCAGCGGCTGCAGGCGTTCTACTGGATTCAGCTCTACAAGGTCGCGTCCGGTTCCCGCGCGGGCAGCCCGGTGATGGCGACGACCGGCCCGTGGCTCGAGAAGACGCCGTGGGCCGCGGCCTGGTGGAACCTCAACGTGCAGCTGGAGTACTGGCTGGTCCACGGCTCCAACCACCTGGAGCTGGACTCGATCACGTCGACCCTGAAGAACAGCCAGGACCAGCTCGTCCGCAACGTCAAGGAGCAGTACCGGCACGACTCGGCGGGCGTCGGGCGCAGCACCGACCGGACGACGTCCAACGCGGGCACGTTGTACGAACCGGGCACGGGCGGCACCGGTGTGAAGGAGCTCGGCAACCTCACGTGGGGCCTGCACAACGTCTGGCTGTCCTACCGCCACAGCATGGACGCACGGATCCTGTCCGACGTCGTGTTCCCGCTGCTGCGCCGGTCGATCAACTACTACCTGCACTTCCTGAAGAAGGGCAACGACGGGAAGCTGCACCTCGACGTCACCACCTCGCCGGAGTACGGCGACGCGCCTGACTGCAACTACGACCTGCAGCTGATCCGGTGGGGCTGCCAGACGTTGATCGACTCCGCGAAGCTGCTGAAGATCAAGGACCCGCTGGAGCCGAAGTGGGCCGAGGTGCTGCGCGACCTCGTGCCGTACCCGGTCGACGAGAACGGGTTCATGATCGGCGCGGGGGTGCCGTTCGTCGTGTCGCACCGGCACTTCTCACACCTGCTGGCGACGTTCCCGCTGATGACGGTGAACTGGGACCAGCCGGAGAACCGTGCGTTGATCGAGAAGTCGTTGCACCACTGGATGTCGCTGGAGCCCGCGCACCGCGGTTACAGCTACTCCGGTTCCGGCTCCATCGCGGCGCGCATGTTCCGCGGCGACGAGGCTTACGCGTACTTCGTGAAGATGTTCGACACCACGAAGCGCTACCCGGTGCTCGAGAACACCATGTACACCGAGGCCGGCCCGGTCGTCGAGACCCCGTTGTCCGGCGCGCAGACGATCCACGACTTCGTCTGTCAGAGCTGGGGCGGCGTCGTCCGGGTGTTCCCGGCCGTGCCGTCCGCGTGGCCGGACGTCGTGATCGCCGACCACTCCTGTGAGGGTGGGTTCTCCGTCACGGCGAAGCGCTCCGGTGGCAAGACCCAGTTCGTGCTCGTCCGCAGCCGCGCGGGCGAGCCGTTGGTGCTGCGGCACGGAATCGCGGGCCCGGTGTCCGTCGTGAGTCCGGTCCGGTACCACGACCGCGGCGACGGGACGCTGGAGATCCCGTTGCGCCGCGGGCAGGAAGTCCTGGTGCACCCCAGGGGCCGCCGCCCCGACCTGGCCGTGAAGCCGGTCGCCATCACGACCCCCGGCAAGCCGTGGGGTCTTCCCGCGTGATGTTCGGAAAGGAAAGCCCCATGCGCATCTTCACCCTGGCGGTGCTGTCCACAATGGTCAGTGCGGTCCTGGTCGCTCCTGCCGCACAGGCGTTGCCCGATGGTCTTGCCCTGACCCCGCCGATGGGCTTCAACAACTGGAACACCACCGCCTGCCGCGCGGAGTTCAACGAGGCGATGGTCAAGGGCATCGCCGACATCTTCGTCAACAAGGGCCTCAAGGACGCCGGCTACGAGTACGTCAACATCGACGACTGCTGGGCCGAGAAGTCCAGAGACGCCAACGGCAAGCTCGTCCCGCACAAGACCCGCTTCCCCAACGGCATCAAGGCCGTCGCGGACTACGTGCACTCCAAGGGCCTGAAGTTCGGCATCTACACGAGTGCCGGAACCAAGACGTGCAACAAGGACAACGGCTTCCCCGGCGGCCTGAACCACGAGGAGTCGGACGCCCAGCAGTTCGCGTCCTGGGGCGTCGACTACCTCAAGTACGACAACTGCAACAACCAGGGCGTCGACGCCAAGCAGCGCTACCGCAAGATGCGTGACGCGTTGAAGAAGACCGGACGCCCGATCGTCTTCTCGTTGTGCGAGTGGGGGCAGAACAAGCCGTGGGAGTGGGCCTCCGACACAGGCCACCTGTGGCGCACGACCGGCGACATCAACGACACCTGGCCACGCACGATGGACATCTACGAGAAGAACGTCGTGCTGGACTCCTACGCAGGTCCCGGGCACTGGAACGACCCCGACATGCTCGAGGTCGGCAACGGCAAGATGTCCGCAACGCAGTACCGCAGCCACTTCTCGCTGTGGGCGATCATGGCCGCACCGCTGCTGATCGGCTCGGACCTGCGCAAGGTCAGCGCCGACACGTTCACCATCCTGGAGAACAAGGACGTCATCGCGCTCGACCAGGACAAGCTCGGCAAGCAGGGCAAGCGGATCAGGACGACCGGCAAGACCGGCGTCGACGTGATCGTGAAGCCGCTGGCCAACGGCGACAAGGCCGTGGCGCTGTTCAACAAGTCCGGCTCCACGCAGTCGATCTCGACCTCCCTGTCCGAGATCGGCTTCTCCGGCCCGGCGACGTTGAAGGACCTCTGGACCAAGTCCACGCGCACGACGACCGGTGCGATCTCGGCCTCGGTCCCGTCGCTGGCCACCGTGGTCTACCGCGTGTCGAAGTCCGACGGCGGCCCGCGCCCGACCCCGCCTGCCGGAACGACCGACCTGTCCGCGTTCGAGGCGTCGTCGTCCACGAACGGCTGGGGCCCGGTGGAGATCGACAAGTCCGTCGGCAACCAGGCGGCGGGTGACGGCAAGACCCTGACGATCAACGGCGTCACGCACCCCAGGGGCTTCGGTGCGCACGCGGCCTCGGCGATCGAGTTCTACCTCGGCCGCAAGTGCTCCTCGATCACCGTGGACGTCGGTGTCGACGACGAGGTGGCCGCGGGCAAGGGATCGGTGATCTTCCAGATCCTCGCGGACGGTGCGAAGGTCGCCGACTCCGGGAAGCTGACCGGCACCGACGCGGCGAAGAAGCTCACCGCGTCGCTGACCGATGCCGAGAACCTGTCGCTGGTGATCACGGATGCCGGTGACGGGATCAACTCCGACCACGGCGACTGGGGCTCGCCGCGCATCACCTGCGCGTAGTCCTCTGAGGACGGCCTGTGACCTCGTGTAACGCGGGTCACAGGCCGTCGTATAAGTCGGGTATGAAAGCAACTCGGCTCCTCCCTGCCCTCGTGGCTGCCGCCGCGCTGGCGATGGCGCCTGGACTGGCGCTCGCCGACCCCGGCAACGGCAAGGGGAACGGGATCACGAACAACCCGCAGGTTCCGCCTGGACAGTCCACCGAGGACACCTCGGTGCCGCAGCCGCCGTCGAACGCGGACTTCAGCGGCAACGGCGCGAACGTGCACGGCCCGTACGACTCGACCCGCGACGGTTCGCCGTCGCTGAACGGGAACGGCACGGGCGAGGCGACCGGCAAGCCGTGCGCCGGCTGCGTCGGCAAGGCCGACAACAAGAACCCGAACGGCCAGCAGCCGGGCGGATCGGACGCCAACTCCGGCTACGAGTGCGACACCAACCACGGTGTCGGCCGCGGCAACCCGGCCCACACGGGCTGCACGCCCGCCGAACAGCCACCGGCGACCTCCACGCCACCGGCCACCCCGACCCCACCGGTGGTCCCGCCCGGTGGTGGAGCGCCGCCCGCACCCCAGGCGGCACCCTTCGGTGAGGCGGCCGAGGTCGACGAACTCGCGTTCACCGGCTTCGACGTGCTGCCGCTGGGCCTGGGCGGCCTCGCGCTGGTGGGTGCCGGTGTCGTCATGTCCCGGCGGGCTCGGAAGCCCTGACCCGCGCCACGGCGAGCTGGGCCATGAACCGCTTGACGACCCGGCCGTCGTACCGCGTGTCGACGAGCTGCCGGATGTCCGCGATCAACTCGTCGCGGCGAGGTAGCGCGATGTGGTTCGAGTAGGTGAGGAGCAGGTCGGCGTACGCCTCGGTGTCGTAGGCCTGCTCCCACTCGTACCGATGGAACTCCGGTTCGTCGAAGAGCTCGCTGTCGTCGAACTCGCGCGGGATGTCGTCTGCGTGCGACAGCCTGACGTTCGGAGGCGTGGAGGGATCCCAGCGCTCGTAGATCTCCTGCACGTCGACGAAGAACTGCTCGGTGCCGCCCGCGATGTGGTGGGTGGAGATCACGGCCAGGGCGCCGCCGGGCTTGAGCGCCCGCGCGCACTTGGCCATGCGGGTCACCGGGTCGAGCCAGTGAAACGCCGTCGCGGACACCACGAGGTCGAACGGCTCGGGCAGCGGCCACTCGTCGAAGTTCGCGACGACCAACCGCGCTTGCGGTGCGTACGAGCCGGCGACAGCGGCCAGCTCCGGGCTCAGCTCGACCGCGGTCACGTCACCGATCTGGGTCAGCGGGAGCGTTGCCTGGCCGGTGCCAGGACCGATCTCCAGGATCCGCGGGCCGCTGAGGTGGGAGAACAGCTGCGGGGGATAGGTGGGACGGGCCCGGTGGTAGCGGGCCGCGTCCTCGCCGAACGTGGTGCGTAGACGCTCTCGGTCGGTCACCATGTCCTCCGAAGGATGCTTTGGTCTTCAGGCCGGGGCATCCTTCGGACTCCGGCAGCAGCGGTCCGGAGGGGCCGAGGCGGTCCGGGCCCGTCGCGCGTTGGCAGCGGTATTGGCTGGTGGTGTGATGTCCGCGACCGCCTGCCAGGGGTGAACATCTGTTCGATAGGGTCGTCGGTATGGCGGTTGAGGCGGGTGTGGCCCGGTATTCCTACCGGCTGCGTTTGTCGTCGTCGGCCTGTCGTGTGTTGCTGGTGGAGTGGGATCGCTGCCGGTGGGTGTGGAACCAGTGCGTCGCGCTGTCGCGGGAGACCTATCGGCACAACAGCGAGAATCCCGGCGACCCGCGCACGTGCGGCCCGGCGCAGTTGGACAGGCTGCTGACGGGGCTGGCGTGCCGGGCAGGTGTGGTTGCGGGCGGGGTCGTCGGTGGCGCAGCAGCAGGTCATCCGGGATTTCGGCGCGTCGCGTGCCAAGGCGCTCAAGGATGTGCGGGAGCGGGTGCCGCAGCAGCGGCGTGCCGGGATGCCGCGGTTCAAGAAGCGGTCGCTGGCCGTGCCGAAGCTCAACTACACCCGGCGCGGGTTCCGGTTGCGTGACGGCGTGCTGCGCCTGGCGGGCGGGATCGTGGTGCGGCCGGTGTGGTCGCGGGAGTTGCCTGCCGTGCCGTCGCCGGTTCGCGTGTACCGCGACAGCCTCGGTCATTGGTACTGCTCCTTCGTCGTCCAGACGCAGGTCCAGACCTTGCCCGTGACGGGCCGGGTGATCGGTGTCGACTGGGGTGTGAAGCAACTCGCCACCACTACCAGCGACGCGCACGACTTGCCGCACCCTGAGCACGGCAGGAACGCCGCGAAGGGCCTGGCGAGGTATCAGCGGATGATGGCCCGCCGCCGCCCGGCCAAGGGCCGGCCCGGTTCGAAGGGTTACCAGCACGCCAGGCGGCAGTCGGCGAAGATCCAGAAGAAGATCGCCCGGCTGCGGCAGGACACCGGCCGCAAGTGGGCCAAGCGGGTTGTGCGCGACTATGACGCGCTTGCGGTGGAGGACTTCCGGCCGAAGTTCCTGGCCAAGTCCACGATGGCCCGCAAGGCCGCGGACGCCGCGATCGGCGCCACCAAGCGTGAGCTGATCGCGATGGCCCGCAAACACGGCCGCGACCTGCGACTGGTGGACCCAAAACACACCACGATGGACTGCGCGGCATGCGGTGCGAGAACCAAGCACGCATTGCCGCTGTCCGAGCGCACCTACACCTGCACGTCGTGCGGAACCGTGTCCCCCAGGGACAAGAACTCCGCGGCGGTGATGCTGGTCCGGGCAGGTTTGAACCCGGTCGGCGCTGACGGCACAAGACCTGCTCGTCCGCCGGACGAGCGGGCAGCCTGAGCCGAAAATTCCCACACAGCTCATGCGGGGCGGGCACCCTCTTTCACGCCGCGAGGCGCGACGGAATCCTTGCCCTTCAGGGCGGGGAGCATTCAATCGCCGAATTCAAGCGACCGCGACGGCAGCGCGTCCATCCCGTTTCGCGCGAACTCGGTCCAGGTGCGCCGCATGACCTGCGCCAGCTTCGGATCCGGCTCCTGGCCCGCCAGCATGCCCGCGCTCGCCCACGCGTCCGGGTCGAACAGGAACGGCAGCTCCATGCAGTGGCACGCGCCCAGCGGAGCGCCCTCTGGCCGCCACCTGAAGGTGTAGGTCGCGGCCTGCCCGCCCGCCTTCGTCCAGTCCTCGGCGAGCTGACGCGACGGTCCGGCGAAGACCAGTTCGGTCGCCATCTCCCAGTACTCCTGGTCCGGCACGTACGGGCTGCCGTCGTCGGCCGTGTGCCCGACGAGCAGCTCGACGCGGGACGCCGCCGCGGCGAGGTCGATCTCGCCCAGCAGAGGCGCGAACGGCATGCCGCCGGACGGGGAGAACCGCGGTCCGATTTCGGCGATGGCGGCGTTCTGGGCCACCAGCACGTCGTCCACCGAGGTGGAGGCGTCGACTGCGACCGACGAACGCAGCGCGGCCGCCATCTCCGCCCGCTCGGGGCCGCGGGTGCCCAGCGGTGCGCTCTGCAGGATCGCGCGATGGAACAGGTTCTCGGTGTCGGTCAGCATCAGCGCGTAGACGGAGTCGGCGCCGGCGGACTGGCCGAACGCCGTCACGTTCGCGGGATCGCCACCGAACGCGGCGATGTTGTCGCGCACCCACCGCAGCGCGACGAACTGGTCGAGCAGGCCGAGGTTGTCCTGGAGGTAGCCGAAGATGCCCAGCCGGTAGCTGACGCTGACGACCACGACACCTTCCGAGGCCAGCAGCCCCGCGTCGTACTTGGTCGACTCGCCGCTGCCCGTGACGTAGGCGCCGCCGTGGAACCAGACCATCACCGGCAGGCCGGACGCGCCGGCCGGGGCGGTGACGCTCAACACCTGGCAGTCCTCGTCGAAGGAAAGGCCGTCGACCGAGCTGCCGACCACCGCGGCCAGCGTCGACGGCGGCTGCGGGCAGGCAGGGCCGCGCTCGGTGGTGCCGACCACTCCGTCCCAGGTGAGCGGTTCGGGTTCGGCGAAGCGAGCGGCTTTCGCGTAACGGACACCGCGGGTGTTGATCAGCACGTTCTCGATCCTATGCATGCGTAACCAATTCCACAGCGTCTCGATTCGGCGCGAAGTCCGGGACAGGAGCACGATGTAACGGTTGAGCATCGACCACGAGGAGGCGCCCGGTGCGGGCTACGACGATCTACGGCACCCGAGACATCCGCGTTGAGGAGGTGCCGGACGCGGCCGTCGAGGAGGCCACCGACGTCGTCGTCCGGGTCGAGCTGTCCTGCATCTGCGGCAGCGACCTCTGGGCGTACCGCGGCGTGGCCAAGCGCGAGGGCGGGCAGCGGATCGGGCACGAGTTCCTCGGCATCGTCGAGGAGGTCGGCAGCGAGGTCCAGTCCGTCAACGTCGGCGACCGCGTCATCGCGCCGTTCGTGTGGAGCGACGGCACCTGCGCGTACTGCCAGGCCGGGTTGCAGACGTCGTGCCGTTCGGGTGGCTTCTGGGGCAGCAAGGGCAGCGACGGCGGCCAGGGCGAGGCGGTCAGGGTGCCGCAGGCCGACGGCACGCTGGTCCGGGTCCCCTCGGACGCGCCGGCCGGGCTGCTGCCCGCGTTCCTGAGCCTGTCCGACGTCATGGGCACCGGCCACCACGCGGCCATGGGCGCGGGCGTGGGTCCCGGCGCGACGGTCGCGGTCGTCGGTGACGGCGCGGTCGGGCTGTGCGGCGTGCTCGCGGCCAAGCGGCTCGGCGCCGAGCGGATCATCGCGATGGGACGGCACGAGGACCGCGCCAAGATCGCGAAGCTCTTCGGTGCCACGGACCAGGTGTCCGAACGCGGTGAGGCCGCGATCGAACGCATCAAGGAGATGACCGACGGGCTCGGCGCGTCGGCCGTGCTGGAGTGCGTCGGCACCGAGCAGTCGTGGGAGACCGCGATGGGCATCGTGCGCGACGGCGGCAGGATCGGGTACGTCGGCGTGCCGCACGAGATGCCGGGGCTGCCGCTCGGCAAGCTGTTCGGCCGCAACATCGCCATCGGTGGCGGCGTGGCTCCGGCGCGGGCGTACCTGCCGGAGCTGCTGGCCGACGTGCTCGCCGGGCGGATCGACCCCGGACCGGTGTTCGACCGGACAGTCTCGCTCGACGACGTCGCGCTGGGCTACCAGGCGATGGACGAGCGGACCGCCCTGAAGGTCATCGTTCAGCCGTAACCCGTGGCGCGGTGGTCAGCACGTAATCCTCGGCGCGCACGCGCTTGGTCCGCATCCAGTACCGCCAGGTGAATCCCGGCCACACGGTGCGGTTCACGCCCTGCGCGTCGAGGTACCAGCTCTTGCAACCACCCTGGGTCCAGACGCCCTTGGTGAGCTTGTGCTGGATCTCCGTGTTGAACTCCTGCTGGGCCTCCGGTCGCACGTCCAGCTCCGCTGCGCGGTGTTTGTCGAGGAGCTGGAGGCACTGCGAGATGTACCGGATCTGCGACTCGATCATGAACACGACCGAGTTGTGGCCGAGCCCGGTGTTGGGGCCCAGCAGGAAGAACAGGTTGGGGAATCCCGAGACCGTGATGCCGTAGTAGGTCTCGATGCCCTGCTGGCGCCACTGCTTCGCGAGGTCGACGCCGCCCTTGCCCTGGATGTCCAGGTAGTCGAACGAGTCGACGACGTGGAACCCGGTGCCGTAGATGATGACGTCGACCTCGTGCTCGACGCCCGCACCGTCCACGATGGACTTCTCGCGCACCTCGGAGATCTTGTCCGTCACCAGGTCCACGTTCGGGCTGGCCAGCGCGGGGTAGTAGTCGTTGGAGATCAGCACGCGCTTGCAGCCCATGGTGTAGTCCGGCTTCAGCTTCTTGCGCAGCTTCGGGTCCGGCACCTGCTTCTTCATGTGCTTCAACGCGATGCCCTGCGCGAAGCGCATGATCTTCGGATTGATCGCGAAACCCAGCGCGGACGACTCGCGCACCCAGTAGACGAAGTTCCGGTAGAGCCGTTGCGTGAAAGGCAAGGCGCGGAACAGCTTCTGCTCCCGGCCGGTGATCTCGCGGTCGGCCTTGGGCATGATCCACGGCGGCGTGCGCTGGAAGATCTTCATCGAGCCGACCTGCCCGGCGATCTTCGGCACGAACTGGATCGCGGACGCGCCCGTGCCGACCACGGCGACGCGCTTGCCGGTGAGGTCGTAGTCGTGGTCCCACTGCGCCGAGTGGAACGTCTTGCCGCCGAAGTTCTCGATGCCCGGCAGCTCGGGGACGTTCGGGATGTGCAACGCGCCGACGCCGGCGACCAGTGCCTGTGCCGTGTAGGTGTCGCCCTGCTCGGTCGTGATGTGCCAGCGCTTGGCCTCGTCGTCCCACTGAGCGCCGGAGACCTTGGTGTTGAAGCGGATGTGCGGCCGCAGCTCGTACTTGTCGGCGACCCGCCGCAGGTAGTCCCAGATCTCGCCCTGCTGCGCGAACATCCGCGACCACTTGGGGTTCAGCTCGAACGAGAACGAGTACATGTGCGACGGCACGTCACACGCGCAGCCGGGGTAGGAGTTGTCGCGCCAGGTGCCACCGAGGTCAGCGGCCTTCTCGAGCACCACGAAGTCGTGCTCGCCGCGGCGCTTCAGCTCGATGGCCATGCCGAGGCCGGAGAAGCCGGTGCCGATGACGAGCACTTTCGTCTCTCGGTGCATGGGGAAGTCCCTCCGCTCGCGGTGGCTACTTCGCGGTAGGTTACTCGAAGTAAGTTACGAGCGGTAGACTCCATTCGTGACTGCTCCGCGCCGCCGCATGCCCAAGGCCCAGCGCATGGCGCAGATGCTCACCGTCGCCGAGGAGATCTTCGCCGAGCAGGGGTATCTGGCCACGTCGATGGATGAGATCGCCGAACGCGTCGGCGTCTCGAAGCCGATGCTCTACGAGTACTTCGGCTCGAAGGAAGGCCTGCTCATCGGCTGTATTCACCGTGCGCGCACGGAGCTGCGCGAGAAGACCGCGGCGGCGATCGCGGGCGCGGGGAGTCCTGAGGAGTTCCTGCGGCTCGGCCTGCTGGCGTTCTTCGAGTTCATCGACGAGCACCGCAGGTCGTGGGCGTTGCTGCGGCAGGAGGCGGCCGTGGCCGTGCCGTCGGCCCAAGAAGAGGTGGAAGGCATCCGTCAGCAGCAGACGGACATGATCGGGGCCGTGCTGGCGTCGTTCACGCCGGACATCGACCCGCTCGAAGCGGAGGCGTTCGCGGAGATCGTCGTCGGTGCGACGGAACGCCTCGCGGTGTGGATGGAGCGCAGGCCCTCGGTGGGGCCCGCGCTCGCAACCGACTACGTGATGGCCGTGATCTGGCCGGGTGTTTCCGAACGCGTTATGAAGCTGCCTTCATCCGCTCAGCCCGCATAGCGGAGACGGCGGGAAGGTCCAGCGGGGCGAGCTTCGTGCCGGTGGCCCACTCGATCAGCATGTCCGCGAGCGCCGGGTTGCGCGGGAGCACCGGGCCGTGCAGGTAGGTGCAGACGATCCTGCCCTGCACGGCGCCCTCGACGCTGCCGTCGTTGCCGGTGCCGACCTTGACGTGCGCGAGAGGCCGGGCGGCCGGACCCAGCACGGTGCGACCCTGGTGGTTCTCGAACCCGGTCAGAGGTCCGGCGAACATGCCGTCGGCCGGCTCGGCGATGACCTCACCGATCGCGCGGCTGCCGCCGGCGTGCGAGGTCGAGTCGATCAGGCCCATGCCGGGGTGGGTGACGTTGTCGGCACGGGTGAAGCTCTCGCCGAAGATCTGGATGCCGGCGCACACGCCCAGCACCACGGCGTTCTTCGTGACGGCGCGCTGCAGGCCGGGGTGCTCCCGCAGGTGCTTCACGGCCAGCGTCTGCGCGGTGTCCTCACCGCCGCCGACGACGTAGATGTCGCACGAGTCCGGTACCGGCTCGCCGTAGTTGATCGGCACGATCTCGGCTTTCATGCCGCGCCACGTCATGCGCTTCTCGAGGACCACGGCGTTGCCGAAGTCCCCGTACGTGCCGAGGAGATCCGGCAGCACGAGCGCGATCTGGATTGTCGACTCACTCATCAGCGGCAGCCCTGGCATTCAAGTCGCGGAACGCGGTGTAGTTGGCGATGACCTCGACCGCCCCCTGCGGCATCTGGTCGATGGCCTTCAGCGGGTCGGGCACGATCGTGTGCTGGACCTCGGCGTAGGTCAGGCGGACGGCGAGATCGGTCGCCCGTTCGCCGGACGCGATCACCGTGCGGCCCTGCAGCCGCTCGAACGGGACGTCCCACAGCCAGCTCAGATCGCGGCCGTCGGCCTCGTTGGCGTTGATCACCAGGACGGCCGGGTGATTGGCCTCCTTGACGACCGTGAGGGTCTCGCTCCAGCCGGCGGGGTTCTTGCTCAGCAACAGGCGCGCGCTACGGCCGTTGCGCTGGATCGTGCGGTAACGGCCGCTCACGTTGGAGACGCCGCGCAACCTGCGCACCGCCTCGTCCGTGGGCACACCGAGAGCGTGCGCGGCTGCGGACGCCATGACGGCGTTCGCCTGGTTGAACTTGCCCGGCAGCGTGAGGCGGAGCTCCAGCTTCTGGTGCTCCGGGGTGATCATCGCCTCGTCGGCGGTGATCCAGTTCGGGTGTGGACGCGCGAGGTCGCAGCCGGTGCAGTGCCAGTGCTCGCCCTGCCAGCGGATCGGGTTGCCGCAGCGGGGGCAGCTCGCGGAGTCGTGGTGCCAGCCGGTGCCGGTGGCGACCCAGATGACCTTCTGGGCGTTCCAGGCCGCGCTCGTGACCATCACGTCGTCGCAGTTCGCGACGATCGTGCAGTTCGGCAGCTTGGTGACGGTGTCGCGCAACGCCCGTTCGATGGTCCGGACCTCACCGACGCGGTCGAGCTGGTCGCGCGACAGGTTCAGGATCACCGCGACGGCCGGGTTGCTCGCGCCGGCGACGGCGGGGAAGTAGCCCTCGTCGCACTCCAGCACCGCGTACGGGGCGTCCGGCTGCTTCGACAGCGCCGTGACGTGCCCGTCGGGCATGTTCGCGCCACTGTGGTTCGTGGCGACCTCGCCCAGCGCGCCCACGGCCCTGGCGAGCATCATCGTGCTGGTGGTCTTGCCGTTCGTCCCGGTCACGACGGCGACCTTGCGGCCGTGCGTGAGCCGGGCGAGCGCCTGCGGGTCGAGCTTCAGCGCCACCCGGCCGCCGATCATGCCGCCGGCGCCGAGGCCCATCTTCTGGGACAGCGTGGAGCTCAGGTTGCCCAGCTTCACGGCGGCTGCGGTGCGCAGAGGGAGGCGGGCGGGGGAATCGTTCACCCCGGCGATGCTACCGGCGGTGGAGAAGTGACCTTTTCGGGCGGTCGTTGCGTTGGTGTGAACCGGGTTCGGTACAACTAGCGACTCGGCACCGGTGGTTCGAGACGCGCGGAGACCGGGTCGAGTCCGGCGGTGGGGGAGTCGGCGGGTCGGGGCCGCGCGGGATGCGGATCGGTTCGGCGGTGGGAGTCGGCCGCGGGTGGGTCGTGTTCTCTGGCGCGAGCTGGTCGGGGCCGCGCGGGATGCGGCTGTTCCGGCGCGCCAGGCCGCCTGTTCTAGCGGGCCAGGCCGCGCAGGATGCGGATCAGTTCGACGGTCGGCAGCTGGCAGAGCTGCGCCATGTTCTCGAGCGCGGGCAGGTCGAGGTGCACCTCCGGCGAGAGGCCGGGAGGCAGTGCGTGCAGGCGTCCGGCGGCCCAGCGCTTGAGCGGCACCAGGCGCGGGTTGTCGGTGGCGGCCACGGCGGTGAGGCTCAGCGTCAGGTGGCCGGCTGGGGTGTCGCCGAAGAAGCGTTCGTGGACGCGGGCGAGCACCTCGTGGGCCGGCACGTCGAGGGCGTGGCAGATCTCCACCAGGCGCACCACGGAGCATTGCCGGGTGCCCAGTTCGTAGGTCGCGAGCGTCTGCAGCGAGATCTCCGTCTGCAGTCGCTTGTTGAGCTCCTTGCGGGTCCAGCCGCGCTGCTTGCGAAGGCTGCGGATCTCATCACCGAGCACGCGCTGGTACGCCGCTGTGTCGATTTGGCCTGTCGCAGTCGTCACTGGTCCTCCACCCCGTGAGCGGGTCTCACGGTGATGGAAGGCGCCAGAGCTTCGCTGCTTACGCAACTTACTGCTGGAATCCCCCGAATGGGGTACTCGGCTCTACTCTGCGTATCAGTTTACGCAGCGCACGTCGCCTGCGGTGATAGGTGCGGGGGGCGCGGGGTCAGCCGGTTGCTGACGTGCACCGTCCAGGGCGAGTACTCCGGAGCCCGCGAAACCCTGCGCTCCGGGGCCCGAGTAGTCGGATCCCAGGAAGACGCGGACCCGGCCGGCCGGGGTGTTCACGTCCTGTTCCGTCTTCACGCCGCCGAGCGCCTTCTGGACCGCTTCGGCGCCCGCCTCGCCGCCCTTGCCGTAGCGGACGACGGACTTCGCCATGGCCTCGGCGTTGCCCGTCTGGCCCTCGCCGAAGCCCTTCGCGACGAGTGACTGCAGCACCGTGCCCGCGAGGCCGGGCTGGCCGGAGGCGTTGCGGACGTCGACGATCACCGAGGCGTTGTTGAACTTCGGGTCCGGCGCGGTCGACGACGCGGGCGCCTTGCCGAGGTTCTTCACGAAGGTGCGCACCTCGCCCTCGTTGACCTCGACCGCCGAGCCGTCCTCGGGGGTCTGCAGGTCGGGGTTGCCGGTCGGGATCGTCTGGAACGTCATGTTGCCGCCCGTCAGGTCCTTCATCTGCAGGGCGAACTTGGCGATGTCCCAGCCGTCGTCGAGCACGATGGCGCCGCTGACGGCCTTGATCGTGTCGTTGCGCTTGGTGCTGTCGGTCAGCACGCCCGCGGAGAGCATCTTCTTGGCCAGGCCCGCCATGAAGACCTGCTGGCGCACGACGCGGTCCAGGTCGCCCATCGGCAGGCCGTGCCGCTGCCGGACGAACGCCAGCGCGTTGCGGCCCTCGATGGTCTGCGGGCCCGCCTTGAAGTTCGCGCCGGAGAAGCTGTCGCGGACGTTCTTGTTGAGGCAGACGTCGATGCCGCCGATGGCCTTGGTGATCTCGTAGAAGCCCACCAGGTTGACCTCGGCGTAGTGGTCGATGTTCGCGCCGGTCAGGCCCTGGATGGTTTCGATCAGGTTCTTCGCGCCCGCCTTGCGGGTCTCCATCTCGAGCTCCTGCGGGCTCTTGCCGCTGCCCTGCAGCTTCTCCGCGGCTTGACCCTTGGCGTAACCGTAGGCAGAGTTGATCTTGTGCCGCCCGAAGCCGCCCGCGATCTTCACGTAGGAGTCGCGGGGGAACGACACCGCGAACGCCTTGCCGCTGTCGTTCGGGATGTGCAGCAGGATCAGGGTGTCGGTGTTGAAACCGCCGTCGTCGCTGCCGCCCGCCTGCAGTTCGTTGAGGATGTTCTGCGGCAGCGGGTTGCCCTTGGAGTCGGTGCGGCTGTCCATGCCGACCAGCAGGATGTCGATCGCGCCGTCGGCCGGCTTCTCGCCCGCGTCGGCCAGGCCGAAGTCCTGCGTGGTCAGGTTGTCGGTCAGCGCGGTGTAGTTCTGCCAGCCGATGCCGGTGACCAGCAGGATCACCGCGGACAGCATGCTGACGAAGATCTTCGTGCCGGTGTACGTGCCGCGCTTGGCCGCGCTGGGACGGCGGGCCGCGGCGGGCCTCGGTCGCGGCCGGGCCGGTGCGGGCGTCTTCGCCTTGGCCGGGGTGGTGCGGACCGTCGGGCGGTCGGCCACCGGACGCGGGCGCGGGGCGGACGACGTGGCGCGGGCGGGCTGCTCACGGCGCGGGGACTCCCGGCGCGGGGTTTCCCGGCGGGGTGGCTCGCTGCGGCTCGCGGACTCGCGGCGCGGGGTCTCCCGGCGCGGCGGTTCGGCGCGCTTCGGGGGCTCCCGCCTCGGCGGTTCCTGCTGGCGCGGTTCGCGGCGCGGGGGCTCTGCGCCGCGCGGCGGCACCTGGGGACGGCGGGGTTGCCCCGTCTGGGGTCGCGGGGTGGCGGAGGGTCGCCCAGAAGGAGACCGACCAGGAGATCCACTCGGGTCTCCAGGCCGCGGCGGCCGGTTGTCCACACCCACTCCTCTCAGCACTTCCGGGTACACCAAGTAGACGTGCGGGAACTCCACTCGGTTGTGCAAAGCGTGACACAGTGGCGAACGCCACCAGACGCAGGGGCCGTGACCAGCGGTTTTGCCGGTTTCGTAGACTCTTGGCCGTGTTGACGATGCAGGACGCGCTGCTCGCGCTGACCAAGTACTGGACCGACCGAGGTTGCATCGTGGTGCAGCCGTTCAACACCGAGGTCGGGGCGGGAACGCTGAACCCGGCCACCGTGCTGCGCGTGCTGGGTCCCGAGCCGTGGCGCGTCGCGTACGTGGAGCCGTCCGTGCGGCCCGACGACGCCCGCTACGGCGAGAACCCGAACCGGCTGCAGACGCACACCCAGTTCCAGGTGATCCTCAAGCCGGACCCGGGCGACCCGCAGGAGCTCTACCTCGGTTCGCTGGAGGCGCTGGGCATCGACGTCCGCGGGCACGACGTCCGGTTCGTCGAGGACAACTGGGCCTCACCTGCGCTCGGCGCCTGGGGCCTCGGCTGGGAGGTCTGGCTCGACGGCCTCGAGATCACCCAGTTCACCTACTTCCAGCAGGCCGGCGGCATGACGCTCGACCCGGTGTCGGTGGAGATCACCTACGGCATCGAGCGGATCATGATGGCGCTGCAGGGCGTCGACCACTTCAAGAAGATCGCTTACGCGCCCGGCATCTCCTACGGCGAGGCGTTCGGCCAGGCCGAGTACGAGATGTCGCGGTACTACCTCGACGACGCGGACGTGGAGGCGAACAAGCGCCTCTTCGAGGAGTTCGCCGTCGAGGCGCGGCGGATGCTCGACGCCCGCCTGCCCGTGCCGGCGCACAGCTTCGTGCTGAAGTGCTCGCACATCTTCAACGTGCTGGACGCGCGGGGAGCGATCTCCACGACCGAGCGCGCCCGCGCGTTCGGCCGGATGCGCGGCCTGGCCAGGGAAGTCGCCGGTCTGTGGGCCGAGCGTCGTGCCGAGCTCGGGCATCCGCTCGGCGTGGCCGAGCTTCCGGCCGCCGTCGCGGCCCCTTCGTCCTTCGAGGACGTGGTGGCGCCGGCGACCCTGCTGTTCGAGATCGGTACCGAGGAGCTGCCGCCGCACGAGGTGCTGCGGACCGTTGACGCGGTGCGTGAGGCCGTCACCTCGAAGCTGGGTGCGACTCGCCTGACGCACGGCTCGGTGACCGTGCACGGGACGCCGCGCCGGATCGTCGTGCTGGTGCCCGCGGTGTCGCCGCGTGAGCCGGATGCCGAACGCACTGTGCGTGGTCCGCGTGTTTCCGCCGCGTTCGACGGCGACGGCAACCCGACGAAGGCCGTGCAGGGCTTCGCGCGTGGCCAGGGCGTCGACGTCGCCGCGCTGGGACGCGTCGAGGAGAACGGCGTCGAGTTCGTCGCGCTGACCAAGACCGACGCCGGGCGCGGTGCCGTCGAGGTGCTGAGCGGGCTGCTGGGTGAGGTCGTCTCGGACCTGCGCTCCGAGAAGAACATGAAGTGGAACGACCCGAAGCTGTCGTTCACCCGGCCGATCCGCTGGCTGCTCGCACTGCTCGGGTCCACGCCGGTGCCCGTCGCGGTGTCGTCGCTGGCTTCCGGCACCGTCACGCGCGTGCACCGCACGGCTGACGCGCCGGTCGTCGAAGTGTCCACTGCGGACGGTTACCTGGAGTTCCTGGAATCGCACGGCATCCAGGCCGATGCCTCGGTTCGCTCCGCTTCGATCGTGGCCGCCGCGCAGGAGCTCGCGGCGTCGGTCGGCGGTGTCGTGGAGGTCGACGGGCTGCTGGACGAGGTCACGAACCTGGTCGAGTGGCCGACGCCGATCCTCGGCTCGTTCGAGGAGCGGTACCTGGAGCTGCCGGGCCAGATCCTCACGACCGTCATGCGCAAGCACCAGCGCTACCTGCCGGTGCGGTCGTCCGACGGCGCGCTGCTGCCGCACTTCGTGGCCGTGGCGAACGGTTCCATCGACGCGGACCTGGTGCGGGCGGGCAACGAGGCCGTGCTGCGCGCGCGGTACGAGGACGCGGCCTTCTTCTGGCGTGCGGACCTCAAGACCCCGCTGGAGGAGATGAAGTCGGGCCTCGCGAAGCTCACCTTCGCGGACAAGCTGGGCTCGATGGCGGACCGCGCGGCTCGCATCGCCACGCTGGCCGGGCGGTTCGCTTCGGTCGTCGACGTCGACCGCGAGACGCTCGGCCGCGCGGGTGCGCTGGCCAAGTTCGACCTCGGCTCGCAGATGGTGATCGAGCTGTCGTCGCTGGCCGGCGTGATGGCGAAGGAGTACGCGGCGCGGGCGGGGGAGACCCCGGAGGTCGCGCAGGCGTTGTGGGAGATGGAACTCCCGCGCTCGGCCGGTGACGCGCTGCCGTCGTCGGTGCCGGGTGCGCTGCTCTCGCTGGCCGACCGCTTCGACCTGCTGGCGGGCCTGTTCGGCATCGGCGCGCAGCCGACCGGTTCCTCTGACCCGTTCGGCCTGCGCCGCGCGGCTCTGGGCGCGGTGACCGTGTTGCGGGCCTTCCCCGACCTGCGCGCGATCACCCTGCCGGTGGCGCTTTCCCTTGCGGCTGAAGGTCTCGAGGTGACCGCCGAGGCGCTGGAGACAGCGCGGGAGTTCGCGGTGCGGCGCTACGAGCAGGCGTTGCTCGACGCCGGCCACGAGCACCGGTTCGTGCAGGCGGTGCTGCCGCTGGCCGACTCGCCGGTGCTGGCCGACGAGACGTTGGCGCAGCTGGAGTCGTTGGCGGGCAACGAGTCCTTCGACGCGCTCGTGGCCGCTCTGCAGCGGGTGCGGCGGATCGTGCCTGCTGACGTCACTGCTTCCTACGACGCCTCGGTGTTGTCGGAACCGGCGGAAGTGGCGCTGCACAAGGCGTTCGACGGTGTTTCGCGCGATGTGGCCGGGCTGGCGGCATTCGTCGCCGCTGCCGAGGGTCTGACGGCACCGATCAACACCTTCTTCGAAGAGGTGCTGGTCATGGCGGAGGACCCGGCGGTCAAGGCCGCCCGGCTCGGGTTGCTGGCGTCGATCCGCGACTTCGCGGCGCCGGTGCTGGACTGGACCCAGCTGTAGGACGAAGGGGCGTCTGCAAGTACCGCCAACTCGGTTGTTGGTAGTACTTGCAGACGCCTTTCCAGCTACTTGATCTCGAAGCTCTGGCCGTAGACCTTCCACTTGAGCGGTGTGTTCAGGTCGAGGTTGCCGGCCTTGAGCCACACGCGTTGCGCGGTGTCGACACGGGTGGTGTCCTCGTGCGCGGGTTCCTGCTTCATGGTCCACACGCGGGCGTCCATGAACGCGTTGAGCCACGTGGTCTCGTTACCGCCCTGCGACGGCGGCTTCGCCTTGCCCAGCGCCCGCTTGCGGATGCCGGTGAAGTCCAGGCTGCCCCAACCGTCGCCGTGCATGACGATCGCGTCGTAGTAGGCGAACTGGCCGAGCGCGCGCACGCCGTCGGCCTTGGCCTGCCGCAGCGCCGGGTTGAAGTACACCCGGTCGCGTTCGGACTCCTGCGCGGCCTTGAAGACGGAGTCCTTGGCCGCGGTCTTCCAGTCCTTGGTGTAGTTGGGATCCAGACCCGAGTGGGAGTCCGTCCCGTTCACCCTGCGCAGTGCCGGCAGGTACTTCTCCAGCACGTTGCCGGGTTTGCGCTGCTGGTAGAGCTCGACGAGGTCGAGCATGTCACCGGTTCCGCTGCAGAAGCCGATGATGCCGGCGGTGTAGCCGCGGCCGTCGTCGATGTCCTCGATGTAGCCGAACTGGGCTTTCCAGTTCGTGGAGGAGTTCTCCGCGCTGGACACGATCTGCATCGCGATGTCCTTCATGCGCGGGTCGTTCAGGTCTGCTGCGTGAGCTGTGCCGGTGGTTGTGGCGATGAGTGCGACGCACGTCAGAAGCGCGGCCGCGAGGCGGCCTGGGATCTTCACGTATGTCCTCCGGGGTGTCCCGGGCGGCAGTGAGGCAACGGTAAGGGGTCCGTACCACTAGCGACAAGACTGGTTACCGGATTGCGGGTCAGGCGTACCGTGGCTGGTTCAATCAGCTCAAAGTCTTTGTCCTGCAAGGCTTTTCATTGGAATACGATGTTACTGGAACTCATCGCAATCGAAGAGGAGGGCGTCCCCGAGCGGGGACGCCCTCCTCTTTCGGCTGTGCGCGCTAGGAGATCACTTGATCTCGAAGCTGTCGCCGTAGACCTTCCACTTGAGCGGCGTCTTCAGGTCGAAGTTGCCGGCCTTCAGCCACACGCGCTGCGCGGTCTCGATGCGGGAGACGTCCTCGTGGGCCGCTTCCTGCTTCATCGCCCACACGCGGGCGTCCATGAAGGCGTTGAGCCACGTGGTCTCGTTGCCACCCTGCGACGGGGGCTTCGCCTTGCCGAGTGCGCGCTTGCGGATGTTGCTGAAGCTCGTCTTGTCGCCGCCGTCACCGTGCACGACGATCGCGTCGTAGTAGGCGAACTGACCCAGGGCGCGCACGCCGTCGGCCTTGCCCTGCTTCACGGCGGGGTTGAAGTACACGCGGTCGCGTTCGGACTCCTGGGCCGCCTTGAAGACGGAGTCCTTGGCCGCGGTCTTCCAGTCCTTGGTGTAGTTGGGGTCGAGGCCGGAGTGCGAGTCGGTGCCGTTCACCTTGCGCAGTGCGGGGAGGTACTTCTCCAGCACGTTGCCGGGCTTCTTCGACTTGTAGAGCTCGACCAGGTCGAGCATGTCACCGGTGCCGGAGCAGAAGCCGATGATGCCCGCGGTGTAGCCACGGCCGTCGTCGATGTCCTCGATGTAACCGAACTGGGCTTTCCAGTTCGTCGAGGAGTTCTCCGCGCTGGACACGATCTGCATCGCGATGTCCTTGAGGCGCGGTTCGTCGAGGTTGGCCGCCGAAGCGGTGCCGATCGTGGTGGTGAAGAGAGCGGCGCACGTCAGCAGTGCGGCCGCGATGCGACCAGTGATTTTCACGTATTTCCCTCCGGGGCAGGGATGTCGAGTTCCCGGGCGGCGTGAGAGCCACGGTAAGGGGTCCATACCTTTATTGGCAAGTGTCTTTACTAATTCGCGAAACGGACATTTGCCGTCACTGGGCGCATTCCGGCGGAAACGCTTGTCCCGCAAACGTTTCCGCCGGAACCCTTCGTGTCACCTGATCTCGAAGAAGTCCCCGTAGACGTGCCACTGCAGCGGTCGTTCGAGGTTGAGCTTGCCCTCGTTGAGGAACCGGCGCTGCGCGGTGTCGACCCTGCTGGTGTTCTCGTGCGCGGGCTCCTGCTTCATCGCCCACACGCGTGCGTCGAGGAACGCGTGCAGCCACTGCACCTCGTCGCCGCCCTGGGCCGGCGGACGGGCTCCGGTGTTGAGCGCGCGCTGGCGGATGCTGGAGAAGTCCAGGTCACCCCAGCCGTCGCCGTGCATGACGATCGTGTCGTAGTAGGCGAACTGGCCGAGTGCCTGCACGCCGTCCTGCTTCGCGCGGTTGACGGCGGGGTTGAAGTAGACGCGGTCGCGCTCGTGCTCCTGCGCGCCCTGGAAGGTGCCGTCCTGGGCCGCGTTCTCCCAGTCGGACGTGAAGTTCGGGTCGAGGCCGTCGTGGGACGGCGTGCCGTTCACCCGTTCCAACGCCGGCAGGTACTTCTCCAGGACGTTGCCGGGCTTCCAGTCGCGGTAGAGGCGGACGAGGTCGAGCATGTCACCGGTGCCGCTGCAGAAGCCGATGATGCCGGCGGTGTAGCCGCGGCCGTCGTCGATGTCCTCGATGTAGCCGAACTGCGCGCGCCAGTCCAAAGAGGAGTTCTCCGCACTGGACACCAGCTGCATCGCGATGTCCTTGAGCTGCGGGTCGTTCAGGTCCGCCGCCTGGGCGGTGCCGGGCGTGACGAGGGCCGCCGCGCACAGAACCGTTGCCGCGAGCCGTGTAAACGTCTTCATGCCGCTCCGTTCCACAGTGGAATCGGCGGCGACGTCGTGCGGGGACAAGCTAGCCCTGGGAGCGTTCACATGGCAAGGGCCCAGCTCGCTCGCGAGCCGGGCCCCCACCTGTCATCAGCCGTTCTCAGCTGCGCACTTCTGGTCGTTCGGACGCTGTCCGCCGAGCAGGTACTCGGTGACCTTGTCGTTGGCGCACTTGTTCTTGCCGAAGATGTAGGCGCCGTGCCCGCCCTGGTCGATCGTGATCATCGCGGCCCTGTCGCCGAACGCGCGGCGCGTCGACTGGGCGCCGACCAGCGGCGTCGCGGGGTCGCGCTCGTTCTGCACCAGCAACACGTTGCGCGGGCCTCGGTCGGACGGCAGAACCTGCTTCTCCACCGGCTTCGGGAAGAAGGCGCACGGCTGGATGTTCGCCGCGGCCGCGCCGAACATCGGGTTGCGGATGCGGTCGATCGCCACGTTGCGCTCGTACGTGCCGACCGACGACGGCCAGGTGGAGTCACCGCAGATCACGTTCAGGCGGCCTGCCAGCAGGGCCTGGACGCGCGGGACCTCGGGGTACTCCTGTGGCGGCTGCGGCTGGCCGGTGTCGAAGGCCTTCCAGGAGGCGGCGAGCTTCGAGAAGGCCTTGTCACCGGTGTCGTAGAGGGCCGTGAAGTTGATGAAGCGGAACAGCCTGCCGTCGTAGCCCTCCACCGAAGGCTTCTCGTCGAGCCTCGCGGCCAGCTCGAAGAACTTGGTGCGCACCTGCTGCGGCGTCGTGCCGAGGTTGTACTCGGGGTGCGCCGCGGCCCACTTCGCGAAGTCGGGGAACGTGTCCTCGACGCCGCGGCCCATCAGCCGGCCGCCCTCGACGTCCCAGCCGCCCTTCGGCAGGTTGCTGTCGATCACGACGCGCTCGGAGGTCTTCGGGAACAGCGTGGCGTACACCGAACCCAGGTACGAGCCGTACGAGTACCCGAGGAACGACGCCTTCTTCTCGCCCAGCGCCGCACGGACCGAGTCCAGGTCACGCGCGATGTTCGCGGTCGTGTTGTACGGCAGCTCGCCGGCCGAGGACGACTTGAGGCACTGCTCGGCGATCTTCTTGACCTCGTTGGCGCGCTGGCGCACTTCGGAGGAGTTGTTGGCGTACGGAGGCACGCTGCCGTCAGCCATCTGCTCCTCGGTGAGGTCGCATGTGGACGGTGAGCTGTAGCCGATCCCACGCGGGTCCATGCCGATGATGTCGTACGCGTCCTGCACGTCCTGTGGCAGTCCGACCGCCTTCAGCACGGCCGGGAACGTCAGTCCCTCGCTCGGCCCGCCGGGGTTGGTCAGCAGGATCCCCTTGCGCTTCGCGGGGTTCTTGCTGGCCAGCCGGGTGATCATCACCTCGGTCCTGCGGCCCTCCGGCTTGCGGTAGTCGAGCGGCAGTCGGAGCTTTCCGCACTCCAGACCGGGCCGCGCCACGTCGGCGGGACAGGTGACCCACTGCACCTCGGGCTTCGGCGTGGCGGCGGACGACACCCCCGGTACCGCCACCAGTGCTGCGGCAGCGGTCACGACCGCGGCCAGTGACATCGTATTTCGCATTAGCAAATACCTCCCCGACGACGCGCTCCCGGCGCGTCGAACCAATGGAATGTCAGTCGTTCATGCGGACGAGAACGTCCAGCTGCGCCTTGTTGTAGAGCTCGACCAAGACGTTCACGACAGTCCGCCGCGCGTGCTCCACACCTCGCGGGGCGTCGCTCCACAGACCGGCCGGATCCGGGAACGCGGCGCGGATCTGAGCCATGTACGGCATCTCGCGCATGGCGTCCGCCACCCGCTGCCGAGTCTCCTCGTCCGCGTCCTCCGGCAGGTTGTCGAACGCCACCACCGCCGGATCCCGCGAGTAGTCCTTCAGCGTCCCGGCGTACCTGGCCAGCGTCTCCGGCGAGAGCAGCTGGGCCAGCACGACGGTGAACGAACGGTCCTGCGGAGACAGGTTCGCGTTCTCGATCATCGCCGCGACATCCGGCGGCAGATCGGTCGGCGTCTCCTGGCGCAGGACCAGTGCCAGCTCGGCCCTGATCCGTTGCAGCCGTTCGATCGTCGCGGCCAGCTCGGCGTCGAGCTCGCGCAACGCCTCACCGGGATGTTCGTCCCCGTCACCGAGGTCCGCGATCTGCGTGAGCGACATGCCGAGATCGGTGAGACGCTTGATCCTCATCACCCGCACGAGATGGGGCACGCCGTAGCTCTTGTAGCCGTTGGCGCGGCGTTCCGGCTCCGCGAGCAGGCCCACCTCGTGGTAGTGCCGGATCGTGCGCAACGTCGTGCCGGCGAGATCGGCCAGCTGGCTGGTGCTCCACCCCACGACGTTCCCCTCCGTTCGGCCTTCTGACACGACCAAGTTGAAACTATGCCGCTACGGCACGGTCAAGGCAGACCGGATCTTTCAGACGAAGGTGGCGGGGAGAGTCCACTTTCGTCGCATGCGAAAGGCCCCCGTCAAGAACCCGGGGGCCTTTCGTTGTCCTACAAGGACTTAGATGAACTGACCGCCGCGGGTGACCGCGCCGTAGGCGTCCACGATGCCGTGACCGTAGAAGCCGTTGAACTTCGAGTCACCTTCACAGGTGGCGTCGAACTCCGGCGAGCGGCCCACGTTGACGTACGACACAGTGCGCGGGTTCGGGCACGCGCGCTGGATCGCGGTCTTGTAGAGCACCTTCTCGACCTTGTCCGGGTCGAGGGTCAGACCGGGGTTCTTCTTGTCCTTCTTGCCGTACTGGCTGACGATCAGCGCGGCGACACCAGCGGCGTGCGGGGCGGCCATCGAGGTGCCCTGCAGGAACTGGTAGTAGCCGACCTTGTCGCCCTGCACGGCCTTCTTCACGCCCGCGGCCAGACCGGCGGGGGTGATGTTGCCGGCCTCGTCGATCGCGCCTTCGGCGAGAGCGACGTTGCGCGGGTAGGTCGACAGGATCAGGTTCTCGTTGGTGCGGTACCACGGCGTGCCGAGGCCGTCGCGGAAGTAGCCACCGGGAGCCGAGATCGCGGTCTGCTCGAGGCCGTAGTTCGAGTAGTCGGCCTTGGCGGTCGACGGGCCCAGCGAGGAGACCGAGATGACGTGGTTGCCCTCGGTCGGCAGGTTGAGGCAGGTGGCGTTGTCGACCGGACGCGGCCGGTTGTGGCCGGGCGGGTAGTTCGGGCTGACGGTGTCAGTCCGCGGCTTGCCCAGGTCCTCGTGGTTGTTGCCACCGGCACCGATCAGCGTGACGCCCTTGCGGTGCGCGTAGTTCAGCGCGCGCTGCACGGACGCGATGATCGTGCGCTGCTCCAGCTGCTCCTCGGCCGACGCCGTGGAGTCGTTGATGCAGTTCATGTACCAGGGGTCGACGTAGAACGACATGTTGATCACGTCGAGGCCGATGTCGGCGCCGTAGGTCAGCGCGTCCACGACCGGCTGCAGGAAGAACGAGCCGGCGTCCTGGCCACCGCGGATGTTGACCAGCGACACGTTCGGCGCGACACCGGAGATGCCGAAACCGTTGGCAGCGGCGCCGATGGTGCCGGCGACGTGCGTGCCGTGGCCGCCGTCGTCCCAGTTGCCCGGGTCGACGCAACCGCGGAACTCACACGGGCCGTCGAACACGCCACCGTCGGAGTCGTTGGGGATGTCGACGGTGAAGTTGCGCGAAAGCTCGTTGTTGAAGTTCGGCGCGATGTCCGGGTGCGAACCGTCCACGCCGGTGTCGAGAATGCCGACGTACACGCGCTTGTCGCCGGCCTGCTTGGCCCGCGCGATGTTGGAGCGAACGAGGTTCAGGCCCCAGAGGTCACCGTCGAGCGGGTCCATGCCCGCCGTCGACTTCGACTCCGCGGGCGCCTTGTTCGCCTGTGCGGCCTTGTTCTCCTTCTCGACGTTCTCCCGCTTGGCCTTCTCGGCCTGCGCCACGGGAGCGTGACCGATCGGCTTGGTGCGTGCGGCGCCGACGATCTGGTCCGAAGCGGAAACCTTCTCCACGAACCCGTTCGCAGGAGCCTTGACGGTCAGCACACCGATGGCCTGGTTGTCCCGCACGACCTCGCCGCCCGCCGCGTGCACGGCGTCGATCGCGAAGTCGCGGTTTCCGGGGTCCTCGATCAGGACGGTGTACTCCGTGTCCTGCTGGCCCGCGGCCGAGGCCGGCGCGGCCCCCGCCGCCGAAGTGCCCGCGGCGATCAGCGACACCGTTGCCGCCACCGCCATCACGGTTCTGCGCGTTCTCACCTAGCTGTCTCCTCACACCCGGTCAGGGCTGGATCCAACAACACAGCGCGGCCCCCGATTGCCGCCCAAGTCAGACACACTGACACGAAATTTCGCTGCGCATCAGCGCCTTTCGTACGGAATCGAACTGTAGCCGATCGGAAGCGGAGCGTAATGGGTGGGAAGAAATCTTGACTTAACAACATTCAAGCGATGAACTTCGCGATTATGCGAAGACGGGTAATGGCAACGTCGGCGTGCCTGCTCTTTCTCCTCTCTGCCTGCGGTGACGCAGGTCAGGGCTCTCCGACGCTGCCCACGCGTGGACCCAAACCAATCGTCGGGGTAATCCTTCCCGACCGAACGACTTCCACGCGCTGGGAAGAACAAGATCGCCCCCTGCTCACGCAGGCGTTCAACTACGCGGACATCGAACCGTTCATGGAGAACGCGGAGGGCGACGAAGCGAAGTTCGCGCAGATCGCCGACGAGATGATCCGGCGCAAGGTGAAGGTCCTGATGATCACGCCGTTGTCGGCGGCGGGCGGTCTCGCGGTGCAGAAGAAGGCGAAAGCCGCGAACATCCCGGTCATCGACTACGACCGCGTGACGCTCGGCGGCCAGGCGGAGTACCACGTCGGTTTCGACAGCGTGAACGTCGGCCAGCTCCAGGCCGACGGCCTGCTGACCTGCCTCGGCGACAAGCCGGGTGCCCAGATCATCGAGATCGAGGGCGCCCCGACGGACCACAACGCCACGCTCTTCACCCAGGGCCAGAAGTCACGGCTGTCGACGAAGTACGACAGCGGCGCGCTCAAGCTCGTGAAATCCCAGCCGGTCGCCGACTGGAACAACGACCTCGGCGGGCAGCTGTTCGAACAGATCCTGAACGACAACGCGGGCAAGGTCGACGGCGTGGTCGCGGCCAACGACGGCCTGGCCGGCGCGGTCATCGGGGTGCTCAAGAAGAAGAACCTCGCGGGCAAGGTCCCGGTCACCGGGCAGGACGCCACTGTGGACGGTCTGCGGGCCGTGCTGCGCGGCGACCAGTGCGTCACCGTCTACAAGCCGGTGCGCGACGAGGCCGAGGCCGCGGCCAGGCTGGCCATCGCGATCGCCCGCGGCGACCTGGAGGGTGCCGATGACCTCGCCACCGGCAACCTGCGGGATCCCGTCGCGCGGCGCGACATCAAGTCGGTGCTGCTCGGCGCGACGCTGATCAAGAAGGAGAGCGTGCGCACGCTGGTGACCGAGGGCATCGTCAAGCCGGCGGAACTGTGCGCCGGAGACCTCGCTGCCGCTTGTGCACAGCAGGACATTCTCGGAGGGTGATTCGGACCCGCGTCACGGCCTGTCTTGATCAGGTAGGTCGTGGCGTCCCGAGATGAACTCCTGCACGGCGATCTTCGCGCGGATGATGGGCTGCCGGATCCGCGCCTCCCTGCGGTATGCCCGCGCGAGCTTGCGCGTGCCCTCCTTGTAGCGCCAGCGCGCCCACGGCGAACCGGGCCGGGCCAGCCGCACGGCACCCACCGCGGGCACCACCGGGACGAGCAGGCCGAGCAGGCCCGTCCAGATCTTTCCCTTGAGCAGCGCCACGATCGCGAAGCACAGGTTCACGCCGATGGTGATCACCCTGAGCGTGAACGTGTCGGTCGGCGTGGTCTCCGGGTTGAGCTGCAGCACCTCGTCGTAGCCGAGCGGGCGTGCGCCGAGCAGGAACGTCCCGGTGAGGCCGATCGCGAGGAACACGGCGTCGACGGACAGCCGGCCCGCCTTCATCCAGTACACGTCCCGCAGGTGCAGGATCAGCGCGAACTCGTCCAGCACCAGTGCCGCGCCCACCCCGAGGCCCGCCGCGGCGGCCAGCCTGGCGCCGTGCATGTCGTCCGGGATGACGAGGTTCGTGACGCTGGACAACAACAGCAGCACCGTGCCGAACACGACGTGATGCACGTGCGTGTCGCCGTGCACGATGTTGCGTGGCCACCAGCGCACCTTCGCCCTGATCAACCGCACGCTGATGCGGATGAACACGAACGTGGTCACCAAGCCTACGAAGAAGAAGAGCAGTCGTTCGCTGCCGGTCAAGCACGGCCCCCTGGGTCAACGACCCACCAGGTTACCGGCCCCGGTTGTCGTTGACCTGTCCGTGCACCTTGCCGATCTGGATCACAGTGCCGGAGGAGGTGCCGGTGTAGGTGTTCGTGATGACGTCGCCGGTCCGCCGCTGGTCCTCCCGCCCGGCGTTCGCCAGGTGCTTCTCGGCGAGCGAATGCAGGCCACCAGCGACTTCTGGCGCGATCGCGGCCTTGATCGACAACGTCGGCTGCTCCGGCACGAAGACCTCCGCGGGGGTCGTTTGGCATCTCACGGTAGCAGCGAGATCGAGTGCTCGACTGGGAGCGGGAGGTCGTGGTTCACTGTCCAAGGTCGTACGTTTCGTGTTCGTGGATCAGCCCCGCTCGCGGAACGAGGTCGCGAGTGAGTGGTTTCTCCAGGTTCCGGAGAAGGCGCCGCTGGTGACTTGACCCGGTGGTCGCGAGCGCGATCCGGCACCTGTTAGAGGAGAAGTAGCAAGATGGCAGTACAGGGCACCGTCAAGTGGTTCAACGCGGAGAAGGGCTTCGGCTTCATCTCCCCCGACAACGGTGGCGCCGACGTGTTCGTCCACTACTCGGAGATCCAGGCGAACGGCTACAAGTCGCTCGAGGAGAACCAGCGGGTCGAGTTCGAGATCGGTCAGGGCCAGAAGGGCCCGCAGGCCCAGGGCGTTCGCGCCGTCTGAGTCTGACTGATCAGCGCATCTGATCAAGACAAGCCGCCTGTCCACTATTGGACAAGCGGCTTTGTCGTATCTTGTGCCCGCTTGATCGCGCTCAGTAGCTTCGGGGCATGGGGAGACTGTTCGTAGCAGCGGTGTTGCTCTTCGTGGCCGGATGCGCCGGCGGTGAGTCCGCGGTGCCGGGCGCCGGTGGCACCAAGATCGACGCCCTGCTCGCCAAAGCGCCCGTTTACACAGGTCAGGTGACTCCCGGCTCGGCCGTGGACCGCATCAAGAAGCGCGGCAAGCTGCTCATCGGCGGCTCCCAGGACGCGCCGTTGCTCTCGCAGCTCGACCCGATCAGCGGCGAGCTCACCGGCTTCGACGCCTACCTGGGCAAGCTGCTGGCGCACTACCTCGTCGGCAAGGCGGAGACCGAGCTGCTCAGCGCTACTTCGGAGACTCGCGAACCGTTGCTGGCCAACGGAACCGTCGACGTGATCATCCAGACCTACACGATCACCCCGCAGCGGGCGGAGCGCGTCTCGTTCGCCGGCCCGTACTACGAGTCCGGGCAGGCCATCGCCGTGCGCAAGGGCACGTCCGGCATCGCGAAACCCGCTGACCTGGCGGGAAAGACGGTGATCGTGGGTGCGAACACCCCTGGGGTGAAGGCGGTGCGCGATGCCGCGCCCACCGCGAAGATCGTCGAGTTCGGCTCGGACCCCGAGTGCCTGACCGCGTTGAAACAGGGCCGTGGCGAGGCTTACGTGCAGGACCAGGCGATCCTGGTCGCCGACGCGTCGAAGGACAGCGAGCTCCAGCTGGTCGGTGAGCCGTTCACCGAGGACCCGTACGGCATTGGCATCAAGCACGGTGACGCCGAATTCACCAAGGTGGTCAACGACTGGCTGCGGGAAATCGGCAAGTCGGGGCTGTGGCAGGACGTCTGGAAGCAGACGATCGGCACCGTGGTCACCGGCGACGCGCCGGCGCCACCCGCGATCGCCTCATGAGCCTGGTCCTCGAAGGCTTTCTGAACACCATCGCCCTGACCCTGCTGTCGTTCGCCGGTGCGGTGACCGTCGGTCTGCTGGTCGCGGTGCTGCGGATCGTGCCGGTGCCGTTGCTGCGCGGGGTCGGCACGGTCTACGTCGAGGTGTGGCGGAACATCCCGTTGCTGGCCTGGCTGGTGCTGTTCGTGTTCGGGTTGCCCGAGGTGGGGCTGAAGATGCCGTTGTTCTGGACGGCTTTCACGGCGATCGCGCTGTACGAGGCCGCTTTCGTGGCGGAAGCGCTGCGGTCGGGCGTGAACTCGGTGGCCTCCGGGCAGGGTGAGGCCGCACGGGCGTTGGGGCTGTCAGTCCGGCAGTCGATTCGGCACGTGATCCTGCCTCAGGCCGGACGCCGGGTGGTGCAGCCGTTGGCGAACATCGCGATCGCGTTGACGATGGCGACGGCACTGGCCGGTGTCGTCGGGGTGGTGGACATGACCCGTGCGGCGCAACGGATCAACCTGGAGCTCGCCCAGCCGTTGCTGGTCTTCACCGGTGTCGGGCTCTGCTATCTGGTGCTCGCGGCCGGGATCGGGTTCGGTGCACGGGTGCTGGAACGGCGGCTGGCCTGATGTTCGACGCTCCCGGACCGCGGTTCCGGCGCAGGGTGTTCTGGGTCTCGGTGGTGTCCGCGCTGGTGCTGGCCGGGCTGGTGGCCTTGGGGTTGCGGCAGTTCGCGGCGAACGGACAGCTGGACCCAGTTCGGTGGAGGCCGTATCTGACCTGGCCCGTCTGGCGTTATCTGCTCGGGGGCCTGTGGTCGACGGTGGTGGCGGCGTTCGCGACGGGGGTGCTGGCGATGGCGGGAGGGTTGCTGCTCGCGTTGCGGCCCAACCGGTTCACCCGCGCCTACGCCGAGGTCATGCGCACGGTCCCGGTGCTGCTGCTGGTGTACGTGATGCTGTTCGTGCTGCCGTCGTTCGGCGTGAACCTGCCGCTGTTCTGGAAGCTCGTGGTGCCGCTGGCGTTGTCGCACGCGGCGTCCTACGCGGTGATCTTCCGGGCGGGCGTGGAGTCCGTCGATCCCGGGCAGCGCGAGGCGGGGTTGTCGCTGGGCATGGCGGACGGCGTGGTGACGCGGTTCGTGGTGCTGCCACAGGCCGTACGGCACATGACGCCGTTGCTGGTGACCCAAGCTGTCAGTCTGTTGAAGGACACCTCGCTGGGGTATGTCGTGTCCTACACGGAGTTGTTGTTCAACGGGCGGGTGCTCGCGAACTACAACGGTCTGCTGATCCAGACCTTCATCGTCGTGGCGTTCATCTACCTGGTGGTCAACCTGGCGTTGTCCAGGCTGGCGCACCGCCTGGAGGTTTCCCGTGCCCGCACTGCTCGCTGAGGTCACGCGGAACGGATTCGTGGAGAGCCTGCACCACGGCAGCGTGGTCGGGCTGCTGCCGTCCGGCGAGGTCGGAGTTTCCGTTGGGGCCGCGAAGGATCCGGTGCTGCCGCGGTCGTGCATGAAGCCGTTCCAGGCGCTGGCGTGCCTGTCGGCCGGGGCGCCGCTTGCGGGACCCGCGCTGGCGATCGCGGCCGGGTCGCACACAGGGGAGAACCGGCACGTCGAGCTGGTGATGCAGCTGCTCGGCGGGTTGCCGGTGGGGTTGCTGCGCTGCCCGCCGTCCTGGCCGGAGGACGAAGCGACGCGGCAACGGGTGACGGAACCGTCTCGGGTGCGGATGAACTGTTCCGGCAAGCACGCGTCGATGCTGGCGGCGTGCGTGGCCGCCCGGTGGCCCACCCAGACCTATTTGGAGCCGGCACATCCGTTGCAGCAGCTGGTGTTGCGGACGGTGGAGGACCTGTCCGGCGAGTCCGTCGCGCATACCGCGATCGACGGTTGCGGTGCGCCTGTGTTCGCGTTGTCGTTGCACGGCTTGGCGCGTGCGATGCAGGGCTTGGTGCGCACGCCCGTTGCCGATGCCATGCGCAAGTTTCCCGAGTACGTCGGTGGAACCGGGCACGTGAACACCGTGGTGATGCAGCTGCTGCCGGATGTGGTGGCCAAGGGCGGCGCCGAGGGGGTGCTCGTGCTGGCGACGGCGGCCGGGCACGCGGTGGCCGTGAAGGTGCTCGACGGCAACCCCCGCGCCACGACGGCGATCGGGCTGACGGCGCTGGCGCAGCTCGGCTACGACGTGTCACCGGCCAAGGAACACCTGTCGGTGCCGGTGCTCGGCGGCGGTCAGGTCGTCGGCGAGGTGCGCGTGGTGTTTCAGTAGGGCCCGGTGTATTCGTCGGGGGCGGCGAGCAGTCCGAGCTGACTCATGACGGTCGCGCTGTCGCCGTACACCCGTTCGCAGATCAGGACGTCCTTCTCGAACAGGAAGAAACCCACCATCCTGACCTTGAAGGACTTGTTCGTCGGTTCCTCACCGAGGAGGCTGCCCAGGTGCGTTCCCGACAGTTCGAACTCGACCACCACCGCGTCATCGGCGTGGTGGATGTCGATGACCTTGTTGCGCTGGTCCGGGAACGTCGCCATGGTGCGCTGCCAGTACGCGCGGACCTCGTCCACGCCGTCCAGCACCTGGCCGGACGCCATGATCTCGTACCGCGGGTGCGGAAACGCGTTCAGGGAGGTGTCGAAGTCGAAATCGTTCTGGCATTCCATGTGCTCCAGGACGATCGCCTCGCGCAGCGCTCTGAGCGCCTTGGATTCGGTCATGCCGGCCGACCCTCCTACGTACGCCGTACGTCGCAGGGAAGCTACTCCACGTCGTATGGTCTCCGCCAGTGTCCTCGTCACGTGAACCGTTGACCCGCGCACGCATCGTGGATGCGGCCGTGCGGTTGATCGAACGTGAGGGCGTGGAGGCCGTCTCGATGAGGCGCCTCGCCGCCGAACTGGGCGCGGGCACGATGTCGTTGTACAACCACGTGCCGAACAAGGCCGTGCTGGTCGACCTCGCCGCCGAGCGGATCATGGCGGAGGCGCGGCCGTACCACGTCGACAGCGACGACTGGCGTGACCACATCCGGGCCCACGCGCGGGCGGTGCGGGAGCTGGCGCTGCAACACCCGCGGGCGTTCGTGATGCTGGCGACGCGGCGGCTGAGCACCGAGGCGGGGTTCCGGACGATCGAGGCCGCGCTGATGAACTTCGACCGGGCGGGCTTCCGGGGCAAGATCGCCGTCGGGATGATGCGGGCGATGGTGTCCTACCTGCTGGGCACGCTGATGAGGGAGGTCGCGACCTCGCCGGAGCTCGGCGGGATCGCGTTGTCGCCGTACGAAGACGTTGACACGTCGGCGTTTCCGTTGTCCGCCGAGGTGATCGACGAACTGGGCGCCTACGACCACGACCATGAGTTCGAGTTCGGGCTCGAACTCATGATCGCGGCTCTGGAGCGTTATCAGTCCCCGGACTAGCAGGTGATCTTCAGGTCACCCCAGTTGGCGTGGTCGTAGGACTTGCCGTTGCCGCCGTCGAGGACGACCAGGCGCGTGACCGTCGCGCCGGAGACGTTGGCCTCCAACGACTTCGCGGCGTCCGTGCCGCTGACCGGTCCGCTGTCGTAGACCCTCTTGTCGTCGGCCCACACCTCGTAGCTCACGAGGCTCAGCGGGTTCACCTTGTTGTCCTGGATGCCGATGGTCGCGGTGACCTTCGAGCAGTTGCCGCCGGTGTAGTACTCGATGTGGGCGGGGGCGTGCGTGCCGAGGCCCTTCGTGAACACCTTGCCGCGGATGGTGATCGGACCGCCGTCACCCTGTTTGGCCTCGCCGTTGGTGGTGTTGATCTCGACCGGGCCGTGGCCGTTGGCGCTGCGCAGCCATTTCAGGTCGCTGACGAACAGCTCGCCCTTCGGTGCCGCGCCGGGTACCAGTGCCTCGGTGGAGTACTGCCTGGTCACCGGGTTGTTCTCGTGCGGGCTGTGGAAGGTGAAGCTCGCGCTGACCGGGAACCGGCCTGAGGCCGCGTCCTGGGGGACCGTCACCTGCCAGGTGGTCCTGAAGGCCTTCTCGCCGGGCAGGATCGCCTTGAAGCTGCTGGACGTCGCCTTCGCGGTCCAGCCCAGGGGGACCTGGAGGGCGGCCTGGACCAGGGCGATCGGCAGGCGGCCGGTGTTGGTCACCGACGTCGTGTAGGTGACGGACTTGCCGGGCTGCACGATCGGCAACGCGCCGGGATAGAGGACCTGGCCGTCCGCGGCCGTGGTGATGGCCGGTGGGTAGAGGTACCAGTTCTGGGCCGCGCTGACGCGGAACATCGCGGAGCCGTGCGGCGGGAGTGCGGCGCTGATCGAGCCCGCGGTGTGCGTGGTGGTCTTGGCCCACAGGTCGCGGACCTTGTAGCCGCTTGCCTTGGTGAGGCCGAGTTCCTGTGCCGGCACGGACATGTTGGCGGCGCTGTCGTTCTCGTTGAACAGCAGCACGGCCTTGTCGCCGTTGCTGAGCGGCTTCACCAGGACGTGGTTGCCGCCCTGGTTGCGGACGACCTTGCCCTGCACGCCGAGCTTGTCCTGGTTGACGGCGATGACCTCGCGGTTCTCCAGGATCTCGAACGTCTCCGGGGTGACCTTGCGCAGGTCCGCGCCGATCAGCAGCGGTGCGGCCATGATCGACCAGAGGCTGAAGTGGCTGCGGTACTCGAGGTCCGTCATGCCGCCGTTGCCGACCTCCAGCATGTCCGGGTCGTTCCAGTGGCCGGGGCCCGCGTAGTCGGCGAGCTCCATGTTGCGCTTGGCGATCGACACCATGGAGTTCCAGTTGTCGCTGATGTCGCCGGTGGTGCGCCACAGGTGGCCGACGTCCTTCGCCCACTCCCACGGCTTGTTCTGGCCCCACTCGCAGAGGCTGAACACGATCTTGCGGCCGGTGGCGTGGAGGGCGTCGCGCATCTTGGTGTAGCGGAGCTTCGCGTCCACGCCCTGGTTGTTGCAGTTGTCGTACTTGAGGTAGTCGACGCCCCAGCTCGCGAACAGCTTCGCGTCCTGCTCCTCGTGGTTCAGTCCGCCCGGGAAACCGCCGTCCTTGTTGCAGGTCTTGGTTCCCGCTGACGTGTAGATGCCGAACTTGAGGCCCTTGCCGTGCACGTAGTCGGCGACGGCCTTGATGCCGTTGGGAAACCTGGTCGGGTGGGGGACGAGGTCGCCTTGCGCGTCGCGTTCCGGGAGGGCCCAGCAGTCGTCGATGTTGACGTACTCGTAGCCGGCGTCTTTGAGGCCCTTGTTCACGAAGATGTCGGCGATGCCCTTGACCATCTCTTCGTTGAAGTCGTTGCGGCAGTGCGTGGTGTTCCAGTTGTTGAAGCCCATCGGCGGCGTGAGGGCGAGGCCGTCGTCTTTGAGTGCGGTCTGGGCTTGGGCAGGCGAAATGAGGGTGCCGGCGGCGATGAGGACGGCTACTGCTGCGGTACGCCATCTGCGGTGGTCCACGTGCACGCGCTCCCTTGGCTGTGGAGTGCGGCGGCGTCTCATGTAAACGTTTGTGGAACACATACGTCAAGGGGGCAAAGCTCGTCGCTTTGCCCCCTTGTGTCCTGATTGGCTGTGCTAGGGGCGCATCTCGTACTGGCCGGAGAGCGCCACGACCTGCTGCCAGACGGCGTCGAAGCGGGCCTGGTCGACGTTGGGCTTGCGGATCTGCGAGAGCGCCCACTGCTGCTGGGCCTCGGTGCTGCTCGGCTTGCCGTGCAGGGCGGTCGCGTAGCCGGCGAAGTCGCGGACCAGCACGTCGAAGATCTGGTCGAGCACGCTCTCGTCGGTCTTGGTGATCTTGGCCTGCTCCAGTACCAGCTGGCCGTAGACGACCAGGGTGAAGAGATGGCCGAGGTTCAGCAGGAAGTCGAGGTCCTTCTGCTGGTCCGCGTCGGGAGCGGCGGTGGCGAGCAGGGTCTTGATGGCGTTCGCCTGCTCGTGGAACAGCCGCACGTTGGGCAGGTGGGCGTGCTCGGTGTAGATCGGCTCCCAGTCGTGGAACTGGATCTTGCCGAGGCCGCGCGCTGGGCCCTGGTGCCAGAAGAAGTCGTCGTCCGCCGCGTCGTGGCGGGTCGGGACCTCTTCGTAGGCCTTGGGGTTGAACAGGTAGTTCGGCATGAACTTCAGCACCAGAGCCAGGTTCACGTGCACGGTGCCTTCGAGCTTGGGCAGTGCGCGGATGTCGGCGGTGGCGCGGGTGAAGTAGGTGTCCTTCTCGAAGCCCTTGGCCGCGATGACGTCCCAGAGCAGGTCGATGACGTTCTCGCCCTCGCTCGTGACCTTCATCTTGGTGATGGGGTTGAAGAGGAGGTAGCGGCGGTCGTTCTCGTTGGCGCTGCGGAAGTAGTCGACGCTGCGGTCCGCGAAGAGCTTCATCGCGGTGAGGCGCGCGTAGGCGTCGACGAAGTTCTGGCGCACGTGCGGGAAGTCGGTGACCGGGTTGCCGTAGAGGATCCGGTTGTGGGCGTGCGTGATCGCCTCGTAGAAGGAGTGCTCGCAGATGCCGATGCTGGCCGTGCAGAGGTTGAACTTGCCGACGTTGACGGTGTTCAGCGCGGCGGAGAAGGCGTCGGGGCCGCGGTGCAGGACGTCCTTCTCGGTCAGCGGGTAGTCCTCGAGCCGGAACTCGCTGACGAACATCTGGCTGTCGACGACGTTCTTGACCAGCTTGAAGTTCTCGTGCTGGCTGTCGACGGCGAAGAAGACGTACTCGTCGGAGTCGGCGAGTTTGCCGAACACGCTGACCATGCCGGCGACGTTGCCGTTGCCGATGTAGTACTTGCTGCCGGTGGCCGTGTAACCGGTCTCCGTCTTCGTGAGGATCATGTCGGTGCTGTAGACGTCGGCGCCGTGCTCTTTTTCGCTCAGGCCGAACGCGAAGACCGCGCCGCTGTCGAGGAGGGCCGCCGCCTTCTGCTTGGCCTCCTCGTTGCCGCTCATCCAGATGGGGCCGAGGCCGAGCACCGTGACCTGCCAGGCGTACCAGTACTGCAGGCCGTAGAAGCCGAGCACCTCGCTGAACGCGGCGTTGCGGGCGGCGTCCCAGCGCTTGGTGCCGTCCACGCTCGCGGGCGTGCAGAAGGTGGCGAAGAGCTTCTCCTGCTTCACGAAGTCGAGGAACTCCGTGTACCAGACCTTGTCCTGCGCGTCGGCGATCAGCTGCCGCTTGCCGCGGGCCTCGAACCAGTCGACGGTCGCCCTGAGCAGGCGGCGGGTCTCGTCGTCGAGGTGGGCGGGGTCGTAGTGGTTCGGGTCGAGCAGCACTGGCGCCTCCTTCGTCTCCATTCGGACGCTACCAGTGAGTAACTTGCAGGTCTACGTGGGGATTCTTTGGTGGCCGGAAATTGTCAGACCCCCGGCGTAACGTGCTCCGCATCACATTCTTCGGCAGGAGGCTGCGTTGCGATGACGGTGGTTGTGGCGATCGGTACGCGCAAGGGACTGTGGCTCGCCCGCAGCGAGGATCGGGTCAACTGGCAGCTCGACGGACCACACCACGCGATGCAGGAGGTGTACGCGGTCGCCTTCGACACCCGCGGTCCTTTGCGGTTGCTCGCGGGCGTGGCGTCACCGCACTTCGGGCCGGGCGTGTCCATTTCGGAAGACCTCGGAGCCTCTTGGGAGGAGTCCTCCTCGCCGCCGATCGCGTTCCCGGTGGACGAAGCCGCGCTCGAACGCGTGTGGCAACTCCAACCGGCCCCCGCCTCCCAGCCAGGCGTCGTGTGGGCGGGCACCCAGCCGTCAGCGCTGTTCAAGTCCACGGACGGCGGCCGCTCGTTCGAGTTCGTCGAGGGCCTCTGGAACCACCCGCACCGCCCGGAATGGGAAGCGGGCTTCGGCGGCCAGGCAGTCCACACGATCGTGCCCGACCCGGTGGACCCCGACCGCGTGCTCGTCGCGATGTCGACCGGCGGCGTCTACCGCACCGCCGACGGCGGCAAGTCCTGGGAAGCCCGCAACAAGGGCATCAAGGCCTACTTCTTCCCGGACCCGTGGCCCGAATTCGGCCAGTGCGTCCACAAGGTGGCCCAGCACCCGGCCGCACCCTCCCGCTTCTACGCCCAGAACCACCACGGCGTGTACCGCAGCGACGACGGCGGCGACTCCTGGCAGTCCATCGCCGACGGCCTGCCCACGGACTTCGGCTTCGCGATGGTCGTGCACCCCGCCGACCCGGACACGATCTTCACCTTCCCCATCGAGGCCGACGGCCGCCGCTTCCCACCCGAAGGCAAGTGCCGCGTCTACCGCTCCCGCGACGCCGGCTCGTCCTGGGAAGCCCTGGGCACCGGCCTGCCCGACGACTTCTGGACCGCGGTGATGCGCGACGCGATGTGCACCGACGACGCCCCCGTCCCCGGCGTCTACTTCGGCTCCCGCTCCGGCGAGGTCTACGCCAGCCCGGACGAGGGCGAGACCTGGCACCAGGTGGCCGCCCACCTGCCGGACGTGATGTCGGTGCGAGCGGCGGTGATCCCCACGTGAAGGTGACGGTCCTGATCCCAGGCGTCCTGCGCACCGCCACCGACGGCGCCTCCCACGTGGACGTCGACGTCCCCGAGCCCGCCACCCTCGGCGGCGCCCTGGACGTCCTGGCCGACACCTATCCGGGCCTCGACCGCCGGCTGCGCGACGAACGCGCCGTCCTGCGCCGCTACGTGAACTTCTACGTCAACGGCGAGGAGTGCCGCCGCCTGTCCGGGCCCGCCACCCCGCTGCCGGCCGGCGCCGAGATCCAGATCCTGCCGTCGGTGGCGGGCGGCTGACGTGGGCTGAGCCATGCCGCGCCAGGTCGGCCGGGCTGCGCCGTACCGGGGATGGCGGCGCAACCCGGCCGTCCGGCAGGGCCTGGTCGTCCGGCGGGGCCTTTGGGGTCGACAGGCCCTTGGTGCCGGCGGTGTTTCTTCGGTTCGCCAGCCCGCGCGCTTCCTCGTTATGCGAGGGATTGGTAACGCTGTTTCAGGACGTCTCGATCGGGTGAAACTCGGCCTTTGGATCATCACCGCCCGTGTTCCTCTCGGTGTCCGCGGGGACTGCGTCGTGAACTAGAGGGGCGAGGAAGCGAATCAGGACAACCAATCTCTCGGCCCTGGTGAAGGGCAGCGGGCGGACGACGTGGGTTGAGCCGGTCGCGGCGGGTTGTGCCAGGTCGCCGGGTTGAGCCGAGCCGCGTCGGACTGGGCTGGGCCGCGCCGGGCTGGGCCGCGCCGGGCTGGGCCGAGTCGTGCCTGGCTGCGCCGTACCGGGGATGGCGGCGCAACCCGGTGGCCTGGCTCGGTGAGCCTGCGCTAGATGAGCAGCAGCGACTTGCCGAGGGTGGCGCGTTCCTCGAGCGACCGGTGCGCCTTCTCGGCCTCTGCCAGCGGATACGTCGCGCCGATCACCGGACGGATGCGACCGGCAGCGGCGAGGGTGAGCGCCTCCGTCAGGACTTCGCGCACGGTCGCCGGGTCGGGAGCTCCGGCCCCCAGCACGTTGTCGACGTGCACGCCGGCCGCGGCTGCCACGTCGGGGTCGATGTCGGCGAAACCGTCCGAGCTGCCATAGGTGACGAAGGTGCCCCCGGTGGCCACTGTCTCGAACACGGCCTTGCCGAGTGGTCCTCCCGCGCCGTCGAAGGCCACGCTGACGCCCGCCGCCTCGCCGACGCCGCCCGTCGCCTCGCGGACCCGGTCCTGCCAGCCGTCGACCGAGTAGTCGAAGGTCAGTTCCGCGCCCAGTTCGCGGGCCAGTGCGAGCTTGCGTTCGCCGCGGGCCGCCGCGACCACTCGGGCGCCGGCGTCGCGCATCAGTTGCACCAGCAGCGAACCCGCGCCGCCTGCGGCCGCCGCCACCAGGACCCAGTCGCCTTCGGCGATCTTCGTGCGGCGGGAGAGGAGTACCGCGGTGGCGCCGTCGTGCAGCATGGCCGTCGCCTCGATCGAGCTCAGGCCTTCCGGGACCTCGACGATCTCGTCGGCCGCGAAGACGACCTGCTCGGCGTAGCCGGAAGGGCCGCGGCCGACGACGTGGCGGCCCAGCCAGGCCGGGTCCACGCCCTCGCCGACCGACAGCACGTGTCCGGCGCCGCCTCCGCCTGGGACGTAGGGCGGGTGCCGCGGGAAGAACTCGCCGCCCCAGCCCCGGCGCAGCAGCGTGTCGAGCAGGATCACGTCGGCGACCGCCAGGCCGACCACGACCTGTCCGGGGCCGGCCACCGGTTCGGGCACCTCGTCCACGCGAAGTGCCTCTGGCCCACCGAACTCGTGCACACGGACAGCACGCATCACGACCACATCCCCACCTCGATCAACTTGGTCACGCTCACCGTAAGAGCTCAAGTAAGGTGGAGATCAAGGCCGGGATTTCCGGCGATGGCCCTAAGTCGATCGCCTAAAAGGTGGCGAAGTCGTCGAGCAGGGCGGAGGCCACCTCGACGTCCGGGCTGAGCTGGCGGTCGGACATCTCCGGGTTCAGCTTCGACTCGGCGGTCTCGAAGGCGGCGCGCAGCGACGGTGTCTCCGGGGCGATGCCGCGCAGGCGCAGGGCGCGGACCGCGGCGACGACCTCGCAGGCCAGCACCAGGCGGAACGCGGTCAGCGATCGCAGGGCTTGGGAGGCGGACTGGAAGGCGAAGCTCGAGTTCTCCTCCTGGCCGCGCGACACCACGGCGTTGCCGATGCTCGCGGGTTCGGCGAGCGTGCGGACCTCGGCCAGCGCGGAGTTGGCGCTGTACTCGAGGATCATCACGCCCGAGCTGCCGGGCACGCCCTCCGCCAGGAACGGGCGCAGGCCGGTGAAGCTCGGCTCCACCAGCGTGGTGAGGCGTGCCGTCGACAGGTGGCCGGTGTGCAGCATCGACAACCGGAGCCGGTCGAGGGCCTGGCCCAGGTACGCGCTGTGGAAGGCGCCGTGGTGGTAGGCGGCGTCGTCCTCGGGGCCGAACTGGTCGGCGACGATCAGCGGGTTCTCGGCTGCCGCGTTGAACTCGACGTCGAGGACGCGGCCGAGGTCGGTGGCCGCGTCCACGGCCGGGCCGTGGATCTGCGGGAAGCAGCGGTAGCCGAACGGGTCCTGGATGCGGGCCGGCGGGCGGGACGGCTCTGCCAGCAGGCGGCGCATCTCGGCGGCGACCGCGACCTGGCCGGGGTGCGGGCGGCCGAGGTGAACGCGTTCGTCGTAGGCCTCGACCGCGCCGTCGACGGCCAGGAACGACAGTGCCGCGACGACGTGGGTGGCCTTGAGCAACTGGTGCGCGTCCTGCCAGGCGAGGCCCGCCATGCCGATGGTGAGGGCGTTGCTGCTGATCAACGCCAGCGCGTCGCCCGAGTCGAGCTCGATCGGATCCGGGGTCTGCGTCGAGCCGAGCCAGTAGCGCTCGCCGAGCAGCGTCAGGCCGGTTTCGGCCAGCGCGGTGAGGTCACCCGTGCCGATCGCGCCGTACTCGTGCACGCCGGGGTAACAGCTGCTGTTCAGGGCGGCGAGCAGGGCGTCGGCCACCGCCGGGCGCACCCCCGCGCCGCCCGCGAGGAGCTGGTTGAGGCGCACGACCATCATGGCGCGCACCTGTTCCTCGGGGAGCATGCCGCCGAGGCCGCCCGCGTGGCTGCGCAGCAGGCGCAGGCCGTGCTCGGCCCAGCCCTCGGTGCTGATGATCTGGTCGCGGTTCGCGCCGACGCCCGTCGTGCGGCCGTACACCTGTCGTCGCACCACCAGGCGCTGGCTGGCGCGCCACGACGCATCGAGGCGTGCGAGGCCGTCCGCGTGCAGAGTCACCGGGGCGTGATATCTCGCCACGCGCACCACGTCGTCGGCGCCGAGGGACTGACCGTCCAGCACGACAGGGGAGTCTTCGACCATGGCACCAATGTGAGCACATAGGGTTCGAAGGTGCTCGTATTGCATGGCCTGTGCACGACCGACGGCGTCCTCGCGCTGTGGGCCGAGGACTCCGGGCTGCCCGCACGCAGTGAGAGCGCTCGACGGGACGCACCGCACCCGTTCGCGGCGACGGCCGAGTCGCTGGCCGCCGCGCTCGGTCAGGAAGCCCCCAAGACGATCACCAGGGCGTTGCTGCTGCCGTCCTTCTCATCAGGGCCGATGGCCTCGCCGGAGCTCGTCCGCGACCCGTTGGCAGCCGGACGGGCACAGCGCGGCAAGGTGCAGCTGCGGCAGTGGGGCGTGCCCACGATCAGGTTCACCACCAGGCCGGAGCCCGTCGCCGAGGTGCGGCTGAGCGACTCCGCGCGGTTCGTGTTCGACGTGGCCGGGTTCGCCGCCGACCTCGTCGACCGCGGTCGTGTGCTGCCGTCGGTCGCGGCTGACCAGGCCGTCGCGCGGTGGGTGCCGGTGCTGTCGGGCACGGACTCCGCGCGGTTCGCGGCGTTGCAGGCCGCGATGCCGCCCGCCTGCCGGTGCGAGGAGATCGTCAGCGACCCGGCCGAACTGGTTCGCGCCGCGCTCACGACCGCGGTCGACGAGCAGGTGCGGGACCGGCTCGACGGCACGGGGCTCGCGCCGAAGCGGCGTGGCCGGGAGACGACCGCGGAGGCGTGGCTCGCCGCGCTCACCGGCGAGCCGGCGTTCGACGCGGACCCGGTGGAGCTCTACGAGCTGCGCGAACAGCTCGATCGGTGGCGGCACAGCGCGGGCAACGAGAGCCCGGTGCGCACGTGCTTCCGGTTGCGCTCGCCCGAACAGCGCGACGAGGACGAGTGGGCGATCGAGTTCCTGCTGCAGGCCGTCGACGAACCGAGCGTGCTGGTGCCCGCCGCTCAGGTGTGGTTCGCCGACGACGGCGTGCTGCGGCGCTGGATCCCGGCACCGCAGGAGCACCTGCTGGCAGACCTGGGGCGGGCGAGCAGGCTGCACCCCGACCTCGACGAGGCGTTGCGCGGCTCGCATCCCGCCGAGATGGAGGTCGATGCGGAGGGCGCGTACCGGTTCCTGACGGCGGCACCGGTGCTGGGGCAGGCAGGGTTCGGTGTGCTGCTGCCGTCGTGGTGGCAGCAGACGACGAAACTGGGGCTGAAGCTCAGCACGAAGAGCCGCGGCACAGCCGGAACCGTCGCCAAGGAGAGCGAGATCGGCTTGAAGTCCATTGTGGACTACAAGTGGGAGCTCGCCCTCGGCGAGGACGCGCTCACCGACGCCGAGCTCGCCGAGCTGGCCAGGGCGAAGGTGCCGCTGGTGAAGGTGCGCGGCCAGTGGGTGCAGGTCGACCAGAAGCGGCTCGCCGCCGGGCTCGCGTTCCTCAAGCGCGGCGGTGGCCAGATGACCGCTGCCGAGGTCATGCTCCACAGTGGACTCACCGAGGAGGACGAGAGCCTGCCGCTCCCGCTGATCTCCGTCGAGGCCGACGGCTGGCTCGGCGACCTGTTGTCCGGCAAGGCCGACGAACAGGTCGAACCCGTTGAGCCACCGGCGACCTTCCTCGCGCGGCTGCGTCCGTACCAGCAGCGCGGCCTGGCCTGGCTCGCCTTCCTGGACAAGATCGGCCTGGGTGCGTGCCTCGCAGACGACATGGGGCTCGGCAAGACCGTTCAGCTGCTGGCACTCGAAGCGCTGAACCGCTCACACGGCAAGCGCCCGCCGACGTTGCTGATCTGCCCGATGTCGGTGGTCGGCAACTGGCAACGCGAGGCCGCCCGGTTCACCCCGGAGCTGTCGGTGCACGTGCACCACGGCGCGGACCGCCTGGACGGCGACGCGTTGCGCGAGGCCGTCGAGAGCCACGACCTGGTGCTCACGACCTACGCCCTGGCCGCCCGCGACGCCGACGCGCTGGGCGACCTCACCTGGGACCGCGTGGTGCTCGACGAGGCGCAGAACATCAAGAACAGCGCGACCCGCCAGTCCCAGGCCGTCCGCCAGCTCAAGGCACGTCACCGCGTCGCGCTGACCGGCACCCCGGTCGAGAACCGGCTGGCCGAGCTGTGGTCGATCATGGACTTCGCCAACCCCGGCGTGCTCGGCACGGTCAACACGTTCCGCGCGCGCTTCGCCGTGCCGGTCGAGCGCCACAACGACCAGGACGCCGCCGCTCGCCTGCGCAAGATCACGAACCCGTTCGTGCTGCGCAGGGTTAAGACCGACCCGCGCATCATCAGTGACCTGCCGGACAAGGTCGAGATGCGCCAGTTGTGCAACCTCACCACCGAGCAGGCCTCGCTCTACCAGGCGGTCGTCAACGACATGCTGGAGAAGATCGAGGAGGCGGAAGGCATCGGGCGCAAGGGTTTGGTGCTCGCGACGATGTCGAAGCTCAAGCAGGTCTGCAACCACCCGGCGCACTTCCTCGGCGACGGTTCCAGGATCGCCGGCCGTTCCGGCAAGCTCGCGCGCCTGGAGGAGGTGCTGGAGGAAGTGCTCGCCGAGGGCGACAAAGCGTTGTGCTTCACGCAGTTCACCGCGTTCGGCAGCATGCTCGTGCCCTACCTGGCCGCGCGCTTCGACACCGAGGTGATGTTCCTGCACGGTGGCACGAACAAGGCCGCCCGTGACCGCATGGTCGAACGCTTCCAGGACAGCAAGGGTCCGTCGCTCTTCCTGCTGTCGTTGAAAGCAGGTGGCACGGGCCTCAACCTCACCGCCGCCAACCACGTGATCCACCTGGACCGCTGGTGGAATCCCGCGGTGGAGGACCAGGCGACCGACCGCGCGTTCCGCATCGGCCAGCGCCGCAACGTGCAGGTGCGCAAGTTCGTCTGCATCGGCACCCTCGAGGAACGCATCGACGCCATGATCGAGGAGAAGCGCGCGCTGGCCCAGCTGGTCGTCGGAGCGGGCGAGAACTGGCTCACCGAGCTGTCCACGTCCCAGCTGCGCGACCTGCTGACGCTGTCAGGGGAGGCCATCGGTGAGTGAGCACTGGTCCGGCGAACGCCCCCGCTATGGCAAGACCATCAAGGTGGACAACGGCATCAAGGCCACGAGCAAGCGCGGCGATATCGGCGTCACCTGGTGGTCGCGCCGTTTCATCGAGGTGCTTGAGTCGTTCGGCATGGGCGGCCGGCTGACCCGTGGCCGCAACTACGCGCGCCAGGGCCAGGTGCTGTCGCTTTCCTTGTCCACCAGCATGGTCATCGCCCTGGTGCAGGGTTCGCGCCCCACCCCGTACAAGACGCGCATCGCGATCAAGTCGTTCACCACGCCGGAATGGCAGCGCATCGAGCACGCTCTGGCCGGGAAAGCCCTGTACGCGGCCAAGTTGCTGGCCGGCGAGATGCCGCCGGACATCGAGACCCTGTTCGCGTCGCTGGGGCTCCAGCTCTTTCCCGCCACGCAGCGCGAACTGACGATGGACTGCAGCTGCCCGGACTGGGAAGTCCCGTGCAAGCACCTCGCCGCCACCTGCTACCTGCTGGCCGAGTCGTTCGACAACGACCCGTTCGAGATCCTCGCCTGGCGCGGGCGCAGCCGTGAGGACCTGCTCGAACGCCTGCGGACCTTGCGCGGTACGCACGCTTCGGTGACGGCTCGTGCCCGCGATGAGGCGCCGCCGCTGACGAAGTGCCTGGACACGTTCTGGCAGCGCCAAACCACGACGGGTCTGAGCTTGGGCGACCCCACCGCGGTGGTGCGCACGGACGCGGTGCTCGACCAGCTGGACGCCGTGCCGATCACCGTGCGCTCGTCGAACCTCGTCGACCTGCTGCGGCCGGCCTACCTGTCGCTGAAGCCTTCCGCGGACTAGAACAGCTCGCTGATCGTCTTCCAGGTGAAGGGCTCGGCCCAGCTGTCGTCCTCCCGCAGCCAGCCGGTGAAGGCGGCGTTGACCTTGGCCGCGGACACCGTGATCGTCCGGAAGTGCTCGATGGGCGAGCCTTCGCGGTGTTCGAGCTGGTAGAGGCCGTCGGGGCGTTGCCACACCTGGATGTAGCTGTTGTCGTCGCGGTATTCGGACAGGACGACGGTGTTCTCGCTGGCCAGGTCGAGGACTGCCGCCTCGACCTGGCTCGCGTCCGGATTGGTGGTGCGAGGGATCCGGGTGCCCTCCAGAACGGTGTGACGACGTTCAGTCATGCCTCATGACATCAGATCCGGCCAAGGCGCAGGAACACCGACTCACCGGGAGCGTCGTCCACGCCGTCGTTGTCCACCACGCCGACCAGCCGCTGGAACGGCCAGGAGCCGATCACGGCCAGGCCTTCCGGCTTGTCGTGCGTGGCGGCGCCGTCTGCCTGGAGCGCGGGCAGAAGGTCCTTGGCGACCTTCTTGGCGACCACCGGCTTCTCGGTGCCCGCGGGCACCGGCGTCACACCGCTGATGTCGACGCGGTAGACCTTCTTCGTCCTGGCCGCGTCACCGCGCTGGTTGTCGCGTTCGAGGATCAGCAAGGTGCGGTCGTTCAGCGCGGTCACCTCGGACAGCCCGATCCACGCACCGGCCTGCGGAGCGTCGAGCGGGTACGCGACGAAACCCCACTCGCCGGTCGCCGGCGTGTACCGGGCCAACGTGGCCTGGCCGGGTTTGTCGGCCTTCCACTCCCGCTGCACGGCGAGCCAGACCTGCTCGGACGTGCCGCTGCCGATCACGGTCACGCCTTCGTACCCGTTGCTGGTAGCGGTTTTCGCAACCGACTCCGGCAGCGGGATCTCCCGGACGACAGCGCCACTCGCGGCCACTTCCAGCAACAGGTTCGGCTTCTGCTTGCCGTCGCCTTCCACCGCGATCCAGTAGCCACCGCCCCTGCGCGCGGCGATGCCCTCGCCGTCGTACCCGACGGGGTGGCCGTCCTTGGTCAGCGTGAGCTCTTCGCGGACCCGTGCGGGCGCTTTGACGGTGTCGATGGTCAAGATCTTCGTCGGGCTGTACGCCGCGTCCGTCACGGAAACGACGTCACGGTAGTTGCCGGGGATGCCGGAAAGCCCCGACAGCGCACCGAATCCGATGCCGTCCGACACGATCGACGGCGTGCCTTGGTTGTGCGCCAACGACAACGCCAGCGGCGCGCGAGTCAGGCGGTATCCGCTGAGCGACGAGCGAATGCCGTCACCCGCCGCGTCCTCCTCCGCAGCGACCACGAGCGTGCCGGTCGCGGGGATCGGCAGCAGACCCTCCGGCGCGACACCGGTCGGCAACGCCTGCACGAAACGCGGCTTGCGCGCGTTGCTCACGTCGTACACCGCAACGAGGTTGGCGCGTTCCATCCCGACGAACGCGTACCTGTGACCACCGAACGTGGCGACCGCCAGGCCTTCCGGCTCGACGCCCTTGTTGTCCGATCGGCCGTCCGGGTACTGCCCCTGCTTGATGGCGATCTGCTCGAGCTCGTTGCCCGAGGAACGCACCACCGCGCCGGACTCGGCGTCGAAGATCGTCCACGTGCGCGAACCACCGCGGTAATCACCCTCGTCCGCGGTGCCGAGCGTGCGGTCGTCCAGCCAGGCGATGGAGTCCGGCTCGCGGGCGGCCGTGATGGTCTCGGTGGGCGAGATCTTCCCGTCGTCCTTGGTGTCGACGCCCTCGACCGTGGCCGTGCCCGCCGAGAAGTGCTTCACGATGCTGCCGGACCGCAGATCCACAATCGCGATGTGGTTGTTCTCCTGCAACGTGACGGCCACCTGGTCGCGGCCGTTGATGCTGATGTACTCCGGCTCCGGGTCGGCCGGCGCGACCTGCGCGATCCCGGCCAGCTCGACCTTGCGCAACTGCCACGCCGCCGGCGCCCGGCCGACCAGATCGACGATGGTCAGGTACCCCGCCGGGAGCTGGGGGATCTCACCTTCGTTGACGTCTTCGTCGCGCTCGTTCTCGATCGCGATGGCCGCGAACCGGCCGTCCTTGGAGATGTCGATCGAGTCCGGCTGGCCGCCCAACTCGTGCGTGGCCACCACCGCCCTCTTGCCCAGGTCGACCACCACCAGCACGCCCGACGGCTCGGCGCGCGACTTCGAGGTGTTGACCGCGACCAGCGCCAGGTTGCCGATGATGTCGACGGACGTCGGCTCGCCCGGCATCGGCACAACGCCGTCGGGCGTGAGCTTCTGCCCCACCTTGGCGAACCCGATCCGGCGCGCGGGCGAGTCGGTGTAGACGACCAGCTTGCCGTCCGCGGTGGCGGCGGCGATCTCGGCAGCCGTGTGCTCACTCGCCGAACTGTTCCGGAACACCGACATCGTGTCGAACCGCTGGAACCGGGCCGACGCCGACGCTGACGCTGGTGCTGAGGCCGGCGCTGGTGCTGACGACGCGGCGGGCGCGGCAGACAGGACCAACGCGAAGGCCACCAGGCCTGTGCACAACCGGACCACTGGTCCTCCTCAAAGTGCTTGGAGGCGCGCATTGTGGCTGACCGAGTCGTCCGCTGGATGAACGTTCGCTGATCTTCCGGGGTGAAGTGGGTTCTGGGGAGACCGATTCTGCTGGGAGGCGGGGGTTGGGGGCGGCTTGGACGAGTTCTGGCGTCGGGTCGCGAGCCGCTGAAGGTGGGCAGCGGCGAGCGAGGTGGTGCTCGCCAGTGCGGTGAGTCGGCTGGAAATGGTGGGGCGGGCGCAGACTTGTTGGGTGCTGAGGGTGTGAAGCGTGTTGATGGTGCGGGAGTGCAGCTGGGCTTAGGACGTGTGTGGTCGCGGGGGCGCGGCAAGACAGCCCGGCTCGGGTCGCGAGCAGCCGTGGGCGGGCAGCCGCAGGCGAGGTGGTGTTTGGCAGGGCCGTGTTGGTGACTGGAAGCGGTAGTTGTTGGCCGGGCCTGCGGTTGCCACGGGCCAGTTGGGCGCTGAGATCCGGCGTGTCCAGGACACGGGACGGCAGCGTGGCACGGGTTCCGAGTGGCCGTAGGCGAACAACAGCGAGTGAGGTGGTGCTTGGCAGTGCGGTGAGGCGGTTGAGGTGGTCGCTGTTGCTGGCCGGTGGGCTGCGGATCCGTTGGGGCGCTGGGGTCCGGCGCGTTGACGGCGCGGGAGGGCAGCGCGGCTCGGGTCGTGGGCAGCCGTGGCTGGGCAGCCGTGGGCGAGGTGGGATTGCCGGCTCGGTTGGATGGGCGGGCGCGGGTTGGTGTCGCCTGTGGCTGGGTGGGCCGCGGGCCCGTTGGTTGCGGTGCGGTCCGGCGCGCGGTGGTGACGCGTGGAGGCACGGCGGGCTCGGGTCTGCGGCGTGGCGGGTGGGTGAGTGGAGTGGTGGGTGCGGGCGCTGGGGGTCGGCCGCACCCACCTGGCTTGGGGTTAGTGGTGGGAGAGTTTGTGCTTGGAGCGGTTGGCCAGGAGGGTTACGCCGGCGCCGGCGAGGCCTACTTGGAGGGCCAGCTCGATCCAGTCGATGCCCGGGGTGTTGGCCACGCCCAGGACGGTGGCGGCCGCGGTGCCCAGCAGGGCGGCGGCGATGCCCACCAGGATGGTGGCCAGCCACGAGAGGTGTTGCCTGCCTGGGATCACCAGGCGGCCCAGGCCGCCGATGATGGCTCCGAAGAGCAGCGCGGTGAACAAGCCGCCGATTTCCACTGTGTACCCCCTGAGACTCTGGTGCTTGCTACTCCAGGGTCCGCCGGGCTGGCGGTTGGCGAATCAGGTTTCGCCCTGAGTGGCCCCTGACTTTCCCCCTAGCAGGACGGCCGCGGCCGCGGAGAGTTCGCGGCCTGGGACGTCCGGGTCGCAGCCGACCCTGGGCAGGCGGGCTCGGATGGCGGTGGCGGAGCGTTCCATGGTGTCGGCGATGGAACGGATCAGGGCGGGTGCCTCGGTGGTGGTGGGGGTGAGCCAGGCGGTGCGCAGGTCGGCGTCGAGGGATTCGGTCCAGGGCTGGTTGGCGTTGCGGTGCCGGGACGGGCGGGTGCGCAGGCGCGTGTGGGCGCCCAGGACGCGGGCCAGGAGTTTGCCGATCGTGGCGCCGCCCTCGACAGGTAGCCGAAGGCGGCCGTCCGCGATCACCTCGCCCGAGTCGAGCGACCCCAGCAGGTCCAGCACCAGGGACTCGTCCGAGTCCGTCGTCGCGCTCAGCCGGTAGTTGACCTCGCCGAGCTTGATCTCGTTGTGGAAGGTGGATGTCATGGGGTCGACGTTAGGGAGGGGGTCTGACTCTTTTTTCGCTTTGGGGTCCTTCAGATGCGGTTGTGAAGGAGGAGTTCACTCGAAGGGGTGGGGTCCGCGGGGGAGAGGTTCGTCGCGAGCGTCGCGAACACCACCGTGCGGCCGTCCGCGCTGATGGTCGGCGCCACCGAGAAGTTGTTGCCCTGCCTGCCGAATCGCTCGCTCAACCGCGTGACGGCGCCCGTGGACATGTCCTTCAAGAACACGTCGTCGACGTTGTTGGTGTCACGACGCACGAGGTTCGACGCCAGCGACGAGTACACGACGTAACGGCCGTTCGCGCTCACCGACGGTTGGTACGGCTGCGCGTCCGACATCGTCCCATCAGGACGTGTGTTCACGCGCGTGATCGCCTTGGTGCGCAAGTCCTTCATGAAGATGTCCGGCGTGTCCTCGGTGTCACCGGGCACCAAAGTGTCGCCCCACGCCACGAACAACACGCGCGAGCCATCAGGCGTGATAGCGGGCATCAGCGTGTACGAGGAAGTCTGCACACCCGCGGCAGACACGTTGACCCGTTCCACCGCACCGGAAACGACGTCCTTCACGAACATGTCCACGCTGCCGTTCGTGTCGCCCGGCACCAGGTTCGTTGCGGCGGAAGGGAACACGACGAGCCGCCCGTCGGCGCTCATCGCGAGGCCGTGGTGCACCAGCTTGTCGCCCTGCACCCCGGAGGCCGACGTGCTGATCCGCGTCACCGCACCCGTCGACCGATCCGCCAGGAACACGTCCGCCACGCCGTTGGTGTCACCCTCCACCAACGTCGACGCCTCCGACCGGAACGCCACATAACGCCCGTCAGCACTGATCGCCGGACTGCCGAACGCAGGACCGTTGCCGCCACTCACGCGTGAGACGCGCCCGGTGCGCATGTCGGTCACGAACACGTCGTCAACGCCGTTTGTGTCACCGGCCACCAGGTTCGCAGCGGACGACACGAACGCCACGAACCGCCCGTCCGCGCTCAAAGCAGGCGGGTCGAACGAAGGCCCGTCACCACCACGCGACGCAGAACGCACAACACCCGTGCGCAGATCCTTCACGAAGACGTCGGAGACGCCGTTCCGATCGGAGTGCACGAGGTTCGACGCGAGAGAGGGAAACGCGACATAACGTCCGTCAGCGCTGATCACCGGGGTCGTGGAGTCGCCGTCACCCCGCGTCAGAGGTCTGAGCAGCGAGAACGACGCGGACGCCGGAGCTGTCAGGCCCACCACGAGCACAGCGGCAACGGCGAGAGACTTCCCGAACATGGACGTGCACCACCCTAGGTCGCGGGGCGGCGGCGTCAGCCTATCCCGATGTCACGGTCTTCCGGCCGGTACCGATGTCCGCCGCGTCCGCGGCAGCACGGCCCGCACCCCACCCAGCCGCCGAACGCACCGTCACGCGTGAGGTGCGCGTGCGCGTGAACATCTCCTCGAACAACGTGTCCACGGCCTTCTTGCGGTCCGCGAGCACCGGCAGCAACCGCTCGTCCGAGACGACCTCGTCCGGCGTGTCGGTCAGCCGCTCGCTGATCCGCGACGCGAAGGCCACCAGGAACGACTTCCGGAACGGCCGCGAGCGCGCCTCACTGCCCTTCCCGGTCTTCCCCCCGACCGCCACCATCGCCCGCGTCGCCTGCACCAGCAGCGACGTCGACAGCAGCTCCACGCCCTCCAGGTCGACCTCGTCACCCACCAGCGCGATGAACCCGAACGCGTCGTAGGCCACCGCACGTGACCGGAACGCCGTGGCCACCACGTGCACGAGCTGCGATTTCTCCTTGAAGTAGCTCTTGTCCAGCCACATCCGCCGCGACGTCGCCAACGCCGGCAGGTCCGCGTCGAGCATCGCCCGTTCCAGCGCGTGCCGGTTCATCAGCTCCTGCGCCTTGCCCGACAGCGCCTCGGCCTCTTCGGGGAACGACGTCGACTCGGCCTTGGCGAGCAGACCACGCACACGGTTGAGCACCTTCGGGTCGAGACCCGCGCGCACGGCCGACATCAACCTGTCGCCCGGCAACGGCAGGATGACCGGCAACGAAGGCAACCGCCCGAGGAACGCCAACAGGTCGGCGGCCGTGCGAGACGCATACGCCCGTGTCTCGATGTGGCGCGTTGCCCACGCCTCCAGCAACGGGCCTTCCCACCACACGGTGGCGCCGATCTCATCGAGCTGACGCCGCCACCGCGGGTGCACCGTCGCCTCGACATGAGGCGAACAGGACAAAGCGATCACGTCCACCACGAGAGAGGCAGCCGACTCGTCGAGCGAACGCGACACGATCTCGCGGACGTCGTACGGCAGCCAGCCTCGCTGCCAGAGAGCGTCGACCGCTTTCACCAGTTCCACGCCACGCAGTATGAGACGTCCGCCATGTGCACAGGTCGGGGACCACCTGGTAGACACGGGATGTGATCGAGCTCCAGTTCCGCGGCCGGACCGTCGTCCGTGACCACGCACTGGTGATGGCGATCATCAACCGCACCCCGGACTCGTTCTACGACAAGGGCGCCACCTACGCCGAGGACGTCGCGATGGAGGCCGTGCACCGCGTCGTCGACGAGGGCGCGGACATCGTCGACATCGGCGGCGTGAAGGCGGGCCCCGGCGACCTCGTCGACTCCGGTGAGGAAGTGCGCCGCGTCGTGCCGTTCATCGCACGCGTGCGCGACGCCTACCCGGACCTGATCATCAGCAGCGACACGTGGCGCGCGGACGTCGGCCGGCTCGCCTGCGAGGCCGGTGCCGACCTGCTCAACGACACGTGGGCGGGCGCGGACCCGAAACTGGCAGAGGTCGCCGCGGAGTACGGCGCCGGCTACGTCTGCTCACACACGGGCGGTGTGAAGCCCCGAACGCGTCCGCATAGGGTTAGTTATCCGGACCTGGTGGCGGACGTCGTCGCGGAGACGACCTCGCACGCGGAGAAGGTGGTCGCGCTCGGTGTGCCTCGCAAGAGCGTGCTGATCGACCCCACACACGACTTCGGCAAGAACACATGGCACAGCCTCGCGCTGGTGCGGCACACGGACGAGCTGGTGGCGACCGGGTGGCCGGTGCTGATGGCGTTGTCCAACAAGGACTTCGTCGGGGAGACCCTCGGCGTGGAACTGCACGAGCGCGTCGAGGGAACCCTCGTCGCGACCGCGATCGCGGCGTTGGCGGGCGCCGCGGTCTTTCGCGCGCATGAAGTGGCGCGAACCAGACGAGTACTCGAGTCCGTCGCTCGACTGTGAGCTGGAGGTATTCAGGTGGACGACGTCTTCGCCCGGTTCTCGGATGACCGGTGGGACGACTTCCTCGACGAACTCGACAAGATCCGCGTCAGCGTGGTGGCGGATCCCGCGGAACGGCAGCAGATGAAGGTCACCGCACGGCGGGACGCGCGTGAGGCGGGCACTCAGCCGTTGCTCGTGCGGATGGCCATCGCGGATCACTACCTCAACCTGCTCGCCATCGGCGTGTGGGCGGGCGACGAGAGCTGGCGCGCGGATCTGCGTGACCTGGCGGCCACGCTCGTGCCCGAGAACGACGAGTCACGTGACGACGCTCTCGTGAGCTCTGTCATCGCCGTGGTGCTCGCACAGCTGCTGCAGGACGCACGGCTGCGCGGCGGTTCCGAGGCCGATGTCATCGCACGGTCAGCGTGGGAGAAGGCCCAGGAGTGGGCGGCCTACGCGGAGGACCGTCACGTCGAACGGCTCCTGCACCACTCCACGGAGGCCGGCGCGCGGGTGGTGACGGCCTCAGAGGTCCAGGAGGTCGTCGAACTGGCCACGGCCGCCGCGGACGACCAGTACGCCGAAACGATCGCCGCGCTGGAGACGGAAGGCTTCACCGCGGAGATCATGAACGGCGTGTGGGTGGTGGAAGGGGAGTTCCGGAACGCGGTTCGGGCGGCTGCGCGCGCGATCACCCTCACGGGTTATGGATGTGTTCTCGCGCGCAACATCAAGCAGTCCGCGGTGATGCTGTGGCACGAGAACACACTCGCGATGGCGGACTCGAAGGTGCCGCGCTGGCGCGTCTACCCGATCCTCGCGCCCGTTACCCCGCAATCGAAGTTTTCGGGTGGTGAAGGCTTGCCGTTCACCCGCGAGACACACCCGCTCGCACCCGCTCCAGAAGTCGTGCGCCGGTTGGCGGACGCCGTTGGTGTCAACCTGTCTCATCTGCTGGCGGCATTGCGGTGAAAGGGTGATCTTTGACTTTCCGCAACCTTCACTCGTTATCTTGGTGTCATGCCCAGATTTGCCGAGTTCGATGTGGAAGGCCTGCGTAAATCCAGCGCCGTAGCAGACTTTCCCTGGTCAGAGACGTGGGTCACGTTGATCCGCGTCGATGCCAAGGGAGTTGTGCGGCAGGCGAAGTCGTTGACGGAGAAAGTTTCTTTGCTGACTGTCGCGTCAGACAAGGACCTCGTCATCGCCTCCTGCCCGGAGATTTACGCCGTCGACGACCTGTCGGCAGCCCGTGCCGCCGTCAAGGCTTCGGTCGCACGCGAAATGACGCCAAGCCTCGGATGAATGCCTCCCGCCACTCGGGCTCAGCGGCGAGCGCGAGTTCCGGGAAACGCCGAAGAAGCGTTCCGAACGCGATCTCTCCCTCGATGCGAGCGAGCCGCGCGCCCACGCAGTAGTGGATCCCGTGCCCGAACGTGACGTGTGGGTCTCGACCCAGCTGCAACACGTCCGGATCCGGAAACCGGGACGGATCCCGGTTCGCCGCCCCAAGTGAGACGGTGACCTGCGAAGATCGCGGAATCGTGACCCCTCCGATCTCCACGTCGGACGTGGCGGTGCGAGCGATCCCCCATGCGAACGGCCCGTCGTGGCGCAGGAGCTCCTCGACGGCCTCCGGAATCATGATCGGATCGTCGACCAGCTTCTGCTTCATGGCGGGATCGCGCAGCAGCGCGAGCAGACCGTTGCCGATGAGCTGCACGGTCGTTTCGTGCCCTGCTGTGATGAGCAGCACAAGGGTGTTCACGAGGTTCGGCTCGTCCCGCAGCTCGGTGATGACGTCGTCACCGGGCTCCTTGGTGTCCAGGAGGCGCTGCACGTACATCGCGAACCTGCCGTAGGCCTCCGCCATGGTCTCTGGTGCGAGCAGCTCCGCTGTGAGGTTGCGGACCTCCTTTCTGTCCCTTTCGGGCACACCCAGCAGTTCACAGATGACGGTGATCGGCAGCGGGTAGGCGAACGTGTCGATCACGTCGACCTCGTCCTCGGTCTCCCACGCGTCCAGGAGCTCGTTGGTGATCTGCTGGATGCGCGGCCGTAGGGCTTCCATCCGCCGTGTGGAGAACGCGCGCGCGATCGGCTTGCGCAGCTGTGTGTGCTCCGGCGGGTCGGTGTGGTTGAGCATGCCGCCCGGGATGATCGCGCTGCTGAGGCCGGGGTGGCTGAGCGCCTGCACGACGTCGTCGTAGCGGCTGATCATCCACGACCTCTGGCCGTCCGGGGTCTCGACCAGCGCGGGGCCCTGCTCGTGCCACCGGTCGAAGTACGGTTTCGGATCCTTGAAGAAGCTCATGGGCTCAGCGTGACGTTTGCGCTGGTCGAGGGCATGAGTAAGTGATCACGCATGTTGGTCTCGCGGATCACCTAGCCTGAGGGCATGGGGTGGCCGTTCGTGGGGAGGGACGCCGAACTCATCGCGGTCCGGCGTGCGGTGCGCGGTCCTGGGCTGATCGTGGCGGGCCCTGCCGGCGTGGGCAAGACACGGCTGTTGGACGAGGTCGCGTGCGATGTCCGGGTGCGGGCGACCTCCGCGATGTCGGACATTCCACTCGGCGTGCTCGCACCTTTCTTGCCCGAGGTGGAGCCCTCGCCGTTGGCCATGTTGTACGCCGCACGGACTGCGTTGCGCGATCGCGTGCTTGTGGTCGATGACGTGCATCTGCTCGACGACGCGTCGGCGGGTTTGTTGCACATGCTCGTGCAGCACCGTGAGGCCGTGGTGGTGGCGACGCTGCGTTCAGGCGAGCGCGCGCCCGATCCCGTTGTGGCGCTGTGGAAGGACGAGCTGCTGCCGCGCATCGAGCTCGCACCGCTCGGGCGGGGTGCGGTGACCGAGGTGCTGGAGACCGTGCTCGGCGGCGCCGTGGACCGCACTTCCGCGGACCGGCTGTGGACTGCTTCTTCTGGCAACATGTTGCTGCTGCGAGAGATGCACTTCGCCGCGCGGTGGGTGTCGCACGACGGTATGTGGTCGTTGGACGGGCCGTTGCCGCTGTCGCCGCGGTTGGTGGAGCTGATCGAGGCGCACCTCGCCGCTGTGCCGGCCGAGGAACGCCGGGTGCTGGAGCTGCTGGCGTTCGGTGAGCCGCTCGACCTGGCCGCGTCGGAGGCGTTGGACGGGCTCGTCACCGTGTCGTCGGACGGGCTGCGGCTCGCGCATCCATTGTACGGCGAGGTTTTGCGTGCGCAGTGCCCTCCTCTGCGCAAGCGCAACCATCAGCGCCATCTGGCGTCCGTGCTCGACGATCCGTTGCGCGTAGCCGTGTTGCGTCTGGACAGCGGTACGGCGGACGATCCGGCGGAGTTGGTTAACGCGGGGCGTCTGGCCAGTGCGACGGGTGGTGTTGTTCTGGCGGAACGACTCGCACGCGCCGCATGGGCCGTCGGTGGTGGTGTGGACGCCGGACGGTTGTTGGCCGAGGTGCTGGTCTTCACCGACCGCGCGGAGGAAGCAGAAGAGCTCTTCGCGATGATCGCCACCGATGACGACCCGATCGAAATGCGCACCATGCGTGCCCTGAACCTCGGCTGGGGTCTCGGACGCAGCGAGGAAGCCGCACCGATGCTCGAGGACCACATCGCACGGTCCGTGCTGCTGTTCGACGCGGGCAAGTACGACGAGGTCCGTGCGATCCTCTCGTACGACGCGCCGGACCAGGCCGCGATCCTCGCGATGGTGGACGCGGTGCAGGGCCGCTACGTGGGGCCGTTCCCGGTCATCCCGCCGGACCCCAATGCCGGGATGGGCGTCGAAACGACCATGTTCGCTGAGGTGTTCGTCTACTCCGTGCACGGCGATCTGATTCGTGCGGAACGTCTTGCCGTGCAGGCACATCGCGAGAAGGCCGAATGGGATTCCATGCGGACCACTTGGGCGGTGTCGCTGGCTGGGCTGGCACGCGCGGGTGGGCGGCTGCTTGAGGCACAGCGGTTGCTGCGAGAGGCACGGCCGGTGCGCCCGTTCGTGAAGTTGTGCGAACTCGCGCACGTCGAGGCATTGCTGGGCAACGACGCACGCTCGTTGCTCGCTGACGCGGAAAAGCTGGTGCCGCAAGGGCAACGACCGTATCGGTTCGTGCTGTGGTTGGCGCGGATCTGGGCTGGTGGCACGTCGCCTTTCGAGGCGGCGGCGGATGCACGTGCGCACGGTGAGCTCGCTGTTGAGGCGTTGTTCCTGCACGAGGCTGTACGGCTCGGGTACGCGGCAGATGCACTGGAACGGTTGCGTGAGCTCGCCTCAACGACCACGGGGCTGCTGGTGCCGGTGTTCGCGGCACATGCGGATGCGTTGGTGCGCAACGACTCCGCTGCGCTGGTGGAAGTGGCCGCACGGTTCGAAGAGGCCGGGTTCATGCTGCTCGCGGCGGAAGCTGCTGCCGCGTCAGACAATCGTGGGTTGTACGGACGGTTGATCAGCTTCTGCGAGGGCGCGCGCACGCCTGCGTTGGCTCGCATCACCGCAGCGCCACTGACCCGTCGTGAGCGCGAGATCGCCGTGCTGGCCGCACGAGGGTTGACCAACAAGGACATCGCTTCGGCGTTGGTGATCTCCGTGCGGACTGTCGACAACCACCTGTCGAACGCTTACTCGAAGCTCGGCATCACGACCCGTGGCGAGCTCGCGTTAGTCCTATCGGATGACAGCGGATAACGGACGGCACGGGTCCGAACGACAGCCCCGGCATGGGCAACGGGTACGCGGTCGTCGACGTCGAGACCACCGGGCTGTCACCAGGTCAGCACCACCGGGTGATCGAGGTCGCGGTCGTCCACGCCGACTCGTCCGGCCGCCGCACCGACGAGTGGTGCACGCTGGTCGACCCGCGCCGCGACCTCGGTGCTCAGCACGTGCACGGCATCAGCGCCGCCGACGTCCGCCGCGCGCCCGACTTCGCGGGGATCGCGGGCGAACTCGCCGCACGCCTCTCTGGCCGGGTGATCGTGGCGCACGACCTGTCGTTCGACCTGCGGTTCCTGCACGCGGAGTTCGCCCGGCTGGGTCACGAGTTCGTGGCCACGGGGCTGTGCACGATGGACCTCGCCGGCAGGTTCCTCGGCGCTTCCTCACGCTCGCTCGCCGCGTGTTGCTCGGCGGCCGGCGTGCCGATGGGTACCGCGCACTCCGCGTTGCACGACGCACGGGCGTCCGCGGGTCTGCTGTCGCGATGCCTGGACCGCGTCGGGGACGTTCCACCCGTGCGCCTGGACCTGCCGCGGACCAGCGTTTTCGCCGTGCAACGCAGTCATCGTCATCCGCTTGAGCAGCACTTCCTGGCCAAGCTCGTGCGACTGCTCCCGCGCGTGGAGACACCCGGCGGCGACGACTACCTCGCCGTGCTGGACCGGGCGTTGGTCGATCGGCACCTTTCGGTGGAGGAGCAGGAGGAACTGCGTGAGGCCGCTTGCGCGCTCGGCCTGGGCCTGCCCGAGGTGATGGGGCTGCACCGCGGCTATCTCGGCGCGCTGGCAGAGGCCGCGTGGGAGGAAGGCGTGGGGTCCGCCGACGAGGAGGCCGACCTCGGGCTGGTCGCGTCGCTGCTCGGGGTGGACGTGAGCGACGTGCTGCGAGGTTCGGCTTTCGTGAGAGGAGTGCGATGAACGACGTGAGGTGGGTGGCCGGGTTGATCCGGGAGCGCAACCGCATCGACGCCGCGCTGTCGGCGTGCATCAGACGGCCCGCGCTGTCCGGGCACCTCGGCGACTGGATCGCGGCGCAGGTCTTCGGGATCGCGCTGGACGAGCACGCGGCCAAGTCCGTCGACGGCCTGTTCGCGGACGGCCGGACCGTGAACATCAGGTGGTACCTGAAGCGCGAGAACCTGGTGGACCTGCACGAGGACGGGCCGGACCTCTACCTCGTGCTGACCGGTCCGAAGGCGCCCGCGGAGAGTTCACTCGGCACGGCCAGGCCCATGGTGATCGACGCCGTGCACCTCTTCGACGCGGCGGCTCTCAAGGCCGAGCTTCGGGCTCGCGGACTCAAGATCGGCACCGCGTCCAGCGTGCGCGGACAGTTGTGGGAGGACGCGGAGATCTACCCGCGGCGCAACCCGGCGTTCGTCCTCACCGAGGAGCAGCGGGAACTGCTGGCGTTGTTCAGTCATCAGCCTTGAGGCTGTGGCCGTCCCAGGTGAAGCGGACCGTCGTCACGGCGTCGTCCCCGTCGGTGCCGGTGGTGAGCTGGTGGATGGCGATGCCGGTCAGCTCCTGGTAGTCGCACCACTCGTGGTCCGACGTGAGCACCAGGTCCAGGTCGAAGTTGACCAGCAGTTCCAGCAACTGGCCGCGGTTGGTGGCGTCGACGCCGACGAAGACCTCGTCCAGCAGGATCAGCCGGGGTGCGTGAGGCGTGGCCTGGTAGTGCGCGGCCGCCGCGGCGAACAGCGGGAGGTGCAGCACGATGGCCTTCTCGCCGCCGGACAGGGCGCCGTGGACGCGTTTGGTGACGGGGACCCAGCCTTCGCCGCGGTCCACCTTCACGACGAACTGGTGCCACGTCGTGTAGTCCAGCACCTGCGCGAGTTGTTGTTCCCAGCCCGTTGCGGTGTCGTGGGCTCGTGCTTCTTCCACGCGCTCGCGGAAGAACTGGTGCAGCAACGCGCGTTCGGCCGCGTCGAGGTCTGAGCGCAGCAGGAGATCACGCGCTTCACGAGTGCCTGGCGGTAGTTGGGGATCTACCTGCCAGTCGAGTTGCACGCGGATGCCGGACGCGGTTTGGACGCGCTCCAAGCGTTGGTTCATGGTGGTGACGAGCTCGGCGGCGCCCTGGATGCGTTGCGCGATGTGCCTTCGGGTGTCGCCGGTGAGGGTCTGGTCGAAGAGGTCGCGCTCGCCGTCCGTGATGTGCGTGCGCACGCGGTCGCGTTCGGCTTGCAACGTCTCCAACAGCGCGTGCGCGCCCATCCGTGCGCCGTCGAGCGTCGCGCTCAGGACCATGACGTCTTCGTCGGGGTCCAGAGAGAGGTCGATGCTGCCGGCCAGTTTCTGCCGGGCCTCGTGCACTGTCATGCCGAGACGCGACTCGAAGTCGCGGATCAGCCTCAGGTCCACGACGTCGTCCGGCACGTCACCGGCGTCGGCGGGCAGGTGGCCGCTGGTGAGGTGGCGGTAGCGCTCGTCGGCCGTGTCGCGGACGATGGTGGCTTCCGTCGCGCGTGCGGTGTCTATCTTGCGCTTCTCCTCCAACGTGCCGAGGGTGCGCGCCAGGCCTGTTTGCTTGTCTTGCAGCATTTCGCGTTGCTCGGCCAGAGAGAGTGCCTTGGTGCGCAACGAGATGAGCTGCTGGTCGAGGGCGTGGAACTCGGAGCCCGCGGACCGTTCGACGGTGTCCAGCGTGATGGCGAGGTCGGCGGCTTCCTGCTGACGGGCTCCGGCGGTCTCTTCTGCCTCATCGGCGAGCGAGCTGCTCATCGAGGCCCGGTTCAGGGCGTCGTGCGACAGCGCTTCCGCCGCGAAGGCGTCGTGGCGGTCGTCCAGCCAGCGGTGGCCGGCGGTGCGGAACGCCGACACCGCCTCCGCGTCGGGTACGTCGGTGTCGATGCCGCGCAGGGTCTCCGCCACGGCCAGTTCCGCGTCCGACAGCCGCCGGGTCGCGGCCGCGACGGCGTCCTTCCGCGCCGCGCACCGCAGCTGGGCCTTGGTGCGCTGGTCCTCGGCGATCTCGAGCGGATCGGTGGAGGGCTGCCTGGCGAGTTCGCCGGCCAGGGTCGCGCGGCGCACGGCGATCTGGTTCAGGGCGGCGTCCACACCGGACAGATCGGTGGCGAGCTGCTCGATCAGGCCGGTGAGCTCGGCGATTCGGCCCGCCCGCGCGCGTTTGCGTGAGTCCGAGCCGATGTAGGTGGGGAAGGGTTTGCTCCAACGGCCGTGTGAGTTGGCCAGACGCCACGTGCCGTCTGCACCGATGGCCGCGATGTGGCGTGGAGCCGTTTCCCCGAACGCGATGCCTTCCAGGACGCGGTAGCAGCGTTCGTCGTCGGTGACGAGCACTTCCAGCAGCGTCGGGCCGGGCGCGGGGCCGGCGAGCAGCGGTTCGGCGAAGCGGTCGTGGTCGGTGAGGCCGAACGAGTTGCCCGGCGTGATCCACGCGTCGAGGAGTCCGGACGCTTCCAGCGCTGCCTCTACTGCGGTGCACACGGCTGGTGGCGTGTCCGGACGGAAGTTGACCAAACGCCACAGAGGAGCGCCGGCGGCAAGGGCACGGTGTTCGACGTCGCGGGTGTAAGGCGCGGGCGGTGGCACGTCGACCTGGTTGGCGAGCTTCTCGCGGATGGAGTTGTACTGCGAGAGTTGGTCGTTCAACGCCGTGCGTGTCTCGTGCAGGCGTGCCTCGATGCCGCTGAATTCCTCGCGGGCGATGGCGGCGGCTTCCGCGACCTCGCCCTGCGCGGAAACTTGCAGCTCAGAGCAGCCGTGAGCCCAGGTCTCGAAGTCCGCGCCGAACTTCGCAAACGCTTGCTCGAACGCCCGTTGGGCCGAGGCCTCCGCCTCCGTGGCGAGGTCGAGTTCCTCGTGGGTTTCCTCAAGCCGTTGGCGTGCGGCATCACGTGCGTCGACAGCTCTCTCGTGCGCTGCAACGGCACGCATGACCGCGCTGATCTCGGCATCTCGTGCGTCGACAGCGGCGGTGAGCAGCTGACGGCCCGCGCGTGCGTCGGTGCCGGCCTCGATCTCCTCGAACACCGACGGCATCCGCGCGAGCTCGGCGGCTTCCCTGGCGATCGTCGTCGACCGTCGCACCTCGTCGGCACGGGCGGCCGCGTCGGACTTGGCCTGCGCGGCCTGTTCCTCGTCCGCGACGGCGAGCGCCCGGAGTTTCGCGGCGTGTGCAGCGGCCTCCGTGGCACGGAGGTTCGCGGCGGAAAGCTGTTGCCGCAACAGGTCGAGCTGCTTGCCCTCCTGGTAGGCGGGCAGGTCGGAGATGCCGGCGATCTCGGCGTCGACCGCGCTCGCCTCCCGTCCCAGCGCCACGAGCTGCTCGAAGGCCTCGTCGGTCAGCGTCACCTGGCGCTGATAGCGCCGTTCGCTCATCCGTGCGGCACGCGTCGCGTCTTCAAGCTGTTCAGTAGACGACTCCAACGCGCGTGCTGCTGCACCGAGCACACGTTGGGCATAGGCGCGTTGGACGTCCGCGAGCCGTTCGGCGGTGAGGATCTCCTCGTCGAGCCGCCGCAACTCCTCGCGTTGGCGATCGAGCCGTTCGAAGCCCTCGGCGATCTCGGTGAGATCGGACTGGTCCAGCGGCGGAAGTGCCTTGGACAGCAACGAGGACAGCACGCTCGGGTCGAGGCGCTCGGACAACTTCGGCGTGCGCAGCTGCAACAGAGCGGTGATCAGCGAGTCGTACCGTTGCTCGCTCACGCCGGGGAACAACGTCGTCCGCACCGTGTGGCGGTAGTCGGCCGGTGAGGCGTGCACTACGCCGTGTTCACCAATCGCCTCAACGAGATCCGCCTTGGTCAACGGCCGTCCGGCCTCGTTCACCAACGCCAGATCGCCGACCCGCAACGACGTCGTGAAGTAGGTGGCCGTGACGTTGGACGTGTTCGTGGTGGCCTGCAACCGCGCACCGCACGTGAACCACTGCTCGCCGTGCTCGAACTCCAGCCACACGTACCCAACGCGCGTGCTGCCCTGGTTGCCCTCGCCCATGAGGTTCCAGTGCATGGTGCGATCCGCGCTGCCGAACGTCGACAGCCGGTGCGGACGCAGGTTCGCGTCGAACAGGTACGGCAACAGCAGCTCGAGCGCCTTCGACTTGCCCGTGCCGTTGGGACCTCTGAGCAACAGCCGGCCCTGGTAGAACGAGAAGATCTCGTCGTAATAGCGCCAGACGTTGATGATCCCGGCGCGACTGGGTTGCCACCGGTCAGTCATGTAGCTCCTCCACCGCGTACCTGGCTGCGGCGGGCAGCCTGCGAACGGTGCCGTTCTCCGTGCGTGCGAGCCCGAACGCTGCCAGCAACTCGAGCCCTTCCGCCGCGAGCCTGTCCGCGCCGCCGTCCGACTGGTAGGCCTTGCCCCAGTTGCGGAACTTCGTGAGCAGCTCGCGCGTTTCTTCGACCAGTTCCTCGAACCGTGCGGGACCTTGTGCCAACCGGTCGAGCAACAACAACGCGACGACCTTCGCGTTGCTGTCGTCGTCCGGAAACCTTGTGTCCGTGGCGACTGCGTCGGCGTCGATCACGAGAAACCCCTCGGCCCGTTCCTCCAGCGTGCAACCGGCGAGCCCGACACCCGTCTGGACGATCTTGCGGCCGCTCGGCGACGTGAGGAACGCGAGCTGGCTGGCGGTCAGATCTTCCTTGTACACCACGGGATCGTCGATGAGCCTGCGCATGGTGGAGTGCCGCTGCCACAGGCTGCGGTGTGCGTTCTCGTACCGGGTCTCGTGGGTCATGTCCGCGATCGTGTCCACTGTGGAGGCCGAGACCGGCGCGGCGAGCAGGCGCGTGATCAGCATCGGATCGGCACGCAGTTGCGGCTCGTTGTGCTCGATGATGCCGTGATCTTCGAGGAACTTCACCACGTCCGCGAACGCGTTGCGGTCGCTGCGCCGGCTCGGGTCGAACGACGGAAGGCCGTCCAACGCGATCGCCTGCTTCGTGCGTTCGGCAAGAGCTTCCGCTGTAGTCGTTGGTGCTGCTAGCAGTTCCGCACACACGACGCACAACAACATGTACCGCCGACGGTCGAACATGGGCCGTGTGCGGTCAGGCTGCTGCGTCGTCTTGAACAGGCGTGCGTACCCGGCACGTGGTTCGACGTGCACGCGCCACCCGCAGTAGTAGTCGAACCACTTCACGATCGGTTCGCGGCGCCTTCTGATGAGGTCGAAGCCATCGGGGTCCTGCACGGCGGTCAGCAACGGACGTGCGAGCAGCATCCGCACACCGCGCGCCACCTCCTCACCTTCCAGCCTGGCCAGCTGGTTCCCGAGCTTGCTCATCGGCTCTGCACGTCGATCACGTAGTCGGGCCCGCTCAGCCGGCCCTTCTGGGTGGTGATGGTCGCCCAGCCGCGGGCGTTGCGCAGGTTGATCTGCATCCGTCCGTCACTGGTGCCGGCCGTGCGCGTGCCGGTGCTGTCAGGATCGCTGCCCAGCGCCCGCCCGACCAGGTCGATCAGCCGGTGGAACGTGTCGTGGTCGAGGCTGGTGAGCGTGGAGATCCGAATCGCCCCGTCGGTCTGGATCTGCCGCCACGCGTGCTCGAGCTCCGCGCGTTCCTTCTCCGCCTGGATGCGCCGGTTGCGCCGCACCTCGTCGACGTTGCGGACCTTGCCGGTGCTGCCGATGTGCTCCTGCTTGCCCGTCTTGCGCAGCTGCGGCGACACCGGCACCGGCGGCGTGTTGTGCCACGGCTCGCCGCTCGGGATCAACTCGCCGTCGGCGTGCGCGAGGTGAGCGTGCCGCGCCGGCCACAACCCGAACGCGGCGCTGAACAGCTCGTGCGCCTCGTCCTCGGTCTCGGTCCTGGCGAACCACTGGGCGAGCGCCTTGAAGTCGGCCGCGGTGTTCGTCGGCTTCTTGCGCTCACTGATCCGGTCCAGCACCCGCAACAGCTGGACGATCGCCTTCCGCGCCACGTCCTGCAGTTCGTCGGCGCGCGCCGGGGTGTCGTGGAACCAGGTCTTGAGGCTCGCCCACTGCGCTCGACGGTCTGTCAGCCAGTTCTCGTCCTGGTAGAGGTCGGCGCCGTTGCGCGCGCGTTCGTGCAGCTTGCCGGGGTCGATGTCGGCGATCTTGTCGCGGATCCCGAGCTTCCGGGCGTCGAGGTCGGCGATGAAGTCGCGCAGGTAGGTGATCGTGGTGCGCTTGACGTCCTGGAACGTGGCGAGGTCGGCCTGCTCGTCCCTGAGGAGCCGCTGCAGGTCCGCGTTGAACCGCGTGGTGTTGGCCTGGAGGGCGTCCAGGTGGCCTTCGAGCTCCATCAACGCCGTGAACGTGCGGCGGTCGTCCGCCGGTTCTGCGAGCGCTTGCAGCCGGTCCGCGATGGCGTCGAGCACGGCGGTCTGCAGTGCACCGCTGCTGGTCAGCGTTCTGTGGGCGTGCTGGATGCCGGCGTGCGCCGCCTCGCCCGGTTTCGTCAGGCCGTACCGCTGCTGCGTCGCGTCGATCAGCCCCCACTGCCGCAACGCGGTGAGGGACGCCATCAGCTCGTCGTCCGTCACCTGCTCGGGCCAGCCAACATCCCTCAGCCGCTGATGCAGGTCGTCGAGAGTGAGAGCGGTCTCCAGCCGTTCGTTCGCCACGCCGAATGCGCGCAGCACTGCCGTGTGCAGCTCCGCGTGCTCGGTGGTGGTGAAGCGGAACAGGTCCGCCGGCACCCGTGGAAACGTCGTCACGGGGCCCACGGTAGCTGGTCGTTGTAGGGCTTTCGGGTGACAGGGCGGACGACCATCAGGCCGACAGATCATCCAGAAGGTCCTCCAGCACCAGTTCCTCCTCGATTCGGCGGTCCGCGCGGCTCATCGCCGGCGCTGGGCTGGCCGCTGGTGCAGACCAACAGCGGGCAGGACGGCCCGAGGCGGTCGGCGCGGACACCACGACCACCCGGTTCTCACAGACGAACACGTCCGGTGAGGCCAGGCGCAGCATCAGACCCACCGATGCCCAGACCTCTCGGCGCCAGTGCCGTACAGCAGACCACCGCGAGGTCCAGGTCCAGCTCCTCGGGGCGTAGGTGCACGACGAACCAGCGCTTGGCCCGGACGAACGCCCCCATCACGGCGCGATAGAGGTCGACGTTCGGCGCGGTCAGGTGCGCGAACGGCGGAAGTCCGGCATGCGACCCAGCGTGCCAGGATGATCTGACAGTTTCAGAACCGAACGGCTGTTCGCAGGTCACAGCAGCGGAGGCTCGCGTTCCTTTGGTGGCTTCCGGTACGCCGCGGGCGCCGGTAGGACTCCCTCTCGTTCGAGATCTGCCACGGTGACGAGCGGACCTCTGACTACCTCGTCGAGTAGTTCGTCCTGCTCAGGCTCAAGCCGGACGCACATGTCGAGCACGGCCAGCAGCTCCAGCAGCTCTTCGTCGAACTGGGCCGTCCATCGTTGCGGGTTGATGTTGTCCAGCTCTGAGGTGCGTCTGCGGTGTCTTGGATCGCTCTGCCGGTAGCTGAGCCACTTGCGGACGACCGGCATGCCGCCAGTGGAGTAGTTCCACACCGCGCGGCTGACCGGACGGATGCAGCCAGCCTCCTGGAACAGAGTGTCTTCACCGAGTATCAGGGTTTCGGTCGCTTCATCCAGCCGTGCTGAACGAGGGATCTCCCCGTCGCCTGACGGCACCGGCGAGACGGGGCTCGGTTTTGCGTCATCAGGGATTCCCTGCGGCCGTCCGGCTGCCGGATCGACCATCCGCTCACCGAACGTATGCAGCCAGATGACCTCGCGTCCGACCTCGACTGCTCGCCGCCACAGGCGAGTCTCCAGCGTGATCGGCACTCGGATTCCTGGCGTCTTCAACTGCTCGCGGAACCGCCTCGTGTAACCCGGATGCGCAGTGATTGCTGCGATGTAGGCCAGTAAATCCTCAGCACCAACAGACGTTCCGGTAAACCGCCGCAACGCCGTCAGCAGCTGAGGGACCACATTCGGGGCGGTGCCCTGCGGGTCCCGGTAGAGCGGGATTGCTCGTCCTCCACGGACGTTGAAACAGTGCATGTCAGGAACGTAGGCAGCAAAATGCAATGCCGTGCCCTCGCTCAGCGCATCAGCGTGCTGTTCAGTCACGTAGATCTGCTTCGGACCGCTCACCTGCCACAGCTCTGCCCTGGGAAAGTCGATCACTCGGCGATCGTGAATCATGACCTGGCGGTCGAAGCTGCGGAAGGTGAGACGGGCCAACCGCGGCTTGAGTTCTGTCTCGGCCGCGATGGTGGCTGCACCAGCCGGTACACCGGGCTGGGCTCGAACGTGATCAACAGTGGTCCGATCCCGCGTTTCCTTGAACAGCGCGGCCTTCTCGTTTTCGTTCGCGTGCACCAGGCGCGCCCATCGTTGCAGCAGCGTCTCGGCGTCAGGCGCGTACACCCAGTTCCGGTTCGGTTTCACGCCGGGTTGCTGCCACGGCAGCAGATCACCGAGAGCCGGGTAGGTTGCCCATGTGTCGTCGCTTGGCCGGAAAGCCGCCTGCCAGTCGGACGAACAGTTCGACCAGCCCGTGTCCAGGTCGAGGTCCGCCAAAGCCGCGAACTTCTCCGCTTGAGTGCCTGACAGGGCGCGATAGTGCACCGTCGCAGGCGTTTCCGGTTGTGGATCGCCCGCTCGGACGAAGACGCCGATGCAGATCTTGTGCTGGGTGATGGGGAAGATCCGGGTGTTCGTGCCTGCACGGTGCTCTTCCGGCGACAGGTCGATGATCCAGCCTTCATCGGCAGTCCGCCGAAGGTACTGGCGCATACCCGCGTACGACTTCGACGTGAGGTACGCGCTCGGCGTGATCAGCGCGACGACCCCTGCAGGATCGTTGGCCTCGAAGGCCTTCCAAGCTGACCAGCGCCAGAAGTACGTCCACATGTTGCTGAGGTTGAACTCGTGACGCCCCGCGCCGGGAATCCGGAACTCGTCGAGCGAAGGCCGGTTCGACGTGTCGACGGGTTTCCTCGGATCACGGCGCTGTTCCAGCCACGGTGCGGCGCCGTGGGCGTTCTCCCGCCACGGCGGGTTGCCGATCACCACCATCACCGGGACGTTTCGCTTGTGGTGGTTCGCCTTCTCCCTGGACTCCGTCAGCACCTCGTACAACTGCCCCAAGGGAAACGGCTGGTCATATGGGTTGTCCAGGGCGTTGGTGAGGAACCGCGGCTCGTCCTTCGGCAGCTCGACCTGATACCGGCTCTTGAGCGTGGCGTGCAGGCGCAGCTCTGCGACGGCGAACGGAGCGGCCTGCAGCTCGAAGCCGACGAGTCGGTTGGCGAAGAGTTCGCGTAGGTGGGCTGCGGGGACTGCGTCGGTGTTGCGTATGCGCCGCAGCGTGTTTGCTGCACTTTCCAGCACCTCTGCCAGGAATGTGCCTGCACCCATCGCCGGATCCAGCACTGTCACGTCGTCGGCGGCGAACCCGCGCTTCTTGTTCAGCCGCTTCTTCAGGATCTGGTCGACGAACACGACCATCGACCTGGCGACCGGCGCGGGGGTGTAGTAGGTGCCGCTCTGGCGTCGGAGTGCTGGGTCGTAGTCGTCGAGGAAGGACTCGTACAGCCGCGCGTAGGTGTCTGCATCGCCGAGTTGCACGTGCGTCCAGTCGACGTTGCCGATCACCCTCACCAGCGAGTCCACGATGTTGAGGTGTCCCACCCACTTCGGGTTCGCGAGCATGGCGAGCGCCGCACCGAGCAACGAGTGCTTCTTCGCGAGCTGCTCTGCGATCGCCCACGGTGTGCGACCTTCGAAGTTGATCCCGTCGACGCGTGCCAGCAGTAGGGCGAACGTGACCGCCTGTGCATAGGAGTCGGCGAAGTTGGTGTCGTTGTCGCGTCCGTCGGGGTTCGGGAAGAGGATGTCCCTCCACTCGCTCGCCAAGCCCGTGAACGGCTTGCGGCCAGGTGTGCTCTGTTCCTTCTGAAGGGTTTCCATCACCTGGTCGCGGAGCAGTCGGCACAACGGAGCGACCTCGGTGACGATCGCGCGTAGGCTTCGTGGCTCAGGCGGGCGCCAGAAGAGGAAATCGCGGATGAGCCGCTCAAACGCGTCGTCGGTGACCGTGAGGCGGCTGCCGGCTCGCGCGATGTCGCCATCCAACCGGACCGCGCGATCGACGAGCACGCCCTTCTTGTACAGAGCGAACGAACTTCCATCTGTGTAGATCAGATTAGGTAGCGCCTTCAGTTTTTCCCACTGCAAGCGGTCGTGTTTGTCCCCCCGCCACGTGCTTGTCTCCGGCGTTCCTTTGCCAGGTGCTTTGAGCTCGACGTAGCCCACCCGACCGCTCGGCACGTCGACCGCGATGTCGGGTCGAGAACGCAACTCGGTGATGGTCACCTCGTCGTGCACGTGGACGCGCAGGCCAACGATCTCGCCGAGTCGTTCGAACAGTTTGTTCACGGGGAGCCGAAGACGATCTTCGTTGCGACCGTCGCCGCGCATCCGGGGGAGGAGTGCCGAACCGTACGCGGACACGGCGGCCGCGAACTCGTCGCCGTCGACGGGAGACCTGCGTCGTTCTGGTCGCCCCATCGCGCCTCCTCGGCTGACTCCGACGTCCTTTCGAGATTCGTTCTGGCGTGGCGTGCAAGTCAAGCAATAAATGATGTAGATCGTTGTGTCACGCCAATGCGCGGAATTCCTCGGCCGTGTTTACTCGGTGCAATTTCGGATCATCGTGAACGATGGTCTGATCGAGTGTCGACTCACCCGTTCGGCGGCATGCGAAATTATGGTCGCTCGGAGTGGAATATTCCCTGCCTGCTCCATTGGGGTGCACCTAGTCAAAAATGACGAATGGGTAGCACACGCGCTTCTGCAACTCTTCGTGTCGACGATGCGACAGTCTGTCAAGGAGCAGGGTAGCGGTTGGCACGCAGCAGGTCTGATACTGGCCGCCGACCGCGACAGGGTGACCGAGTCAGATCGTCGGCGAGGTGCAGGAAATCCGCGACCTCGCCGCCCGCCGCCACAGATCAGCCAGTCGTCGCTGTAGTTGCGGGCGGCCCAGGAGAACAGGGAATCGCCGCTATTGCTGGGATTGCATCGGAGAAGACCTCGAAGAGGCCGATGCTCGGGCCCCGCTAGTGGCCTTTCACTTCGCCGGTTTCTTCTGGCGGAACAGGCGGAACGTCATGTACAGCGCGACAACAGGGATGCCCATGAGGGACAGCATGTACGCGACCTTGTTGGGCTCCCTGCGTTCGGCCAGCGCCCATTCCACGCTTGCCTGCGAAGACCTTCCGGACCGCACGCGGTTGTTGGTCATCGGTACGCGTTTGCCGATGTCCGCAGGTGTGAGCGAGGAGTTCTTGCTGCTGTACGGGTACTGCTTGCCGTCGTCGGCCGCGATGGTGGCGTTGCAGTGCCAGAGGGCGCCGAAGGCCCACCAGTTGCGGGAACAGGAGATGCTCTCCGCGTAGCCCTTGGGTTCTCCGCCTGAGCCTGCCTCTCCGTCGAAGAACAGCGTGCCGGCGTGAGCGGTGTAGAGAGCGACGATCCACAGGGCGGCCGCGATTGCGATGCGCTTTGTCATCGGCCTTCCGCCGGATCCTTGTGGCCGCCGCCTTCGGCCTTGTTCAGCTCCTTGGAGAGCTCCTTCGACGGGTGGACCAGGTCGCCCCAGTTCGGCACCAGGTGGGTGATGTCCCTGCTGGACACAGCACGCACCCAGTTCTGGCCGTCTAGCAGACCCTTGCTCAGCGGTGCGTCGACACGGTCGGCTGCGCGGCCGAGGCCGGACTGGGGGTCGCCCATGTTGTCCTTGCGGGTCGACAGTGGCGGCTGGTTCATCGACTCGTAGAAGTCCTTGACCTTTTGCTTGCGCGCTGGGCCGTTCTCCTTCACGCGAGTTGCCCAGTCGTCGACCTTCTGGCTCGTGCGCTGGGCGATGTCGTCGACTTTGTTCATGGCGTTGTCGACGCCGTCCTGGATGCGCCTGCTCGCGTTGCTGAGTCCGTCGCCCAGGTTGTCGAGCGAGTCGGCCCTGGAGACCTTCGTCGCGGAGTCGGAGGTGAGTTCCGCCGCGCGTTGGTTGCCGTAGCGGCTGTTCGGCATCTGCCTGCTCAGCGCGGCGAGGTCGTCGGCCTGCTTGCGCATTGCGGCGCCGGCCTTTTTCGCCAGCGAGCCGAGTTTGTCCAAGGCTTTGAACAGCTTGGCGACGAACCTTGCGATCTTCGTGCCGATTTCGACGGCCTTGGTGACAGCACGGGTGATGAAGGCGGCGATGGAGGCGCCCGCGGTCGGGATTGCCGACGCTGCGGCCGGTATGCCCCACATCAGCAGGGTTCCGGCCAGGTCGGCCAGCAGATCGCGGATCAGTGCCCTGGTCGCGGCCACGACCGCGCCGGCCACCTTGATCTTGTTTGCGGCTGACGATGCGGCAGCGGACGATCCGCGGAGGTGTTCGGCCAGACTGCTGCAGCGGGTGCGGTAGGCATCGGCCGCGTCGCCGGTCCAGTCCATGAGTGTCTTGGCGTGTGACTCGTAGTTGTTGGCCTCGTCGCTCAGGCGTTTGGAGATGTTCTCCCAGGTCGTGCCGATCGCCTCGATTGCTGGCGGGTCACCCATGAGTTTGTCGAACGGCTCGCGGATGAAGCCGACGTTCTCGATGATCCAGCCCACGACGGACGAGGCGAGTGTGCCCAGCGGGTCTGTGAGGAAGCCTGCGACGTCCAGCGCCAGTGCGGCGCCGTCGATGCCGAGGGCTACTGGATCGATGGTCTTGCCCTCGGCGAAGGGCATGACGAGGTCCTCGGCTGTGTCGAAGATGCCGGCACCGGCGAGACGCTTCTTGTCGTCCTCTTTCTTCGCGATCAGCGGGTTGCTCATCGGTCGCCCCCCTGCATCGCCGTGCGGTTGCCTTCCTCGACCTGCTGATAGCCCTCGGCCGTTGAGCAGAGCTCGTCGCCGGTCGACTCGAACGCCTTGGGCAGGGCGGCGAGGAGAGCCTTGGCGTCGTCGAGCTCCTCGTTGAAGATCCACGACCAGCCTTGGCAGAGTTCTCCCATCACGGTGGGGCCGAGATTCACCTGGGAGGCGGACACCGCCTCCTGCAAGGACGGGGCGAGCTGGCCCACGATCTGCTTGCCGTGTGCGGCGATGGCCTCGGACTGAGCAGCGAATCCTGAGCTCATCGCAGCACCGAGCTTCCGCCGAAATCGTCGTCATCGCCCTGTGGCGGAGCGGGACGGCCGGGTGCGGGCTTCGGCTCCTCGACGGTGCCTGCCGGGTCGATCACGGCAATGCCTTGGTCGATCTGCTCGCGCAGGAAGGTCATGCCTTCGCCGTCACCGAGAAGGGGCCGCATGGTTTCTTCGATCTTGCGGGCGGCTTCGACCTGGGCGCGACGGATTGTTTCCATGATCGTGCGGCCGAGGGCCGTGTGGCCCAGATCGTCTGCGCGCGGGGTCAATTGCAGGGATTCGATTCGTCCGCCGGAGCCCACGGTGATGATGACCGAGCCGTCCGGGCTCTGGGCTTCAGTGCGGGACTCGCGAAATGCGGTCTGGATGGCGTTCGCCTGTTCCTGAGCCTGCTGAAGGCGCTGTTCGAAGTTCACGAGATACTGGTGCGGATCGGTCACGACTGGATGATCCCATTCATGCGCACTCTCCGCGCACGGTTCGGCACAATGTGTGCATGATCAAGCCGCTCATCACTCGTGAGATGCGGGAGCGCGCCCGTCGCGTACCCAACAACTGGCTGCACGTTGTCGACCCAGCGCACGACAGCGCGGCCGGTGTTCCCGCGGAGGCCGTGATCGGACGGTATCTCGTGGATGCTCGGGGTGAGATCACCGATCAGTACGTGCAGAATCCTCGGTATCAGCCACGTGAGATCGCCTTCGAGAACGAACTCGAGTCGCTGATGTACCTCGTGCATCGCGGATACGAGGAGAAGCGAGAGCTGGTGGACGCAGTGCTGGCGGCCGAGCTCGTGCTGCCCGCCGATCCGGCTCGCAAGCCACGAGAACATCTGGTGATGCGCGGTGACGTCATCGATGTCTTCGCTTCGAAACGGGCGAGGCCGCGTGACTGGCCGCCTCATTGGCACCGGTTTCGCGGAGTGGAGCTGGCTGTGGTGGTGGATGCGCTGGAGCGGCCCGTCACGCTGCTCGTGACCGCGCAGGGCGGGGTCCAGTTCGAGATTCCAGCTGAGCTGCTCGTCGACGGGCTGCGTGCGGTGACCTCGATGTGGTGAACCGGGAAGTGGCGTGGATCAAGGACGGGGTCGCGTTGCGCCGTTCGGTCTAACCTCGCGCCCGTGCGGACGAGGCTGACCCCCATGCAGCAGGCGGTGGTGGACGCCGGGCGCCCGTTGCCGCAGCTCACCGATCCGCTCGAGGTCGAGCTGCAGGTCAGTGCGTTCGTGGGGCCGTTCGCGGACAACGAGGAGTTGTGGGAAGTCGTCGTGCGGCACCTGCAGGAGGTGCCGAGCCGGCGTAGTGCGGCGATGCTCACGGCGCTCGCGCACTTGTTGCCTGGCAGGCCTGCGCGGTGGGCCAGGGAAGCGGCGCAACAGCAGCGAGAGCCGCAGTGGGATCTTGGGGCGTTGCGGTTCGGGGAGTGCTGGATCGGGGATCGGTCGATCGACGCGGGATATCTGGCACTGCTGTGCAGTTATTCGTACGGGGCTGAGCCGCACGCGATGGTTTTCATGATCGATGAAATCAGTGGCAGCCTCACGCGGCATGCGTTCTTGACGCGTCAGGTCGACGAGGCGCTGGAGCGGCTCAAGCAGCAGGTGCGGTTGGAGTCGATCACGGCTGAGGCGGCTCATTGGCTGCTCAGCCGCAGTTATGACCGGTTCGAGCGGCGGCCTGGGCTGGGGGTCGGGGTCGATGTGCACCACACTCGGCTGGTGGCTCGGCGGCGAATCAAGCTGGCGATGAATTAGGCGGCCTGTGCGAATCGCAAGGTGATGATTCCTCCGACAGTGCACATTGTCTGTAGCTCGATCGTGGGTCGGCCATTACTGTCCGACTTGTCGATCACAGGGCGGAGGGACGTTCATGGCCGCTCTTCTCGGGCATGACGACCAGGCGCTCAGCCGTGTCCCTGACCAGGCGCGGCACCCGTGGTTGTCAGTCGCGACCCAGCGCTTCGGGCAGACGTCCGCGCTGAGCCAGTTGCTGCTGGGCGCGACACTCGGGTTCGGCATGACGTTCTGGGACGCCTTCCTCGCGCTCGCGATCGGGGCGGTGCTGCTCAACGCCGTGGCTGTCGCGGTGGGCGTCATCGGGCAGCGGGAAGGGCTGTCGACCGCGATCCTCACGCGCTGGACGGGGTTCGGGCACGCGGGGTCGGCGATGCTCGGGCTGATCATCGCGTTGTCCTGCACCGGGTGGTTCGGGGTGCAGACCGGGCTGGCGGGCGGCACGCTCGCGGACGTCGCGGGAGTGTTGCCGGCGCCGGTGTGGTCGTTGATCTTCGGGATCGTGGTCACGATCATCGCGGCCTACGGGGTGCGGTGGATGGCGTGGACGGCGTACGTGGCAGTGCCTGCGTTCCTGGGGCTGCTCGGGTGGGTCGTGGTGGCCAACGTCAACGATGTCGGCGCCGTTCTGACGAGCCCGGCGCCGGGGCCGTCGATCGGGATGCTGACCGCGGTCACGCTGGTCACCGGGAGTTTCATCGTGGGTGCGGCCATCGCGCCGGACATGACGCGCTTCAACCGTTCCACGCGGGACGTCGTCAAGCAGACCGTTCTGGGCATCACGGCCGGTGAGTTCGTCATCGGGCTGGCCGGGGTGATCATCGCGCACGGGCTGGGCACCACGGACATCGCCGGTGTCATCGGCCGCTCCAGCGGGTGGATCGGCGCGCTGATCGTGGTCACCGCGGTGTTGAAGATCAACGACTGGAACCTCTACTCGGCGTCGCTCGGGCTCGTGAACTTCTTCGACGCGGTGTTCGCGGTGCGGATCAGCCGGGCGCAGGTGACCGTGATGGTGGGGTGCGCGGGCAGTTTCCTCGCCGCTGCGGGGATCGTCGCGCAGTTCAGCCACTTCCTGGTGTTGCTGGGCGTGGTGTTCCCGCCCGTCACCGGGATCATGATCGCCGAGTACTACGTCGTACGGCGCTGGCGCAACGAGATCATCTCCACGCGACCGCTCGTGCCGCGGTCGGCGCCCTCGTGGGTGCCGGCGACCGTGGTCATCTGGCCGGCCGCCGCGATCGTCGGTGAGCTGGTGCCGTTCGGGCAGTCCAGTGTGAACTCGCTGGTGCTGGCGTTCGCCCTGTACGTCTCAGCCGGCAGATTGGACCTCCTGCGGATGAGGACGCGGCGGGCCACCAACCGTAAGGTGGTCGGAGAGGCGAAGGCCGCCTGAGGGGTGGTTTCGCTCATGCACATCGGCATCGACGTCGGCGGCACCAACACCGACGCCGTTCTCGTCGAGGGACGCCGTGTTCTGGCCGAGTGCAAGCGAACGACGACGGCCGACGTCACCACCGGGATCGTCGAGGCGGTCAGCGGACTGCGGCAGGCGTTCGTGTTCGACGCCGCGGCGATCAAAGCGGTCATGATCGGCACGACGCACTTCGTCAACGCCGTCGTCGAGGGCAGAGGGCTTGCTCAGACGGCGGCGGTGCGGCTCGGACTTCCCGCCACCAAAGCACTTCCGCCGTTCGTCGACTGGCCGGAGCGGCTGCGTGAGGTCATCGGCGGGCACGCGTACCTCTGCCACGGCGGCTACGAGTACGACGGCCGGATCATCTCGCCGCTCGACGAGGACGAGCTGCGCGGCGTCGCCACCGACATCGCCGCGAAGGGCGTGCGGTCGGTCGCCATCTCGTCGGTGTTCTCGCTGGTCAACGGAGATCTCGAACGGCAGGCCGCGGAGATCATCACCGCCGAGGTGCCGGACCTGTTCGTCAGCTTCTCGCACGAGATCGGCCGGCTCGGCCTGCTGGAGCGCGAGAACGCGACGATCATCAACGCGGCCCTGCGCGAGCTCGCCGAGCAGATCGCCGACGGGCTCACCGAATCACTGACGGCACAAGGCATCGACGCCCCGCTCTACCTCAGCCAGAACGACGGCACGCTGATGGACCTCGAGTACGCGCGCTGCTACCCGGTCGCCACGTTCTCCTCCGGCCCGACGAACTCGATGCGCGGCGGCGCGTTCCTGTCCGGTTTGGACGATTGCGTGGTGATCGACGTCGGCGGCACGACGACCGACGTCGGCATGCTGCACAACGGTTTCCCGCGCGAAGCCTCGTCGCAGGTGCTGATCAGCGGGGTGCGCACGAACTTCCGGATGCCCGACGTGCTGTCGTTCGGGCTCGGCGGCGGCAGTGTCGTGCGCGAGCGGGCCGGTGGCGTCGAGGTGGGACCGGGCAGCGTCGGCTTCCGGTTGTCCCAGCAGGCTTTGGTGTTCGGCGGCGACATGCTGACCGCCACGGACATCGCCGTGGCGGCCGGCCTCGCGGACATCGGCGATCCGGCGCTCGTGCGCCACCTCGACCGCACGCTCGTCGGCTCGGTGCTCGACCACGTCTGCGACCGGATCGCCACCCGGGTCGATCGCATGCGCACGAGCCCGGCGCCGTTGCCGGTGGTGCTGGTCGGTGGCGGGAGCGTCCTGGTGCCGGACAAGATCGAGGGCGTCAGCGACATGATCAGGCCCGAGCACCACGCGTTCGCCAACGCCATCGGCGCCGCGATCGCCCAGGTCGGCGGCGAGGTCGACCGGGTGTTCACGATGGATCCGGCGCGCCGCGACGAGGTGCTCGACGCGGCCCGTCAGGAGGCCGTGGACAGGGCGGTGGCGGCGGGCGCGAGGGCGGGCAGCGTGCGGATCGTCGAGGTCGAGGAGATCCCGCTGGCCTACCTGCCCGGCAACGCGAGCCGCGTGCGGGCGAGGGCCGTCGGCGATCTCGTGCTCGACGGCGCGCCGCACCGATAGCTTCTCGCGCGAGCGCGGGCCGCACTACAGTCCCGCGCATGCACCTGCTCCAGCCCGACGAGGTAGACCGGCTCGCTCTGGGCGTGGTCATGCTCGGCAGCGGCGGGGGAGGTGGCGAGCACGAAACCCACGCGTTCGCCGCGATGCTCCGGCACGAAATGCGACAAAGCGGGCCTGTCACGGTGCTTTCGCCGGAAGAGGCGGACCCGGACGGCTACGGCGCACGGGTGGGCCTGATCGGCGCGCCGACCGTGATGATCGAGAAGCTGCCGTCCGGCCTGGAGGCCGAGGAGGCCCTGAAGGCGTTGCAGGCGCACGACTCCACGCGCGCGACGGCCGTCATCGGGTGGGAGGTCGGCGGCTGCAACGGGCTGTTGCCGCTGATCCTGGCCGCGCGGCTGGGCCTGCCGTACGTCGACGTGGACGGGATGGGGAGAGCGTTCCCACGGATCGACCAGACGACCTACGACGCGGCCGGGCTGCCCACGACCCCGTTGGCCATCACCGAACCCAGCGGTAACCGGGCCGTGCTGGACGCGACCGGCATCGAGAAGCTGGCCCGCACCGTGATGGTCGACTTCGGCGGCTGGGCGATGATGGTCGCGAAGCCGTTGAAACTCGCAGACGCGCTCAAAGCAGGCATAACGGGCTCGCTTGCACGGGCGTTGGAACTCGGCGAGATCTGGTCGCAGCAAGCGGTTTCAGTCGACGAACGGGCCAAGTCCTCGGGCGGTTTCCTCGTCACGCGGGGAAAGGTCGTCGAAGTGTGGCGCGAGTCCGTCGGGGACTTTCCGCGCGGAACGGTGGCGCTGCGCTGTTTGGACGCCGACGATGCGTACGTGCGCCTGGAGATGCAGGGTGAGTACCTCGTCGCGCTCGCGGACGGCGAGCCGCTCGTGACGACGCCTGATCTGCTGTGCTGCCTGGACGCCGAGTCCGGCCACCCGCTGACGACCGAGCGGCTCACGTTCGGCGCGGTGGTCGACGTGGTAGCGCTCCCATCGCCGGCGCAGTGGGTCCGGCCGGAGATGCTCGGGCGGGTCGACCCGCGGGCGTTCGGCTACGACCTCGACTACCTGCCGTTCCGGGACGTCCCATGATCGACGACGCCGACTCCCTGACCGTGCGCGACCTGCTGGAGATCGGCGTGCTCGGCGAGGCGTCGCTGCTGGCGGGCGAGCGCGGCGTCGACACCGAGGTCGCGGACGTGCGGCTGGCGGCGGACATGACGGCCGTGGAGGCGTGCTCGGCGGGCGACATGGTGATCCTCACCGGGAACCAGCCGTATCTGGTCGAGGTGGCGTTGCGGCGGGCGTACAGCGCGGACGTGCGGGCCGTCGTGCTCGTACGGCCGTCGACGGGCTCCTACCACTCTCCTTCCGCCGCAACGATCTCGTTCGCGAACCGGCTCGGCGTGCCGCTCCTGCAGACCAAGGCGGACGACCCGCTGCTGGTCGCCGATGCGTTGCGCACCGCCGTGCGGCGTCCCGAGGTCGCGGCGGCCCGGCTGCTGAACGCCGTCACCGCGCGATTGGGCCGCAGCCGGCCGGATCCGCGGTCCGTCATCACGATCCTGTCCGGCGAGCTGCACGTGACGTGCGCCGTGATCAGCGCGGACGGCACCGCGATCGAGGGCGTGTCCCCACCGGGCCTGCCGCCGGACCTGCTGATCGGCTCGGTCGCCACCACCGTCGAGATGGCCGAGGGTTTCGCCGTGGCGGTGCCGGTGGAGACCGACCGGACCGGCCACGTGCACCTGTGGCTGGTCTCGCACGCCCGCGGCCGCAACAAGCGCTGGGCCGAGACCGTCATGCAGATCAGCCAGGTCGCCTCCTGGGCGCTGGGAAACTGGGTCGCCTCCGAACGCCTCGAAACCGAACGCCGTGCCCGTTCCCGCGCCTCGCTGCTGTCCGAGCTGCTCGCCTCCGGTGACGACGTGCCGCCACACCTGGTGCAGCAGGCCGTGCTTGCCGGGTGGCGGCTCGACGGCTGGCACACGGGCGTCTACGCGACCCTGAACCCGCCCGCATCGGGCTGCATCGACGCCACCAACACCGAACGGCTGCGCGTCGAGCTGTCCCGGCGCGGCCTGCACGGCCAGCTCGTCGAGGGCGCGGAGGGCTGGTCGTTCTGGCTCACCAACGACGCCGAGCCACCGCAGTCCCAGCACCGCGAACTGACCACGAGGCTCGCCCAGGTGCTGGGCTCCTGCCAGCTCGTGGCGGGCGTCGGCAGGCCGCATCCCGGTTCGTCCGGCGTGGGCCGCACGCTGGCCGAAGCACGCGAGGCCGCCGCGATGACCGGGTCGGTGCGGGTCGTGCACATCGACGAACTCGGCGTGCGGCGACTGTTGTCGATGGCGGCCGAGACACCCGCGCTGGTCGAGCAGGCGACCCGGCTGCTGGAACCGCTGGCGGGCGTGGAGGACGGCCAGCTGCTGCGCACGCTGGCCGTGTACCTGGACGAGGAGTCGGTGACGTCCTCGGCGGCGGTGCGGTTGAAGGTGCACCGGAACACGGTGGCGCAGCGGATCAACCGGGTCGAGCAGCTGCTCGGGGTCAGTCTGCTGAACCCGGACGAGCGGCTCGCGGTTCATCTGGCGTGCCGGGCGGTTCGCGCTTCCGACGAGTGATCAGGTGGGCACGAACGCGGGCAGCACCGCGTCCACCAGGTAACCGCCGTCGTCCGTCGGGCCCGCCGTGAGGGTGCCGCCGACCATCTCCACCCGGCCGCGCAGGCCGAGCAAACCGGTGCCGGAGCGGGGAATCGCGCTGTCCGGGGTGGCCGGCGGGGCGGTGTTGCGGATGACCGCGCGGACCGTGCTCGGTCCACAGTGGATGGTGATCTCGGTCTGGGCGCCGGGGGCGTGTTTGTGCACGTTGGTCAGGGATTCCTGGACCACCCGGTACATCGTGCGGCGCACGGCGGGGGAGACGATGTCGGCGTCGCCGTGTTCGGTCAGGGTGATTTCCAGGCCGGTGGCGGCGGAGTCGGCCACCAGGCTGGAGAGGCGGTCGGGCAGGACGTCCGGGATGCGGGGCTTGCGGCCGTTGCGCAGGACGCCGACGAGGTCGCGCAGTTCGGTCAACGCCTGGCAGCCCGCGGTGCGCAGTTCCTCGGCGGCCTGGCGGGTGCCGTCGTCCTTGGCCGCCACGCGCATCGCGCCGGCGTGCAGCACCATCAGGTTGAGGCGGTGGGTGACGACGTCGTGCATCTCGGCGGCGAGCCGGGTGCGTTCGTCGGCACGGGCGCGCTCGGCCACAAGTTCGCGTTCGCGCTCGGCCAGGGCCCGTGCGAGCCTGCGCCGGGTACCCAGGTAGAGGCCGCCCAGCCCGGCGATCACGACCACGCCGGCGCCGATCGACAACGTCATGGGGAAAGCGATTACCAGGGCCGACGGCAGCGTGAAGTCGCGCGCTGCCACCAGCAGCACGAGCGCCAGGTCTCCGGCCCGTCTCACGCGCCTGACGATACTGCCGCGATTGTGCCTCGGATCACCTACGGGAGCAGGGCGCTGACCCTACTTTCGCAGGTGGCGGGCCTGCGTGTTTCCGCCTGCCGGACGCCGGTGTCCGGTCGCCGCGACGGGGCAGCGTGACGCTTGTCCTGAGTGGAGCATCAGGGGTTGCGGAAGAGCGCGGTCCACAGGAACGGCTTGCCGAACGTCGCCGAGTCCGCCGGCTGGTCGGTCATCCGGCGCAGCTCCACCTCGGTGAGGTCCTGGAAGATCCACCGCAGCTCGTCTGGCTGGTACCCGACGCCGCCGGACAGGCCGGTCTGCCGGTACAGCTCGGCGTCCGGGGTGGCGGTGCCCTCCTCGGCGGTGAAGCAGGTCAGCGCGAAGTGGCCGCCGGGCTTGAGCGCGCGGCCGAGCAGCGCGAGGTAGCTGATCCGGCGGTGTGGTGGCAGGTGGTGGAAGCAGCCGGAGTCGTAGATCAGGTCGTACGAGCCCTCGCTCGCGAACGCGTCGCCGTGGCGGAACCGGATGTCCAGCCCCTCGCCGCGTTCGGTGGCCCACGCGATGGCGGTGGCGGAGATGTCCACGGCGTCGACCTGGAACCCGTTGCGCGCCAGGAAGAGGGCGTTGCGGCCGGGCCCGCAGCCGACGTCGAGGGCGCGGCCGGGAGTGATCAGGCCGCGCTCCAGGTAGCCCGCGAGGTTCTCGTCCGGCTTGGCCACGAAGAACGGGACCTCGCGATCCCGGTCCTCGTAGAAGCCGTCCCACCAGTCGCCAGCCCGCTCGGTCCAGCGGTCGGCGTCCGGTGCGAAAAGACCGTCGAGCAAAGTGAGGACGTCGTCGACCGTCCTGATGTGCCGATGCAACCTGAACCCCCAGGTAGAACGGCCATCAGTCTATCTCAGAGGCCACCTTCGGACAGCCGTTTGCGGTAGCCGCGCGCCCCTTCGGAACCGACGTTCTCGTGGAAGTCGACCCCACCCGGATTGGTCTGCACGTGGTAGTAGGTGGCGCCCCACAGGCTGCTGGCCACCGAGTCGTCGAAGTGGATGAAGTTCCCGTACTTGTAGCCCTTCTGGTACGGCGTGAGCGCGGTGGTCCTGATCGAGTACTCGGTCGCGATCACCGGCTTGCCCGGCCACTTCGAGGCGCACCGCGAGAGCGTTTCGCTGTAGGTCAGCTCGTTCCAACTGCCCTGGCTCGCGAAGCTGCCGTCGTCGGCGTTGCTGTAGAAGTGCACGCCCACGAAGTCGCACTTCTTGATGGCGTTGACGAAGTTCGGGTTGCCGTACCAGGTGTCCGGATTGGTGCCCTTGTTCGGCGAGAGCGCGGTGCCGCAGATCTTGGCGCCGGGGAAGGTCTCCCGGATGCGGTCGATCGTCACGCCGAGGTTGTAGCCGTAGACCCACGGATCGGCCACGCGGATGTTCGGCTCGTTGCCCAGCTCGATGATGCACTTGTCGGCGCCCGAGCGGAGGGCCTTGTACTCGAAGAAGCGGGAGTCGCGGATCTCCGCGACCGCGCGGTTCGGGTCGATCACGTTGTCGGTGTCGCCGGTGACCGTGCGGACGATGAGGAAGTTCGAGGCGCCCGCGGCGGTCCACACGTGGTCGCGGTAGTTCGCCCACGGACCGGGGCCCGGGGTGCCCCAGCCGGTGACGACCTTGGCGAGGTTGGCCGCCTGGTTGTTGATCGCGTCGATCCACGTCTGGTAGCCATCGGTCAGCAACGGGCCGTGCGCGCGGTAGTGCGGTGCCGCCGATGCCTGCCCCGGCAACGACGCCATGCCCGCCGCCGCGATGGCGCCCGCCGCCAGCCTGCCCATCGCTCGGCGGCTGTACTGCCTCTCGCCGGTCATCGCCGGTCTCCCTTCGTCGAGGAACGGCGTCAGGCAACAGCGCGCGGGTATGAGGACCGGTATGCGAGCGGTATGTGAACGAGTGCCTCTAGACACCAGTAACGTCTCGTTACTAGTTTGGCGACATGACTGGAGCCGTGACCGGCGCGCATGTGCGGGAGACGAACGTGCAGGCCGTCTACCAGGCGATTCGGCGGGCGCATCCGTTGAGTCGCGCGCAGCTCGCGCGGTACCTGGGGATGTCCAAGCCGACCGCGAACCGCGCGATCGACGCGTTGCTCGGCGCCGGGCTGGTCGAGGAGGTGCCGCGGCCGGAGGACGCGGCGGGGTACGACGCGGTGTACTTCGGGCCGCGGGCGGGCGCGGCGACGGTGCTGGCGCTCGACCTCGGCAGCCGGTACCTGCGCGGCTGCGTCGCCGACCTCGACGGAACGGTGCTGGCGCGGCTCGACCAGCCGGTGAGCGGCAACGCGCCCGCCCACGTGCTGGAGATGGCGGTGCTGGTGCGGGACGCGCTCGTCGAGGCGGCCGGGTCCGTGCCGGAGGTCGCCACGATCGGCATCGGCGGCGTGATCGACCCGCGCACCGGAATCGTGCACGACGCCAACCAGGACGCGCTGGAAGGGTTCGCGGCGCAGGCCGAGCTCTCGGCCGCGCTGGAGTTGCCGGTCGTCGCGGAGAACGACATCAACCTCGCCGCCGTCGGGGAGGGCTGGCGCGGGGCGGGGCTCGACGCGGGCGACTTCGCGTTCCTGTCGATCGGCAGCGGCGTCGGGGCCGGGCTCGTGCTCGGCGGCCGGCTGCACCGGGGCGTGAACGGGGCCGCCGGCGAGATCGACCACGTGCCGGAAGGGCAGCGGTTCCGGTCCGACAGCCCCGCCGCGGACGCGTTCCTCGCGCACATCTGGCAGCACTCCGAGTTTGTCACCACGGAGGAGGTCATGATCGCGGCGCGCGGTGGTGACGAACGCGCGTTGCACCTCGTCGCGTGGGAGGCGGCGCGGATCGCCGAACACGCCGCCAGGATCTCGTCGGTCGTCGATCTGTCGTTGATCGTGCTGGGTGGTGGCATCGGGTTGAACGGCGACCTGCTCGCCCGGCCCGTGCGTGCCGCGATGACCAAGCTCTCGGCCTACCCGCCCGCCATCAAGACCTCGCTGCTGGGCGAGGCCGCCATCCTCACCGGCGCCGTCGCCACCGGGCTCGACGCCGTGCTCGCCGATCTCGTCACCACCAGGGTTTCCGCCGCCAACTGAGTTCACCGCGCGGTTCCGCCGCCGCCTGTGCGGTCCACGCACCACCACAGGAGGGGTTCGATGCTGCCCATTTTCGTTGCACTGTTGGTCGCGGCCGGGACACCGGCCGTGCCACAGGCCTCGCTGGATCTGCTGGCGGGCCAGGACTGGTCGCACTTCGCGGGCGCCACCCGGACCGCGGACGGCGTCCAGATCCGGCCGCTGGACCGGTGGATCGTCGCCACCGAGGGCCAGCGGTCCCAGGCCAATCCGCCGGTCAACCTGCTCGGCCCGCGGCTGCTGGTCAACGGCACGTTCCAGGTCGACGCGACCATGTCCGGGACCGGATTCCTGCAGCTCTACGGCTCGCCGCCGATCATCTACGACGAGTGGCGGCAGGAACCGCCGAGCGTCCGGGTCGGGATCGCCGGCGGGAAGCTGGACGTCGCCGTGTGGAACGGCAAGGGCGACAAACCCGTGCAGACCAAGAAGTTCGGCTCCGGGTTGTCCGGTGACGTCGCGGTGCGCGTGAAGCGTTCCGGTTCGACGCTGGAGTTCTCGGCCGGGGGCCAGCAGCTCGGGACGGTGCCGGATTCCGGCGTGTTCGCGTCGGGCCAGGTGTGGTTCGGCGCGGACGGGTCGTGGAAGCTGAAGTCGTTGACGGCCACGGGTGCCACGGGCATCCGGAAAGCGCCGGACTGGAAGCAGAAGACCGTGTCCGGCTCGCTGCGGTCGCGCGCGGAAGCGTTGCCGCGCAAGGTGGGCGTGGGCAGTGCGCTGGCGGTCGCGCCGTTGGTGGCCGACGATGCATATCGCGCGACGGCGGGTGAACAGTTCAACCTGATCACTCCCGAGAACGACATGAAACCGCAGTTCGTGCAGCCCACGCGCGGGGTGTTCGCGTTCGAGGAGGCCGACGCGATCGTGGACTTCGCCCGTGCCAACAACATCGCGGTGCACGCGCACACGCTGGTGTGGTTCGAGGCGCTGCCGACGTGGATGAGGTCGGCGCCGGACAAGAAAACCGTGATGACGGACCACATCAAGGCCGTCGCCGCGCACTTCAAGGGCCGCGTGACGGAGTGGGACGTCGTCAACGAGCCGATGAACGAGGACAACGCGGACGGTCTGGAGCACAACCTGTGGCACCAGGCGATGGGTGCCGACTACATCGCCCAGGCCTTCCGTGCCGCGCGAGCGGTGGATCCGGGTGCCGTGCTGTATCTCAACGAGTACGGCGCCGAAGCGGACGGACCGCGCTGGAAGGCGTTGTACGCCCTGGTGAAGAAGCTCAAGCAGGACGGCGTGCCGATCGACGGCGTCGGCCTGCAGAGCCACGAGTACGAGGCGGGCGACCGGGTGCCGGCCGAGACGTTCCGCAAGCACGTGCGGGCGTTGGCGGAGCTGGGGCTGAAGGTCCGAGTGTCCGAAATGGACGTGGTGACGGCCGATCAGACGTTGCAGGCCAAGCAGTTCGGTGAACGGCTCGCGGTGTGCCGGCAGGAGTCGAACTGCACCGGGTTCACCTCGTGGGGCTTCACCGACCGGTACGGCTCGACAGCCACGACGAACCGTTATCCGGCGCTGCCGGGCAACGCGCTGCCGTGGACCGCGTCGATCACCCCGAAGAAGGCGCACACCGCGTTGGTGGACGCTCTTCGCTAACTCCGTTGCGCGACTCGTACGGTGTATGGGAACATCAACTCCATGATCTTCTGACTCCGCTGCAGGCACGTTCGCGTGCGTCCTTTCCGAGTTCGTTCGGACAGCAGGGGGTCACATGTCAGGTCAGTTGACGCTCAAATCCATCACCAGGAGCTATGCGCATCGGCGGGTGCTCGACGACGTCTCGCTGACGGTCCGGCCGGGCGAGAAAGTCGGTGTGGTCGGGGAGAACGGTTCCGGCAAGTCCACGCTGGTGCGGTTGATCGCCGGGCAGGACGTCCCGGACGACGGTGAGATCACCGTCGTCGCGGACGGCGTCGGGTACCTCGCGCAGGTGCTCGACCTGCCCGGCGACGCCACCGTCGGCGACGCGATCGACGCCGCGCTCGTCGAGATCCGGTTGCTCGAACAGCAGATCGCGGCCGCGGCGCAACAACAGCGGCTGGGTGAGCTGGGCGACCTGCTCACGGCGTTCGAGCTGCGTGACGGCTACTCGGCGGACGCACGGGTCGAGGCCGCGATGTCCGCGCTGGGTATTGGTTTCCTGGCGCGGGACAGGCGGCTCGGCACGTTGTCCGGCGGGCAGCGGGCCAGGCTGGCGCTGGCCGGTGTGCTGTCGGCCGAGCCCGAACTACTGTTGCTCGACGAGCCCACGAACCATCTCGACGACCAGGCGCTGGCCTGGCTGGAGAACAGGTTGCGGGCCCACCGGGGCACGGTGGTCGTGGTGACGCACGACCGGTTGCTGCTGGAACGGGTGGCCACGGCGATCGTCGAGGTCGACGAACGCGGGATCTCCCGCTACGGCAACGGCTACGCAGGCTATGTCGCCGAGAAGAAGGCGGCGCGGCAGCGGTGGGAGCAGGCGTACGCGGAGTGGGTGGGCGAGATCGGCCACTGGACAGAGTGGCGCGGCACGACGGCGCACCGGGTCGCGCCGGGCCGGGCGATCCCGGACCACAACAAGTGCAAGTACAACGGCGACGGCCGCCGGGTGCAGGCGTCGATCCGCACGCGGGTGCGCAGCGCGTCCGAACGGCTGGAGCGGCTGCACGCTGATCCGGTGCCGAAGCCGCCGGAACCGTTGCACCTCAACGCCCCGCTTGACGCGGCGGTGCGCGAGGGTGTGGTGCTTCGGCTGCAGGAGGCGCGGGTTGATCGACGGTTGTGCGTTGACGAGTTGGTTGTCGAGGCTGGGCAACGGTTGTTGGTGACCGGGGCGAACGGTGTCGGCAAGTCGACGTTGCTCGACGTGCTGGCTGGTGTTCTTGAGCTCGACCGCGGGACGGTTGCGCGTCATGGGGTGGTCGGGTATCTGCCGCAGGAGACCGTTGTGCGCGAGCCGAAGCAGTCGGTGCTGGCGGCGTTCGGTGGGAGTGCTGAGCGGTTGTTGTCGTTGGGGCTGTTTCGGGCTGCGGACTTCGCTTTGCCGGTGGGGGCGTTGTCGGTCGGGCAACGGCGGCGGCTTGCCTTGGCGCGGTTGCTGGTTGGTGAGTTTGACGTGCTGTTGCTTGATGAGCCGACTAACCATCTGTCGCTTGGGTTGGTGGAGGAGCTTGAAGCGGCGCTCGCTGGTTATTCGGGGGCGGTGGTTGTGGCTTCGCATGATCGGTTGCTGCGGCGGAGGTGGCAGGGGGAGGAGCTCAGAATGGCTCGTAGCAGTCGAACGTCTCGATAGAGCTGATCAGGCCGTCGCGGGTCTCGACGAACTGGGCGATGTGTGCGGTGAGGCGCTGGCCGGTTCGCAGCTCACCGGTCCAGGTCAGGCGGAGGATCTGGGTGTCGCCGGAGCGCAGGGTTGAGTGCACGTCGTACTTCTGGGTTGCCAGCAGCTCGGTGCCCTTCTTGGAGGCTGCGAGCATCTCGTTGAGAGGTGTTCGCGCTCCGGAGGGTTTGATGGGGTTCGGGTGTTCGACGGTGATGGCGTCGGTGGTGAAGTAGTGGCGTAGGGAGTCGCCGGACTGGCCGGCTTCGAGTGCGCGGTGCAGTGACGTGATGGCGTCCATGTGTACAACCGTAGTTGTGCAAGGCGGGTTGTACAACAGGGGTTGTACAAGCTTGGTTGTGCGATTGTGGTGTCGATGTCAGGATGCGTGTTGTGGATCTGATGCGGCTCGATTTCGCGACCCTCGCCTACCTGGCCGGTAGCTCCGCCAACGAGGCGGTTCTGGCTCGGCTGCATGAGATCGGGTACGTCGGCGTCCGTGTCTCGCACGGGTATGTGATCCAGCATCTGGTTGAGGGTGCCCCTACGGTTTCCGAGTTGGGCGAGCTGCTTGGGGTCACGCAGCAGGCTGCGTCGAAGCAGTTGGTTGAGTTGGAACGACTTGGGTATGTCGAGCGGGTGTTGGACGGGGTGGACAGCCGGGTGCGTCGTGCTGCGCTCACGGTGCGGGGGCGGCAGTTGGTTGAGGACAGTCGGCGGCTTCGTGGTGAGTTGGATGTGCATGGTGGAGATGCGGTGAAGCGGGCGTTGATTCGGTTGCTTGACGCTACTGGTGGGACTGAGAAGGTGTTGGGGCGTCGGGTCGCGGCTTTTGAGGGTGGTCACCTTGCGTAGGGCGAGTTCCTGTTGAGTGCGTTTCCTGGGGGCGCTGCCCCCAGACCCCCGCCAATCTGATCTGGGGGTCCTCCGCCGTGCGTGGGTTGATGGCACGCCTGTTGCGTTGGG